>JAHZCM010000017.1:0-15236 GCA_019422905.1 Oscillospiraceae bacterium
AGTACTGACCCTTCTAGGGGCTGTGCAAACCACTAGTTTACTAGTGGTTTTGATTGTAGGCAGTCCGTTTCGCGGCCCGCGTGCAGTTCCCTGTAAACTCACCCAAGGAATGCCCGAAAAAGCTTTTCGCCGTCCACAGCGTCGGGGCGGCGGTGCTGAAAGCCGGTGCGCTCCGGATGGAACTGCACGCCGATGATACGGCCGTTTTCGTGTATAAAGCCCTCGTTGATGCCGTCATCGCTGACGCAGGTTGCGCGCAGCCCGTCTCCGAGATGCCAAACCGCCTGGTGGTGAGCACTGTTCACAGAAAATTCATCGTCGTAAAGCCCGCGCATAAACGGATGGCAGGCGCGGACCGTATGGATGTTGTCGCCCGCTGCGCCGAGCGCCTTGTGATGCGCCGGATCAGGGACGTCCTGGATCAGGTCGCCGCCGAAAGCCACGTTGATCACCTGATGCCCGCGGCAGATGCCCAATACCGGCCTGCCGAGCGTGAAAAAGCGGAGAACAAGCAGGATCTCGTCCTTGTCGCGGCTGTCGTCGATGCCCGCGCTGGCGGTATTCTCCTGCCCGTATAAGGCCGGGTTGACGTCTGCGCCGCCGGGGACGAGCAGCCCGTCGCACCCGTCCGCGTCCGCCAGGCACATAGAGAGGACCGGCTGTATGCCGCAGGCGGTAAGGGCGCCCTCATAATTTGGAAAATCGCCGCGGTTTCCGCGGATAAAAACCTTTTTCATCAGAAAACCCCTTTCCGGATGGCCGAAAATTTGCAAAATATTTGTGTCTGAAGATATAGAATAGTATAGCATGGATGTGGTATACTTTACAACAGAAATACATGGAGGCACGCGGCATGGAGCAGAGGCGAAAAAAGGAAAATCAGGCGCGGGGACGGCGGAGCGAAGCGGCGGTGCCCTACGCTGCCGATACGAGGGATGCGAGCGCCGTCAGGCGGCACAACCGTATGCTGCGCGCGGTTGCGCACCGCAAACAGGCGCGCACACTTCTGACGCTGTTTTTCGGCATTGCCGCCGCGCTGGTCATTACGGCGATTCTGGCTGTGCCGCACGCATCCGCAGAGCCGGTGGAGGTCACGGCGCCCGTCGAGCAGGCGACGCCTGTGCCGGAGGTGCCGGCGTCGGACCCGGTCAGCTTCAGCGCGGATTACGAACAGCTTGCAGATTGGGAGCTGGTGCTTGTCAACGACGTTGTTCCGCTGCCCGAGGATTTTGTGATGACGCCGCGCCTTTACGATACGATTCAGGTCAATGCGAAGATCTACACCGCGCTGTGCGAGCTCCTCGACGATGCGCGTGCGGATGGCGTGACGCTTTGGGTGGCTTCCGGCTACCGGAGCGTGGAGGAGCAGGAGACGATTCTGGAAAACGCCGTGCAGAGCCGCATGCGGGACGGGCTGACGCGGGAGGACGCCTATGAAAATGCGCGTCTGACGATTCAGGCGCCGAAGCACAGCGAGCACCACACCGGCCTTGCGGTGGATTTCAATAACGTGGCGCAGGATTTCGAGGAGACGGATGCCTATGCGTGGCTGCAGGCGCACGCCGCGGAGTACGGCTTTGTGGAGCGCTACCCGGAGGACAAGGAGGATATCACGGGGATCCATTACGAGCCGTGGCATTACCGGTATGTGGGGCGCACGCACGCGGAGGCCATGCAGTCTCTCGGTATGTGCCTGGAGGAATACGTGCTTTACCTGAAGGGGCAGATGTGAGAAATCGGGGAAGGGCGCAGGAAAGCGCGCTTTTCCCGATTTTTTTATTGCAAATTTGCGCTTTGGGATATATAATAAGCCTTATATTGTATATCCGCAGGAATGGAGATGTTTTTATGGTACGCACACGCTTTGCGCCGAGCCCGACCGGCTTCATGCATGTCGGCAATCTCAGAACGGCGCTGTATGAGTATCTTGTGGCAAAGTCCCAGCAAGGTACTTTTGTGCTCAGAATCGAGGATACGGATCAGGAGCGCTATGTGGAAGGCGCGACGGATGTGATTTACGACACGCTCAGACAAGTCGGCCTGCAGCATGATGAAGGCCCGGACTGCGGCGGTGAATTTGGCCCGTACATCCAAAGCGAGCGTAAGGACATCTATAAGCCGTATGCGGAGCAGCTTGTGCGGGAGGGCAAGGCGTATTACTGCTTCTGCACAAAGGAGCGGCTCGAATCCATCCATGCGGAGGGATCGTTCGGCGGCTACGACCGCCACTGCCGTGACCTGCCTGCGGAAGAGATCCGGAGACTGCTCGACGCCGGTACGCCGTACGTCATCCGCCAGAAGGCGCCGCTCGACGGCGCGACCTCGTTTGAGGATGCGGTCTACGGCACGATCACGATTGAAAACAAAGAAATTGAGGATCAGGTTCTGCTGAAATCGGACGGCTATCCGACCTATAATTTTGCAAACGTCATCGACGACCATCTGATGCATATCACGCATGTGGTGCGCGGCTGCGAGTATTTGACTTCTACGCCGAAGTACAACCTGCTTTATGAGGCATTCGGCTGGGAGAAGCCAACCTATGTGCATCTGCCGCTGATCATGGGCAAAAACGAGGACGGCTCCGTCTCGAAGCTCTCCAAGCGCCACGGCTCGACGAGCTTTCAGGGGCTGATCGAGGACGGCTATCTCGCGCCGGTCATCACGAATTATATCGCCCTGCTCGGCTGGTGTCCGAAGGACAATCAGGAGATTTTCTCTTTAAGCGAGCTGGAGCAGGCGTTCTCCATCGACGGCATCAGCAAGTCGCCCGCCGTATTTGACTACGACAAGCTCCTCTGGCTTAACGGAGAGTATATCCGCCGAATGGATGCGGAGACCTTCCGGCAAAATGCGATGCCCTGTTACCGCGCGGTTTTCGGCGATGCGGAAAAGCCGTGGGCGGTGCTGGACGCGATTTTGCAGCCGCGCATTTCAAAATTCAAGGAGATTCCGGAGCTGCTTGCATTTTTCAAGGAATTGCCGGAGTACGGCACGGAGCTGTTTGTGAATAAAAAGAGCAAGGCAAACCTTGAAAACGCGCCGGTGATGCTCAAGGCCGCGCTGGAAACGCTGACGGCGGTTTCCGGCTGGAACGTGGACGCGATCCATGACGCGCTGATTGCGCTGGCACAGACGCTCGGCGTGAAAAACGGCACGCTGCTCTGGCCGGTGCGCATTGCGGCGGCGGGCCAGACCGTCACCCCGGGCGGCGCGATGGAGATTCTCGCGGTGCTCGGCAGGGAGGAAGCGCTGCGCCGTTTGACGGTCGGCCTTCAAAAGCTCTCCTGAGCGGGATATTGGGAAAGTGAAATGGAAAACAGGAAAGGTACGGTTTACCCATATGAGTGAAGAGATGAAAAAAGAACCGGTCTCGGAAGAGATCAGCACCAGCTTTATCGACGATTTTGTGATAGAGGACATCGGCGAAAACGGGCGCTATGCGGGCATGAAGGTGCACACGCGCTTTCCGCCGGAGCCGAACGGCTATCTGCATATCGGCCACGCGAAGGCGATTTATGTCGATTTCGGCACGGCGGAGCGCTTCAACGGCATCTGCAATCTGCGCATGGACGACACGAACCCCACCAAGGAGGACGTGGAGTATGTAGACGCGATCAAGGAGGATATCCACTGGCTCGGCTACGACTGGGACGACCGCTTCTACTACGCTTCCGACTATTTTGAGAAAATGTACGAGGCGGCCGTGGAGCTGATTCAGAAGGGGCTTGCGTATGTCTGCGAGCTGACGCCCGACCAGATGCGCGAAATGCGCGGTGATCTGACCACGCCTGCGCGCAGCCCGTACCGGGATCGCCCGATCGAAGAGAGCCTGGATCTGTTTGCCCGGATGCGCGCCGGTGAGTTTGAGGATGGCAGAATGACGCTGCGCGCGAAAATCGACCTCGCCTCCGGCAATTTCAACATGCGCGACCCGGTGATCTACCGCATCAACCATCTGCCGCATCACCGCACAGGGGACAAATGGTGCATTTACCCAATGTACGACTTCGCGCATCCGATCGAGGACGCGCTGGAGCATATCACGCATTCGCTCTGCTCGCTCGAATTTGAGGATCACCGCCCGCTGTACGACTGGGTCGTCGAGCACGTCACGCTGCCGTCCAGGCCGCGCCAGATCGAGTTTGCACGCCTAGGCATCAACAACACGGTCATGAGCAAGCGCAAGCTGCGCGCGCTTGTGGAGGGCGGCTATGTCAGCGGCTGGGACGACCCCAGAATGCCGACCATCTGCGGCCTGCGCCGCCGCGGCTATACGCCGGCGTCCATCCGCAATTTCAGCGAGCGCAACGGCGTTTCCAAGGTGAATTCCACCGTGGAATACAGCTTTCTGGAGCACTGCCTCCGGGAGGATCTGAACGGTACGGCAAAGCGCGTTATGGGCGTTTTGAATCCGGTAAAGCTCATCCTCACCAATTATCCGGAGAATGTCAGCGAGACGTTTGAGGTGGAGAACAACCCGAACCGTCCGGAGGACGGCACGCGCACGGTCACCTTTGGCCGCGAGCTGTATATCGAGGCGGAGGATTTCCTGCCGGAGCCTGTCCCGAAGTACAAGCGCCTCTATCCAAACGGCCTGGAATGCCGCCTCAAGGGCACATACCTGATTCGCTGCACCGGATATAAAGCGGACGATGCAGGAAAGGTGACGGAGGTTTATGCGGAATACGACCCGGAGAGCCGCGGCGGAAATCCGGCGGACGGCAGAAAGGTCAAGGGCGCGACGATCCACTGGGTGGATGCGAAAACCGCAGTGGACGCGGAGGTCCGCCTGTATGACAATCTGTTTACCGTAGAAGACCCCAATGCGGGCGATTTTCTCGAACTGCTGAACCCCGACTCCCTTAAGGTACTCACCGGCTGCAAGGTGGAGCCGAGTCTGAAGGCCGCGAAGCCCGGCGAGAGCTTCCAGTTTATGCGTCAGGGCTATTTCTGCGCGGATAACCGGGATTCCAGCCCGGAGCATCTCGTGTTTAACCGTTCCGTCTCCCTGAAAGACAGCTTTAAAAAATAAGGATCTGATGCTTGCGGATGCCGGGGCGTATACCGGCGTCCGTTTCTTTTTTGCATAATTGTCACCTGAATTGCAAAAATAGGTTGACGAATGGAACGACCTGTGGTACACTGAACATGAAAATTTTCAAAATACCGATTCAGGCGCGCCGAGCAAAAGCGGACAAAGCGGAATCCACGTCCGGAGGTTTGACGGAGCGCCGGTTTTGGACTGGAAAGGAATCCATATGCGCATACAAGATGCAGTTTTAGATTTTCTCGAAAAAAGCCGCGGGACATTTGTCTCCGGGGAAGAAATCGCCGCCTCGCTGGGCGTTTCCCGCAATGCGGTTTGGAAGGCGATTAAAAAGCTAGAAGAGGCCGGCCACAAAATTGAAGCCGTGCCGAAGCGCGGCTATGCGCTCAGCACAGACAGCGATGTGCTTACCGTGCAGAGCGTTTCGCGCTGGCTGGAAACGGATTTTCCCGTGCGGCTGGATGTCCGCCGGGAGGTGACCTCCACCAATACGGTGCTGAAAGCTGAGGCGGAGCAGGGTGCGCCGGAGGGGCTTGTGCTGATTGCGGAATCCCAGACGGCAGGCAAGGGCCGTTTGGGCCGAAAATTTCAGTCCCCGGTCGGCACGGGCATTTATTTCAGCCTGCTGCTGCGCCCCGCCTGTACGGCGGAGCAGTCGCTTTTTATCACGACGGCGGCGGCCGTGGCGGTCTGTCAGGCCGTTGAGTCCGTTACCGGGATGAATCCGCAGATCAAATGGGTCAACGACGTTTACCTGAACGGCAGAAAAATCTGCGGGATCCTGACGGAGGCCTCGATCGACTTTGAAAACGGCGGGCTGAACTGGGCTGTGCTCGGCATCGGCATCAATATTGCCGAGCCGGAGGGCGGTTTTCCGGAGGAGATCCGGGAGATCGCAGGCGCGCTGTTTGACGGCCCCTGTCCGGTGGAAATGCGCAGCCGGCTTGCCGCAGCGGTTGTCAGCCGTTTTTTTGCGCTGTATGGGTCGCTGGCCGACGGCGCCTTTATCGAAGAGTACAAACGCCGCTCGTTTTTGACCGGCAAGTCGATCACCTTTACACTTGGAAATGCGGAATACCGCGGCGTTGTGACCGGCATTTCGGATGAGGCGCATCTGCTGGTCCGGCTGGAAAACGGCGAGGAACGCGCGTTTTCGGCGGGCGAGGTGCAGATTCACAAGGGATTTCAGGCCTAAAAGCGAGGGGAAGGAATGACAGGCGGAAAACGGACGGGCTTGAAGGCCGATTTCAGTTTATGGCGAATGAAGGGAAAGCCTCATGCTGGGGCCCGAATTGTTGAAGCTAAGGCCAATTTCTGCTTGTGGCATATGAAAAAAGAAAGCGCGCAGTTTGTCGCGCGCTTCATGGAAGGGCAAGTGATTATTTTATGAAAAACAATAAGGAAAAGGTTATTCAGATTGTTATGGTCGGCGTTTTCGCCGCTGTTTTGGCAGTGCTTTCACAGATATCCATTCCGCTGCCGACGGGTATCCCGGTCACGATGCAGACCTTTGCGGTGGCGCTGTGCGGTTATGCGCTGGGCTGGAAGCGCGGCACGCTGGCAACGGCGGTTTACATCGCGCTGGGCGCGGTGGGCCTTCCGGTGTTTGCCGGCTTTTCCGGCGGCGTCGGCTCCCTGGTCGGCCTTGCGGGCGGTTACATCTGGGGCTTCCTGCCCATGGCGGCGCTGTGTGGCGTTGGCCTGAAAATGAATCATCGCGTTCTGGCTGTTGTGCTTGGCATAGCGGGGCTTGCGGCCTGCCATCTGTTCGGCACCGTTCAGTTTGCGCTTGTGTCGTCCACCGGTCCTCTGGAGGCGTTTTTGATCGCGTCCGTGCCGTACCTCATCAAGGACGTCATTTCTGTCGCGGCGGCTTACGGCATTGCCGAGGCGCTTCGGTTCGGCTTGAAGAAGAGCGGCCTGAACCTGGCGGTATAATACAAGCAAAAATGGAAAAGAGACGCGGGATCGATGGATCACTGCGTCTCTTTTTTTCTGGCGGAACATATTCAAGAAGCTCGTCAAGCGAGCATTCAAACACGGAGCAAATGCGGGCCAAAACATCGACGTCCAACCGGGTCACTTCATTGCGGCAATAACGGTTGATCTGCGTGCGCTGCATTTCCGCGCGATGGCTCAGCTTATTTTTGCTGATGCCTTTCGCCTGAATCAGTTCGTCCAATTTGATTCGAATTGTGCCGTAATCTGCCATATCAGCGCCTCTTTTGTCTTGTTTTGCGGAAAGCGGTCGAATTGTTTTGTCTGACAAAATAAGTATAGCTAAGTTAGAATTGAAAAGTAAGTTGCAAGAAATCTTGTCTAATTTGTTGCACAATATATGGAAGGGTGATGAATATGGACAGAAAAACGGCGGAAGGTGCAATACGGAGGCTTGCCGAACGGGAAGGCATAGCGCCGGAAGAGATAAAGCGTGAAATTGCAAAGGCGCTGTAATATGCGGGCTTGGCCGATAAAAACCGCAGCGCGTCGGATACGGCAATTACAGCGATCGCACTGCTTGCACGGTGCGTGCAGCCAATAACAGGGAAATAAAAGAGAAAGGTTCTGTACTTTGACATTACACGGCAACTGTGCTATACTCTGTTTTTAGAATCGCCGTGAAAGGGGGGAATGCCATGGACGTTCGTGTCGGCGATCAGCTTCAAATGAAAAAACCGCATCCCTGTGGGAGCAATACCTTTGAAGTGCTGCGTATCGGTGCGGATTTCAGGATCCGGTGTACCGGCTGCGGCCGGGAGGTCATGGTACCCCGCCACAAGTGCGAGAAGAATATCCGCAGGATCCTGCGCGAGAGCGCGGGTGACGAGCGCTAGCTTCTTTTCAAAGCAATGTTCATGTATTTTGTTTTGAAAGGAAGAAAGAAATATGTTTGAAAATCTCTCGGTTTTTGAAAACCGGTATGAAGAGCTGAATTTGAAGCTGTACGATCCCACGGTGGCGGCGGACCGCAGCTTATATGCGGCGCTGATGAAGGAGCACAAGGAGATCACGCCGATTGTGGAGAATTACCGCGCGCTGAAAAAGGCGGAGGCGGATATGGAGGGCGCGCAGGCGCTGCTCGACGATCCGGCATCCGATAAGGAGCTGCGCCAGATGGCGGCCGAGGAGCTGAACGAAGCGCGCACGGCTGCGGAAAGCATCGCGGAGACGCTTAAAATCCTCCTGCTTCCGCGCGACCCGAACGACGAGCGCAGCGTTATCGTCGAGATCCGGGGCGGCGCGGGCGGTGAGGAGGCAGCGCTGTTTGCCTATAACCTCTACCGCATGTACACGATGTATGCGGAGAAGCGCGGTTGGAAAACCGAAATCGTCGGCCTGAACGAGACGGAGCTCGGCGGCTTTAAGGAGGTCAGCTTCACGATCGACGGCGACGGCGCGTATTCCCGGCTGAAATTTGAAAGCGGCGTGCACCGCGTGCAGCGCGTGCCGGAAACGGAAACGCAGGGCCGCATCCACACCTCGACGGCAACGGTCGCCGTGCTGCCGGAAGCCGACGAGGTGGAGCTTGAGCTGGATCCGAAGGATCTGCAGATCGATACGTTCCGCTCCAGCGGCGCGGGCGGCCAGCATATCAATAAGACGTCCTCGGCAATCCGCGTCACGCATTTGCCGACCGGCACCGTCGTGGAGTGTCAGGACGAGCGGAGCCAGTATAAGAACAAGGATAAGGCGCTGCGGGTTCTGCGCGCGCGCCTGCTCGACGCGAAGGTGGCGGAGCAGAACGCGGAGATCGCCGCAAACCGCAGAAGCCAGGTTGGAACCGGCGATCGCTCCGAGCGCATCCGCACCTACAATTATCCGCAGCTCCGCGTGACCGACCACCGCATCGGCCTGACACTTTACCGGCTGGAGGATATTCTGAACGGCGATCTGGACGAAATCATCGACGCGCTTATTGCGGCAGACCGCGCCGAAAAGCTCAGGGAGAGCATGGAAAACGGATGAAAATGGATACGCGAATACTGGATGCAGGAAAGGAATACGATATAAAGGAAGCGGGCGCGATCCTGCGCGGCGGCGGTCTTGTCGCGATTCCGACGGAGACGGTTTACGGCCTCGCGGGCAACGCGCTGGATTCCACGGTTTCCGCACAGATTTACAGGGTGAAGGGCCGCCCATCCGATAACCCGCTGATCGTTCATATTGCCGCAATGGAGGAGCTGCCGCCGCTGGTGGAGGAGATTCCGGAGGCGGCGAAAAAGCTGGCCGAGGCGTTCTGGCCCGGCCCGCTCACGATCATCATGAGGAAATCCGCGCTGGTCCCGAAGGAGACGACCGGCGGGCTGGATACAGTCGCCGTGCGCATGCCGTCGCATCCGGCGGCGCGCGCGATTATCCGTGCGGCGGGCGTGCCGCTTGCAGCGCCGTCCGCGAACCTCTCCGGCCTGCCAAGCCCGACGGCCTTTGCACATGTCTGCGACGACCTTTCCGGGCGTGTGGCGGCGATCGTCAACGGCGGAGACTGCGCCGTCGGCGTGGAGTCGACGGTCATCACGGTGACAACGGCGGTGCCGCGCGTGCTTCGTCCGGGCGGCGTTTCGGTGGAGCAGCTCCGCGCGGTGCTCGGCACGGTGGAGATCGACCCTGCTGTTCTCGAAAAGCCCGCGGAAAACGCGCGCGTTTCGTCGCCGGGCATGAAATACAAGCACTACGCGCCGAAAGCGGAAATCACGATTCTGGACGCATCGCTGGAGGATTATATCCGCCTTGTCAACGCGCGGCCGGACGCCGTTGCGCTCTGCTTTGCGGGTGAGGAAAAATGGATACGCGGCCGTTCCGTCCCTTATGGGCGGGCGTGGGACGCGCTTTCGCAGGCGCACGAGCTTTTTTCAGCGCTGCACACGCTGGACGCGATCGGCGCGAAAACCGTATATGCGCGTATGCCGCGGAAAAACGGCGTCGGCCTTGCGGTTTACAACAGGCTGATCCGCGCGGCGGCGTTTCGCGTTTTAACGCCCGCGGATGTGTGTATTGTCGGCCTGACCGGGCAGACCGGCGCCGGAAAATCGACGGTTTCCGGGCTGCTTGCCGCGCGCGGCTGCGCGGTGATCGACTGCGACGCGGTGACGCGCGACCCGGCGCTGTACGGCGGCGCATGCCTGGCGGAGTTGCAAAAAGCCTTTGGCTGTGATATTATGAAGGCGGACGGCATGCTGAACCGCCGGCTGCTTGCCCGGCGCGCCTTTGCGGATAAGGCTTCCACAGAGACGCTGAACCGGATCACGCATCCAGTGATCTTTGACCGGCTGCGCGCGGAAATCGAAGCGAAAAAGCAGGCGGGAGCAAGGGTTATCGTGCTCGATGCGCCGACGCTTTTTGAGGCCGGGGCCGACCGGCTGTGCAGACGGGTGGTTTCTGTGTTTGCCGAAAAAGCGGTGCGCATGGGGCGCATCATGCGGCGGGACGGCATTTCCGAGGCGGAGGCCGAGCGCCGGATGGCCGCGCAGCAGCCAGACGGCTTTTACGCCGACCGTTCCGACTGGGTGCTGGACAATACGGTCACGGTATCCGAAAATGAGATTGATATGATGCTCACGGCATTGGGCTGTGGGCTTTCCGGAGATTCACATTGAGAAAAAAACATAGGAAAAAACGCGGATGGTCGGCCGTGCTCCTGACGATTCTGCTGCTTGCGAGTTTTGCGTTTTTTGCCCTGCGTACCGTGTATCCGGACGTAGAGCAGCTCAGCTATCCGCAAAAATACAAGTCGATTGTAACGGCACAGGCGGCAGAATACGACCTGGAGGAAAGCCTCGTTTATGCGGTCATCAAGGCCGAGAGCGGTTTTGACCCGGAGGCGGTTTCGCCGGTAGGCGCAATCGGGCTGATGCAGATGATGCCCGAGACGTTTCGCTGGATGCAGACGCACGTCGGCGAGACGTACGACGACGAGGCGCTGTATGATCCGGCGGTGAGCATCCGGTTCGGCTGCGCGCTGCTGCGGCTTCTGCTGGATGAGTACGGGGACCTGACCGTGGCGCTGTGCGCCTACAATGCAGGCATGGGAAATGTTGCATCGTGGCTTTCGGACGAAGCGTATTCCGCCGATGGAAGCACCCTTAGGGAGATCCCGTTCGGCGAAACACGCGCGTATGTCCGGAAGGTTCTGCAATATAAAGAAAGCTATGAATCAATTTATGGGGGAATGGAAAATGGCTAAAAAGACGGCGGCTAAGTCCGCCAAAGAGCTGGCTGAGGCACTTCTCAACCCGCGCAAAAACGGTTTTTTCAAGGTGACGGATGAGAAGCTCGAAAAAGCGGATAAGTTCTGCGAGGGCTACAAGGCGTTTCTCGACGCGGCAAAGACGGAGCGCGAATCCGTCGATTACGCGGTGAAGGCGGCCCAAAAGCACGGCTTTGTGCCGTTCGATCCGAAGCACAAATACGGGGCCGGAGAAAAGGTGTATTACAATAACCGCGGCAAGGCGATCTGCCTTGCGGTAATCGGCAGGGAGGGCTGCAAAAACGGCGTGCGCATCGCGGCTGCCCATATCGACAATCCGCGCATTGACCTAAAGCCGATCCCGCTCTATGAATCGAGCGAGATGGTTTATCTGAAAACCCATTATTACGGCGGCATCAAGAAGTATCAGTGGACGGCGATTCCGCTCGCCATGCATGGCATCGTCATCAGGCGCGATGGTACGAGCGTGGAGGTGCGCGTCGGCGAGGAGCCGGGCGATCCGCAGTTCACCATTACGGCCGTCCAGGCAGCTCTCGGGCAGGATCAGGCGCAGAAGCCGCTCGGTTCCGCGTTTACCGGCGAGGATCTCAATATTCTGGTCGGCAGCCGCCCGATCCGCGACGAGGAGGCGAAGGAGGCCTATAAGCTGAATACCATGCGGCTTCTCAACGAGAAATACGGCATCGTTGAGGCGGATCTGATTTCTGCGGAAATCGAATTTGTTCCGGCCTTTAAGGCGACGGATATCGGCTTTGACCGCAGCCTGATCGGCGCGTACGGCCATGATGACCGCGTTTGCGCTTACCCGGCGCTGGAAGCGATTCTCAACTGCAAGAACCCGGCGCAGACGGTCGTCACGGTTCTGACCGACAAGGAGGAGGTCGGCAGCGACGGCAACACAGGCCTGAATTCCGAATATATGCGCTACTTTATCGCCGATCTCGCGCAGGCGGAGGGCGAGGAGCCGCGCCACGTGCTTTCAAAATCGACCTGCATCTCGGCGGACGTCACGGCGGCGTACGACCCGCATTATGCGTCCGTCTATGAGCCGCAGAATTCCTGCTACATAAACGGCGGCCTCGGCGTGGCCAAGTATACGGGCTCCCGCGGCAAGGGCGGTACATCCGATGCGAACGCGGAGTTTGTCGGCAGGATTCGCCGCACGTTTGACGACGCCGGCGTGCTGTGGCAGATCGGAGAGCTCGGCAAGGTGGATCAGGGCGGCGGCGGAACGGTCGCGAAGTACGTCGCGAACCTGAATATCGACGTGCTCGATATCGGCGTGCCGGTGCTTTCGATGCACGCGCCGTTTGAGGTTGTCTCCAAGCTGGACGTCTATATGGCGTATAAGGGCTTCAAGGCGTTTTTTGACGAGAAATAATGGATTGGGGCGGTGAAAGCGCGGGCTTTTCGCCGCCCTTCATATTTCCGGAAAACACGGGCATACTGCGGGAGAGGACCGCGGAACAGGAGGGCCGGAAGAAGATCGGATATTCTTACAGTAAAGCATGTGGCGGAGCTGCTTTCGCGCCTTGCAGGCCAGAAGCAGGAGGTCGCCGTGCTGCCGATGCGCGTGCAAAAGGTGCCGTTCCCGGAAGAAGCGGGCGGGGATGCGCTGCCGGCCGCCACACCGGAATCCGCCGGCATAAAAAGCGGATATCTGCAGGCCTTTCTGGAACAGGCCGCGGCGCGGCGCAGCGAAAACCTCCACGGCCTGACGATCGTGCGGCACGGGCGCGTGATTGCGGCGTGCAGCTTTCCGCCTTATGACCGGACAGTCTGGCACGTGACGCATTCCCTGTGTAAAACGGTGACCGGCCTGGCAGTGGGGATCCTGATGGGCGACGGGAAGCTGACGGCGGAAGAGCGCGTGATCGACATTTTCCCGGAAAAGGCTTCGCCGCTGGCGCGCATTCGCTGGCGCGGCCTGACGGTCCGGCATCTGCTGGCGATGACGAGCGGCGCTTCGTTCAACGAAACGGCGTCCGTCACGCAGACAGACTGGGTGCGCGGTTTTCTGGATTCCACACCGCAGTTTGAGCCGGGCGGGGAATTCCAGTACAACAGTATGAATACGTATATGCTTTCGGCAATCGTCTGCGCCAAAACGGGCGGTACGCTGACGGATTTTCTGCGCGAGCGGCTGTTCGGGCCGCTGGATATCCGCAGATTTCACTGGGAGACCTGCCCGATGGGCATTGAAAAGGGCGGCTGGGGACTGTACCTCACGCAGATGGATATGGCCAAGCTGGGCCAATTGATTCTGAACCGCGGAAAGTGGGCGGGAAAGCAGCTTGTGCCGGAGGAATATATCGATCAGATGTCCCGCAGGCAAAGCGACCCGCCGAAAGCCATGAGCGATTACGGCTACGGCTGGCAGTGCTGGCTGTGGGCGAGGCCGGACTCCGTCCTGTTCAACGGCCTGTTCGGGCAGAATATCCTCGTGATTCCGGATCTCGATATGGTGATCGTCTCCAATGCGGGCGGCGACCGCATGTTTGGAAAATCCGACTATCTGTCGCTCTGCGAAGCCTATTTTGGAGAAGGCGTACATTTTCCGGATACGCTCGCGCCGGACCCGCGGGCCTTTTGGCGGCTGCAAAGGACAATTCGACAACTCGAAAGCGCATGGCCGCAGGAAAAAGGGCCGTATGCGCGCCTGAGCCGGTATTGCGAGCAAAGAACCACGGCGGAAAACAACGCGGTGCTCGATGGACGGCAGTACGCAATTGCGTCGGGCACGGCGCGGCTTCTTCCGCTGTTTGTACAGCTTATGGAGAACAATTACACGACCGGAATCAGCAGAATTGCATTTTCGTGTAAAGACAAAAGGCTTTACATCTCGATCAAAGAGGGCAATGAGACGAATATGCTGGAAATCGGCTTTTCGGAAGCGGCGCGCGGGAAGGTATGCGCCAATGGGGAGGAACAGTTGGTGGCGGTACGCGGGCGCTGGACGCACAATGAGGACGACAAGCCGGTTCTGAAATTGGATATCGCTTTTTTGGAGCAGGCGAGCATGCGCCATGTCAAGCTGTTTTTTGATTCGGAGGACAAAATACGCATGCGGCTTTCGGAATCGCCCAGCAAGCAGGCGCTTCAAGATGGCGCTTCGGTCATTATGGGCGGAAGCCGGCTGGTAGGTGTGCTTTCCGGGATGGCGGACGGCAGTCGTATGCAGGCGCGCATCGACGCGCTCGCGGAGCAGGAGCTGACCGGGCAGCTTATACGCGAATAAAGAAAAACAGATGGCGTTCACTTTGTTTTGTGAACGCCATCTGTGCTGTGGTTTTACTTTACAGAGGCAGCTTATCCAATTCATCCTCGGTGTAAACCGGAATGCCGTTTTCGAGCAGCAGGGAGACAGTTACGCCGTTGCCGGGGATCTTGTTTCCCGTGAAGGTGCCGTCATAGATCAGGCCCTTGCCGCAGGAGGGGCTTTTAGCCTTGAGAACCGCAAAATCCACATGGTTGAGCTTCGCAAGGTACAGCGCGGCCTCAGCGCCTTTTTTGTATTCGGCGGTGACGTCACATCCGGCGTTTGAAACAACCTTGTCCCCCACGATTTCGGAGGGATTGCGCGGTGTGGGCAGGCCGCCCATCTGCTCCGGACAGACGCCGAGCAGCGTGTGGTTTTCTGCGAGCGCCAGAATCCGCTCGTTTTTGCAGTCGTCGCCCTTATAGCGGCATGCGCAGCCGAGCAGGCAGTTGCTGACGAGGATAACAGCCATGGGATATCCACTTCTTTCCTGAATTTGTATTGAACTGATTGTAGCATTTTTGGGCTTTGCCGTCAAGCGGCGGGAATCCGGTCGTATTTCAGTTGATTTTGAAGGAGAATTGTGCTATGATGTGAAAAAATGATCGGGACAAAGGAGTTTGAAGCATGGAAGAATATCTTTCCAACTTGACAATTTTTAATCATCCGCTGATTTTGCATAAGGTCAGCCATTTATGCGACGTGCGCACCGGCTCAAAAGA
>JAHZCM010000017.1:15246-24330 GCA_019422905.1 Oscillospiraceae bacterium
AGCGAGCTTGTGAAGGAGCTTGCGATGCTGATGGGCTATGAGACGCTCAAAGGCCTCAAAACCAAGCAGGTGGAGATTCAGGCGCCGCTGCAGAAGATCGTGACGCCGGTTCTCGCGGAAGATTTCACGATCGTGCCGATCCTGCGTGCGGGACTCGGTATGGTGGACGGTCTCAGAGCGCTTTCGCCGACGGCGAAGGTGGGGCATATCGGCCTTTACCGCGACGAGGAAACGCTCAAGCCGCAGACGTATTATTTTAAGCTCCCGGTCGACGCCTCCGGCGGCCCGGTCATCGTGGTGGATCCGGCGCTGGCAACCGGCGGCACTGCGGACGCGGCGATTCAGTTCGTGAAGGATTCCGGCTGCACAAACATCAAGTTCATGTGTATCTTTGCTTCGGAGGTCGGCGTGAAGCTCCTTTATGAGAAGCACCCGGATGTGGAGATTTACGCGGCGAATTATGCGCCAGGCCCGCTGAGCGAGCAGGGCTATATCTTCACCGCGGCGGGCGATGCGGGCGACCGCCTGTGCGGCACGGTCAGCTATAAACCGCAGAAAGACGACGAAATTTGATGGGAAAGAAAGCTCTCCGACCGATTTGGAGAGCTTTTTTGTAGGGATTTACAAACTGTTCATTCTTCCGTCATATTTCGTTGACTTTTGACGGCCTCTGTGATAGAATGTCGGATGATAAAAAACAAGGGAGAGATTCATCTTGAAGTTGATCTATGATGTAGCGGACAAACCCAAGTTCAGCAAAACCCTGGTTTTTGCGTTCCAGCAGATGATTGCGATCATGGCGGCGACGCTGCTTGTTCCGATGCTCGTTTCGAGCTATGGCCTCGAGGCGGACGTTGCGGCGGCCCTGTTCGGCGCCGGTATCGGAACGGTCGTCTATCTGCTGTTTACAAGGCGCAGAAGCCCTGTATTCCTCGGCTCCTCTTTCACGTTTCTCGGCGCGTATGCGGCTTCCATCGGCCAGAATTACGGCTACTGGGGCATGATCATCGGCGTTGCCTTTGCCGGCCTCGTCTACGTTGTCATCGCACTGCTGATTAAGCTCGTCGGCTCCGGCTGGGTCAATAAGCTGATGCCGGCAGTCATCATCGGCCCGATCGTCGCGCTGATCGGCCTTTCTCTTTCCGGCACGGCGACAAGCTGGCTTATGGGCAACGGCGCCGCAGCGGTTGTTTATGCGGAAACATACAATTGGGTTTCGATTATCTGCGGTCTCTTCACCTTCTTCATGATCGTCATCGCGTCCGTCAAGGGCTCGAAAAACATCAAGCTGATTCCGTTTATCGTCGGTATTGGCGCGGGCTATGCGCTGGCGCTGGTTTTCACGATCATCGGCTCTGTGACCGGCAACACCTACCTGCAGGTGCTTTCTTTCCAGCCGTTCATCGACACCTTCAGCAATTTCAGCATCACCAGCATTGTGGATTATCCGAAGTTCTTCTTCCTGAAGGCGATCCAGTCGAACGGACAGTACCCGCTGGACGCCGCGGCAATCGGCAATATCGCGATGATCTATGTGCCGATCGCCATTGTGGAGCTTGCGCAGCATATTGCCGACCACAAAAACCTCAGCAGCATC
The DNA here is from genome assembly GCA_019422905.1 of Oscillospiraceae bacterium. Taxonomy (GTDB): domain Bacteria; phylum Bacillota; class Clostridia; order Oscillospirales; family Acutalibacteraceae; genus Hominenteromicrobium. The sequence goes on from JAHZCM010000017.1 coordinate 16,844, forward strand.
ATCAACCGCGATCTGATTACCGACCCGGGCCTCGATAAGACGCTCCTCGGCGACGGCTTCGGCTCCATTGTGGGCGCGCTCTTCGGCGGCTGTGCCAATACGACCTACGGCGAATCCATCGGCTGTGTGGCGATTACGGGCAACGCCTCGATTGTCTCCATTCTCACGGCTGCACTGGGCTGCATGGTTCTCTCCTTCTTCACACCGTTTATTGTTTTGATCAACTCCATCCCGAAGTGCGTCATGGGCGGCGCCTGCATCGCGCTGTACGGCTTCATTGCAGTTTCAGGTTTGCAGATGCTCAGAAAGGTCGATCTCGGCGACAGCAAGAACCTGTTCGTCGTCAGCTCCATTCTGGTGTGCGGTATCGGCGGCCTGTATTTCGGCTTCGGCAACAACGCCATCACCGGCGGCGCCCTGCTGAACATCACCTCTCTGGCGGTCGCGCTGATCGTCGGCATTGTGACGAACCTGATCGTACACGACGGCAAGCTCGAAAGCGGCGAGGAATCCGACGCGCTCAGCAGTGCGGCGAAAAATATGGGTACGGTGAATCCCGAGACCTCCCAGAAAGCGCCGAGCAGAAAAAAGAAATAAGCGATGGCTTGTATTTGTCTCCCGTCCGGCTTGGGCGGGAGCTTTTTGCTGCGGAATTTCGGAAAGTTTTGGGTGGGACTTGCATTTTGCGCGGCGGCCCGTATAATAAAAAGTATTACGGGGAATTATGGCGCCGGGTGCGCCGGAAAGGACGAAAGCATGCAGGAGGGACGCAGAACAAAGCAGCCCGGCGGGCAGGGCGCGCGGCGCGGGCCGCAGAAAAAACGGCGCGGAAAGCGCCGCCCGATCTATAAGCCGGATTATGCAAAGGTACGGCGGATCGCGCTCGCCAAGCGGATTGTCGGCGTGCTGCTCGTCCTTCTTCTGGCAGGCGCTGTGCTGGCGGTATTGCTTACATGGGTGATTCCGTCCGTGATGAAGGCGCTGGAGCCCTCGCCGCTGGACGAGCCGGAAAGCAGCGCAGTGCAGAAAGAGGACGCTTCGGGCGCGGAGGCCCCACAGGCGATACGCTATGACGCGGATACGGGGCTGCCGCTGTACGATGACAGCTTCAATCTGTTCGTCATCAACGAGGACAATCCCGCCGACAGCGACTTCACCGTTATCACGGCGGAGGCGGCGGGCGTGCAGGTCGATGAGCGGATTGTGCCGGCGCTGGAGATGCTTGTGCAGGAGGCGGAGACGGCCGGGTTTACGCTGCGCTTTGCGTCCGGCTATGTGTCCTATGAGGAGCAGGAGGTCCTGTACCAGAAGCAGGTGGATGAATTGGTCGCGGCGGGCACCACGCGGATTATGGCGCGGGAAGAGGCGAAAAGTCTGGTGCCGGCGCCGGGCGAATGCGATGCGCAGACCGGCCTTTGTGTGACGTTCGCGGGGGATGCGGCGGAATTCGGCGGCTCGGAGGCCTACAACTGGCTGCAAAACAACATGGGCCGCTACGGCTTTGTGTTCCGCTATCCGGCGGGCAAAGAAAAGTACACCGGCTGTGCGCAAAACGACCTCGTGCTCCGCTATGTCGGTCCGGAAAACGCCGCAGCTATGCGCAGGCTTTCCAGATGCCTGGAGGAATACATCCGCTATTTGAAATGAGGGGAGGCAGGGCCGTGGAACGGAGATATGTGCGCCGGATCGAGCTGAACGCGCCGCTTGAAAAGGACTCCTATCTGCACGGTGTCCCTGCGGTGCGGTATCTGGAGCGTGCCGGCGCGCTGGAGTTTCACAGCGATGTGACGTTTCTCGTCGGCGAAAACGGCGTGGGAAAATCCACGCTTTTGGAGGCGATTGCCGTGGCCTGCGGCTTTAACCCGGAGGGCGGCACACGGAACTTCAGCTTTTCCACGAAGGCGACGCATTCGGCGCTGTGCGATGCGCTGACGATCGTGCGCTCCGCCTATCCGAGGGATGGCTTTTTCCTGCGGGCCGAGAGCTTTTACAACACGGCGAGCTATATCGACCGGCTCGATGAGGAATCCGCGCTGGGCGTTCCGGTTGCCGCCAGCTACGGCGGCTCCCTGCATGCGCGCTCCCATGGAGAGAGCTTCCTCGCGCTGGTGCAGAACCGCTTTGGCGGGCACGGGCTGTATTTACTGGATGAGCCGGAGGCGGCGCTGTCTCCGATGCGCCTGATGACGCTGCTTGCGGAGATGGATCAGCTTGTCCGCGCGGAGTCGCAGTTTATCGTTTCCACGCATTCCCCGATCCTGATGGCTTTTCCCGGCGCGGAGATCCTGCAGATTACGGATGCCGGCATCTTTCCGACGCCGTACCGCGAAACGGAGCACTATGTGCTGACGCGCCGCTTTCTCGAGCAGCCGGAGCAGATGGTGCGGTATTTATTGGAGAATGCCGACGGGGAATAAAAAAGTTTTTGTTTTTTCAAAAAAACCTTGCAATTTCCATTGTTTTGTGCTAACATTATTAGCGCTATGTTTAAGTAATTCGCTTAATAACCGCAAAGACCAGCCGAAAGAGGTGACAGATATGAAAAATATTCATCCGAACTATCAGGATACGACCATTACCTGCGCATGCGGCAACGTGATTCACACGCGTTCCACAAAGAAGGATATCCGTGTTGAAATTTGCTCCAAGTGCCATCCGTTCTATACGGGCAAGCAGAAGCTGGTTGATACGAGCGGACGTGTTGACATGTTCAAAAAGCGCTACGGCATCACGAAGTAATTTTATACGTATCGGTTTTGGGCGGTGCTTTTCGGGGCATCGCCCGTTTTTTTCTTGATAGCCTGAAAAGGAGGCGACTATGGCGCAGTATAAAACGGTTTTGCGCGAGGCGGAAGACGCTTTCACAGAGAAGCGCTCGCGGTTTATCGGCTATGCAAAGCCCGTGCAGACGGAGGAAGAGGCGCTCGCGTTTATCAGTGAAAAGAAATCGAAGCATTGGGATGCGAGCCACAATGTATACGCCTACATCCTGCGAAACGGCGTCATGCGCTATTCGGACGACGGCGAGCCGCAGGGAACCGCGGGAATTCCGGTGCTGGACGTGCTGCGCAAAAGCGGCGTGACGGACGTCGTTGTGGTGGCGACGCGTTATTTCGGCGGCATCCTGCTCGGAGGCGGCGGCCTTGTGCGGGCTTATTCCCACACGGCCTCCGTTGCGCTGCAGGCGGCGGGAATCGTCACGATGCGCGAATGCCTGATGCTGGCGCTCTCCTGCGATTACGGACAGTACGGCCGCGTGGCGGCGCTCGTGCCCGAATGCGGCGGCGTGACGGACAACACGCTCTTTGAGGAACGCGTCACCCTGCACTTCCATATGGCGCCGGAGCTGCTCGGCGATTTTGCGAAAAGGCTCGCCGATGCGACGAACGGGCAGGTTGCGATCGAAGAGACGGGAAAAAAATATTTTGAATTTCGCGAATAAAGAAGTAATTTTAGCGTTTGCGGCGTATAAGATATATAGGAGGTAAAACAGGAAGCTGAATTCAACCTTTTAGACGATGCGGCACGGAAAGAAAGGTGGTCGTACATATGGAAAACCGGGAATTGTGTATTCGCGAGGAGACACAGCGCATTGAGCGGGAGACGCTGTCCCCGTATGCGGCGCTGTCCGAAAACACGCGGGGCCGGGAGCGGGAGACGGCGGAGTGTGAGATCCGCACGCCGTACCAGCGCGACCGGGACAAGGTCATCCATTGTAAGGCGTTTCGCCGGCTGAAGCATAAGACGCAGGTGTTCCTTTCGCCGGAGGGCGACCATTACCGCACGCGGCTGACGCACACGCTGGAGGTCTCGCAGATTGCGCGGACGATCGCGCGGGCGCTCAGGCTCAACGAGGACCTCACGGAGGCTGTGGCGCTGGGCCACGACCTCGGGCACACGCCGTTCGGGCATGCGGGCGAGCGCGCGCTGAACGCGCTGATGCCGAACGGATTCCGGCATTACGAGCAGAGCGCGCGCGTGGTGGAACGTTTGGAAAACGACGGCCGCGGGCTGAACCTGACCTTTGAGGTGCGCGACGGCATCCTCTGCCACACGACGGGGCGGGAGGCCGTCACGATGGAAGGGCGCATTATCCGCTGGGCGGATAAAATCGCCTATATGAACCACGATATTGACGACGCGATCCGCGCCGGGGTGATCCGCCAATCGGATATTCCGGCGGAGCTTACCGGGGTGCTCGGCGATACGAAGAGCAAACGCATTACGACGATGGTTCTGTCTGTGATCCGCAACAGCCAAAACGGCGTCGTCAATATGGATGCGGATGTGATGGAAGCGTATTATGCGCTGCACGCTTACATGTACAAGTCGGTTTACCTCAACGATTACGCAAAGCGCGAGGAGAAAAAGGTGCCGCATTTGATCGAAAGCCTTTTCGGTTATTATGTGCGCCATCCGGAGTGCCTGCCCGAAAGCATGCAGGCTATTGCCGAGGCGGACGGCAAGGAGCAGGCCGCCTGCGATTACATTGCCGGCATGACGGATCGCTTTGCCGTCGATTTATACAGTAATCTCTTCATCCCGAAGGCCTGGGGCACCCCGGTCTGAGGTTTTTTCGAAAGGAGGCGGCGATTTGGCGCTGCCGGAAGCCTTTATGCAGGAACTCAAATCCCGCTCGGACATCACGGACATCGTGTCCTCGTATGTCAACCTGAAACGGCGCGGGAAAAATATGGTGGGGCTTTGCCCTTTCCACAATGAGAAGTCCGCATCGTTTAATGTTTATCCGGAAAACGGGTCGTTTTACTGCTTTGGCTGCGGCGCGGGCGGCGATGTGATCACGTTTATCCGCAAAATTGAAAATCTGGATTATATAGAGGCCGTGAAGTTTCTGGCCCAGCGGGCGGGCCTGCAGGTGCCGGAGCAGGGCGTGGATGATTCGATGTCCCGCCTGCGCCAGCGCGTACTGGAGATCAACCGCGAGGCGGCGCGGTTTTTCCACGCGTCGCTTTTGAAGCCGGAGGGAAAGCCGGGGCTGGATTATTTCAGCCGCCGCCGGCTGCCGATGCAGATGATCCGGCATTTCGGCCTCGGCTGGGCGCCGGGAAGCCGATTTGCGCTTGTCAACCATCTGCGCGCGAAGGGCTATGCCGAAAGTGAGATGATACAGGCGAACGTGGCGGTGCAGACGCGCTCCGGGCGTGCAATGGACCGCTTTCACGCGCGGGTGATGTTTCCGATCATCGACCTGCGCGGCAACGTCGTCGCGTTCGGCGGGCGTATCCTGACCGACGAGAAGCCAAAATACATCAACACCTCGGATACGCCGGTTTATCACAAGAGCAGCGGCCTGTTCGCGATGAATTTCGCGAAAAACGCGCTTGATAACGGCAGGCTGATCCTCGCCGAGGGGTACATGGACGTGATTTCGCTTCACAAGGCGGGCTTTGAAAACGCGATCGCCTCGCTCGGTACGTCGCTGACCGCGGAGCAGGCGCGCGTGATGGCGCGCTATGCGAAGGAGGTCATCATCTGCTACGATTCCGATGAGGCAGGGCAGAAGGCCGCGCAGCGCGCGATCCCGATTCTGCGCAGCGCGGGGCTGCTCGTCCGCGTGATGGCGGTGCCGGGCAATAAGGACCCGGATGAGTTTATCAACGCATACGGAGAGGACGGCCCGGTCCGGTTCCGCAAGCTGATCGAATCCTGCGGCAATGACGTCGAGTACCGGCTCGCAAAGCTGAAAACCGGCTTTGACCTGGAAAGCGGCGACGGCAAGGTGCAGTATCTGATGGAGGCGGTTCAGGTGCTCGCAAAGCTCGAAAACGAAATCGAGCGGGATGTTTATATCGGAAAGCTCTCGCAGGAGCTTGGCGTGGACAAGTCCGCGATTTCAGCGCAGGTGAAGCGGAGCGTGCGGCAGGAGAGCCGCGCCGCGGAGAAGCGGCAGCTTCGTGAGACAACGGAGACGCTTTCCGCGCGGCGGGATGAGATCAACCCGGAAAAGCGGCGGCATCTGCGCATTGCAAACGCGGAGGAGCGGCTGATCGCCTGTTTATTCGCGCACAATGAGCTTGCGCCGGCGCTTTGCGAAAAGCTCCCGCCGGAAAAATTTGTTACGGGCTTTAACCGTCGGTTATATGCGAGCTTATTGGGGAAGATTATAAACGGAGAAACGGCAAATGCACCGGGAATCAGCGATTTTTCGGCGGAATGCACGCCGGATGAGATGGGCCGGATCGCCAAAATTCTGCAGGAAAGCAGCGGCACGACGGCGGAGGACGCCGAGCATTTCGTACAGATCATTCTGAACGAGGGCGGGCTGTCCGATACGGACGCGATTCGAACGAGCGACCCGCAGCAGCTTCAGGCGCAGCTTGAAGCCCTGCGCAGGCAGAAGAAATAGATTGAAATCCGCTCAGGAAGGAATAAGGGAAAATACAGGAAAGGTTTGGTAAACAGTATGGCAGCACAGGATAAGAAATCCGTTATCCGCGAATTGATCGAGCTTGGAAAGAGCAAGGGCCAGCTCACCACAAAGGAGATTCTCGACGCGCTCGGCGAGCTGGATTTTGACCCCGAGCATATCGAGAAATTCTACGACACGCTGGAATCGCACGGTGTGGAGATCGTGGAAGATTTCGGCGACATCCAGATCGACGACGTGGACCTGACGAAGGTCGCGAACGAGACGGCGGAATACGAGGCCGGCGTAGGCATGGAGGGCGTGGCCATCGACGACCCGGTCAAGGTTTATCTCAAGGAGATCGGCCGCGTGCCGCTTCTGACCTCCGAGGAAGAGATCAAGCTGGCCATCGCGATCAAGGACGGCAACGAGGCCGCCAAAAAGCGCCTTTCGGAGGCGAACCTGCGCCTGGTCGTCAGCATCGCAAAGCGGTATCTGGGCCGCGGCATGCAGTTCCTGGACCTGATCCAGGAGGGAAACCTCGGCCTGATCAAGGCGGTGGAAAAGTTCGATTATACGAAGGGCTTCAAGTTTTCCACTTATGCGACGTGGTGGATCCGGCAGGCGATCACCCGCGCAATTGCCGATCAGGCGCGCACCATCCGCATCCCGGTGCACATGGTGGAGACCATCAACAAGGTGAAGAAGGTCTCCAGCCAGCTTCTGCATACGACCGGTCATGAGCCGACGGCGGACGAGATTTCCGAGGAGCTGGATATGCCGGTGGACAAGGTGCGGGAGATCATGCGCGTCGCGCAGGAGCCGGTCTCGCTCGAAACGCCGATCGGCGAGGAGGAGGACAGCCACCTCGGGGATTTCATTCCCGACGACGAGGCGCCCGCGCCGGCGGACGCCGCTTCCCATACGCTGCTGCGGGAAACACTCGGCGATGTGCTGGATTCGCTGACGCCCAGAGAGGAGAAGGTGCTGCGCCTGCGCTTCGGTCTGGAAGACGGCAGAAGCCGCACGCTCGAGGAGGTCGGCAAGGAATTCAACGTTACGCGCGAGCGTATCCGTCAGATTGAGGCAAAAGCGCTCAGAAAGCTGCGCCATCCCAGCC
>JAHZCM010000171.1 GCA_019422905.1 Oscillospiraceae bacterium
TCCTCCACGGTCAGGCCGTCCAGAATGCCGGAATTGACCATAACGCCGGTCTCGCAGTCGGTGAACGCTTCCTTCTCCACGTCGCCGCCCTTCACGACTTCGATAATCGGCAGATTAAACTTCTTCGCAAATTCCCAGTCGCGCGTATCGTGCGCCGGAACCGCCATGATCGCGCCCGTGCCGTAGGACACGAGGACATAATCGGAAATGAAGATCGGGATCTCCGTGCCGGTCAGCGGATTGACCGCTTTAACGCCCTGCAGCTCGACGCCGGTCTTTTCTTTGACGACCTCGGTGCGCTCAAAGTCGGATTTCTTTGCCGCTTCCGCCTGATAGGCCCGGATCTCCTCGAGGTTCCCGAGCTTATCCGCCCATTTCTCAATCAGCGGATGCTCCGGGGACACAACCATGTACGTTGCGCCGTAAAGCGTATCGGGGCGCGTGGTGTAAACGGTGAGCGCATCGCCCGCCGTCGTTTGGAAATCGACCTCCGCACCCTCGGAGCGGCCGATCCAGTTCTTCTGCTGCGCCTTCACGCGGTCCGGATAATCGACGAGGTCGAGATCGTCGATGAGGCGCTGGGCGTATGCCGTAATTTTCAGCATCCACTGGGATTTCACCTTGTGAACAACCTCGCTGCCGCAGCGCTCGCAGACGCCGTTGACGACCTCTTCGTTCGCCAGCACGCATTTGCAGGAGGTGCACCAGTTGACCGCCATCTCCTTTTTATAGGCCAGCCCCTTCTTGAAAAGCTGGAGGAAAATCCACTGCGTCCACTTGTAGTAATCGGGGTCGATCGTGCTGATCTCGCGGCTCCAGTCAAACGAAATGCCGAGCGACTGGATCTGCTTTTTGAAGCGCGCGATATTCTTTTTTGTGACCTCCGCCGGGTGAACGTGGTTTTTGATCGCATAGTTTTCGGCGGGCAGGCCGAAGGCATCCCAGCCGATCGGGTACAGGACATTGTAGCCCTCAAGACGGCGCTTTCTCGCGACGACGTCCAACGCCGTATACGGGCGCGGATGGCCGACATGCAGACCCTGTCCGGAAGGATACGGAAACTCGATCAACGCGTAATACTTCGGCTTATCGGAGGTGTTGGACGCGTGGAAAACGCCGGCGTCCTCCCATCTTTTTTGCCATTTGGGCTCAATTTCACTCGGATTGTATTTCATAATCATCACCATTTATGTTATGCGGCGCGAGGACATGCCCCGCGCTCCAAACGCCTTTCTGCGCAGATTTTCAATTCGGTTTATATTCGATTTGAAGCGTTTCACCGTCCGCCCATAGTCGGTCCAGATCGTAGAATTCGCGCGCATCCGCCGTAAAGAGATGCACCACGACTTCCTCATAATCCAGAATGATCCATGAATTCGAGCGGTAGCCCTCCACGCGGGCAGGCGCCGCGCCCTGCTCCTTGAGCTTTTCCTCCAGCTCGTCGGCCAGCGCGTGCACGTGTGTGTTGCTTGTGCCGGTGGCGATGACGAAATAATCGCCGAGCGAGGAAATATCCGTAATGCGGATCACGTTGATCTTGTCCGCCTTCTTCGCGTCAAGGATACCCGCCGCGGCTTTGGCAAGCGCCAGAGAATCCATATTCATACCGTAACTGCTCTCCTTTCTTCTACTTTCCGTGCCGGACGGCCCATACCGCGTCGTTGTACGCGTCGATGGTATCGGGAACGATCGGCTCCCGGTTCTTTACAAGCTCCGTAACCGTAAACGCGATCCCCTCTACAATCGCCTTGTCCAGGCTCTTATACGCCGTCTTGCGCATGGCCTCCACCCCGGGATAATCCCGATCCTTCGAGATAAAATCCGCGATGAAGATGATTTTTTCGAGCAGCGTCATATTGTTCCGGCCCGTCGTATGGTAGCGCACCGCATCGATGATTTCTTCATCCTCGATCTTTAGTACGCTCCGGATATAGACCGCGCCGCCGATGGCGTGCCAGAACTTTTTTGCCGAAAGCTCGACATCATTCATGATTATACCAAAGTCCGAAATAATTTTCAACTGTTTCTCTGCGGGGGTATCCTTTAAAATATCGTGCAAAATGCCGGCAATCTCCGCTTTTTCCGGGTCCGCGCCATACTTTTTTGCGAGCTTTACCGCCTCCTGCGCCACATTCAGGGAATGCTCAAAGCGCTTTTCGGAAAGCATCGGCCTGATGATCCGGATATATTCCTGCTTTTCCTTCTTTTTCACGTCCGATACAACCCCCTGTCCTGAATATAACGCGCCACGCTTTCGGGCAGCAGCCCGGAAAGATCGCCGCCGCTTTGAAGCCGCCCGCGCACCTCCGTGGAGGATACCGGCAGATACGGGATATTCTGGAGGATAAAGCCAAATTCCGGATAGTGCGCGCGCACCTGCTCACCATGGCGCACAAGCCGCCGGAAGCTGCCGTAATCCCGCGGCGCGGCGCAGACCGTAGCCATGCGGAAAATCTGCTCCGGCCGGTACCAGCTCTCCACAGTCATGAACATATCCTCCCCCATCAGAAGATAGAAATCATCTTCAGGGTACCGGCTGCGCAGCGCCGCCAGCGTATCCGCCGTGTAGCTTCTGCCGCCGCGGCGCATTTCCATATCCGAAACCTCCACGGGGCAGTGTGTGGTCTCCATGGCGGCAGGCCGGCACATCCGGAGCCTGTCCGCATTGCCCGCGAGCTGCTGCGCTTCCTTGTGTGGCGGCTGCCCGGTGGGAATCAGCAGCACGCGGTCAAGCGAAAGCCGCTCGATAAACGCGCGCACCAAGTGAATATGGGCGAGATGAATGGGGTTGAACGTTCCCCCGTAAATACCCGTTCTCACAAAACCGCCTCCGTCTTACGCCTTTTTCGCTCTCGGCAAAACGATCTTCGGCTCCTTCGGATGGCGCTTATACAGCGCGAATTTCGAGCCGATGACCTGCACGACCTCGCTTTCCGTCTGCTGTGCGAGCAGCTCCGCCGCTTCCCGCGCGGAAACCGGCGCCGTCTCGAGCACCTTCCCCTTGATCAACTCGCGCTTATAGATGGCGTCTGCCGCCTGCTTCGTCACATCCCCGTCAATGCCGCCCTTACCGATCATGAGGATCGTATCCTCGTTGACGGCGAGCGAGCGCAGATAGGCTCTCTGCTTGCTGGTCAGCATATTTTATCCCTCCCTGTTTTCCAAATATCCTTTGAGCCTTTCTACAAAAAGCCGCAGCGACTTGCCGCGGTGGCTCACGGCGTCCTTCTCCGCCGGCGACGCCTCGCCGAAGGTCTTGCCGGCGCAGCCCTCTTCCGTACAAATGAAAATCGGATCATAGCCAAAACCGCCCTGACCGCGGCACTCCCGCGCAATGCGGCCGCAGCAGCGCCCTTCGGCCTCCAGCACATCGCCGTTCGGAAATACACAGCAGATCGCGCTCGTAAAATGCGCGCCCCGCTTTTCCTCCGGCACATTTTCGAGCTTTTGCAGCACGGTCAGCTTGCGCTGGCCCTCCGGCGCATAGCGCGCGGAGTAAACGCCCGGCTCGCCGTTTAAAGCGTCTACGGATAAGCCGGAATCATCCGCAATACACGGCAAACCGGTTTCCCCGCACGCCGACTTTGCCTTGATATACGCGTTTTCCCGGAAGGTCGCGCCGGTTTCCTCCGCTTCGGTCAGCTCCGCCGTGCGGACCGTCACACCGAGCGGCGCGAGAATCCGGCTGAATTCCTCCACCTTATGTGCATTATGTGTCGCTATTATCATTTCCATACCGCCATATTCCTTTCAAAGAATTCCGAAATCGTGCGCCGCCTGCTGCCAGTGCGCGTCCGTTACCGTGCCGCCCGCCGCAAGCTCCTCCGCGCGCTCCACACAAAACAGCGAATAATTCTTGCCGTCCAAAAGCTGCTTTATAATCGCGCGCGCCCAGATTCCCGCGCAGTCCAACAATTCAGAGCGCCGGATAGCTCGGACTGCCGCGCCGATATCATACGGCACCTCGATTAGCTCCGGATGCCATCGGTTCCCATCCGATTCCAAAAACGCCATTTTCGCGGTCATCGTCTCCGTTGTCTGCACGCCGACGGAG
>JAHZCM010000172.1 GCA_019422905.1 Oscillospiraceae bacterium
ACGGAAGACGGCGTGATCGGATAGATAGCAGCAACGTCTGTAAACGCATAGTAAACATGCGCGGCGGCGTTGTTGCCATCCATGGTTTTCATTTTTCTTGCCATTTAATAAATTCCTCCTTTTAGGATTGTCAATTGGAAATGTACACACGGCAAAGCCGACCCTCCGCCCCAGAATCCTGCCGTTTGCAGAACCGTCGCTCAGGCCGCTTTTTTCCGTACGGATAAATTTTATCATTTTTTCTGCCATATGTAAAGGAAAAAAGCATGTTTTTTTTAATTTCTGCCTGCTTTTATCCGGATAAGCCGTGCGGCTGCGGCGTATCGGCGCGCAAATTTTCCTTCCGGATGCCGATGCAGAGAAAAAGCGCCCGGTCCGCACGCGGTCCTGTTGACAATATACAGAATCTGCGGTAAAATTTAAATATCTATAAACTCAAATCATAAAAATCTGAAAGGATGCAGATCACCGCTATGAACGATGACCCTTACGGTACTACAACCTCCGCCTCGCCCATTCTCCCCATCCCCGCGGCCGTCGCGCTGCTTCTCCTATTCTTCGTGCTCGGCGCGCTTTACGCCATGTGCGAGTCCGCCGTAAGCACCGCAAACGAATCCCGTGTCAAGAAAGAAGCCGATAACGGCAGCCGCCGCGCAAAAAGGTTTCTCGCGTATCTCGATGCAAACGAGAGCTTTGCCTCTCCCCTGCAGTTCGGCATGATGCTGATGGGCTTTTTCTCCATCGGCGTTTCGATGGTCGGCTTCACGTCGGCGCTGGACGATGCGCTGCTTTCCCTCGGCCTGTCGGGCATTTTGGCCGCACCGCTCGCCGTCGTGATCTGTACGCTGGTCTGTGCGGCGCTGTTCCTCACCGCTGCGGATTTCGTTCCGAAGAAATTTGTGGCGCACAAAGCCGCCCGCAGCATGGCGTACAGCTATAAGCTGATCGGCATGATCCGCGGCCTGAGCGCCTCCATGCGCCCGTTTATGCGGCTCTGCGATCTGATTTCCGACGGTGTGATGCGGCTTTTCGGCAACGATCCCAAGGCGCTGGACGAGACCGTGACGGAGGAAGAGATCCTGCACATGGTCGGTGAAGGCGAGGAAATGGGCGTGATTGAGGAAAACGAGCGCGACATGATCACCAATATCCTCGATTTCAACGACACGACGGTCAGCGAGGTCATGACCCACCGCACGGACATCTGCGCGGTCAGCGAGGATTCGACCATCGATGAGGTCGCCGCGATTTCCGCCGAGGAGGGCTTCTCCCGCCTGCCGGTCTACCGCGAGGATATCGACACCATCACCGGCATCTGCTACGTCAAGGACTTTCTCCCGTACATCGGTAAGCCCGTACCGGAATTCATCAAGCTGCGCGACATGGTGCGCCCGGCATATTTTATCCCGGAAACGAAAAAATGCAGCCAGCTCTTCAAGGAGCTCAAGGAACGCCGCCTTCAGATCGCCGTGATTGTGGATGAATACGGCGGCACATCCGGCCTGATTACGCTGGAGGATCTGATCGAATCCATTCTCGGCAACATCCAGGACGAGTACGACAACGAGGAGGAAGAGATCTTCCGCGTCAGTGAAAACGAGTTCACTGTGGACGGCACAACCTCCATCGACGAGATCTCCGACCTGACCGGCGTGGAGCTGCCGGAGGGCGATTACGACACGATCGCCGGCCTCGTGACCGACCTGCTCGGCCGCATTCCCAAGGAAAACGAGCACCCGAGCGTGCAGGTCAGGAACCTGTCGATCACGGTGCTGGAGGTAGAGGATCAGCGCCTCTCCCGGCTTCTGATTGTGAAAAGCGAGCTTCCGGAGGACGAGGAAGAGGATGCAGGCAATGAAAGCTGAGCGGAATCGGCCTGCGTCCGAAGCGCGTGCTTTTCAAACCGGCGTACAGAAAGGTGTGATCCTGCTGTGACATACGAAGAAGCCTTTTTCGGTACCTATAAAATCGATCGGCATGACGGCAAGCCGCATCTGCGGGAAGGGATTTTCCATCCTTTCGATGATATCTGGAAGGGTATTCTGATTTTTTCAGGTGCGGTCGGCTGCGTTGTCTGCGCCCTGATGCTCTCCATGCAGTTGCAGTTTTACCGCAGTGTGGCGCTGCATCCGGAGGATTACGACCCGCTTACATGGAAAAATTATTTTCTTGTCATCGGGTTCGCCGTGACCTTTGTGCCGACCTTTCTCTCCCTTGCAATCCCACGCTGGTTCTTCTGCAAGGGTACCATGCACATTTCCTTTGCGCTTTCTCTTCTGCTGCTTTCCATCGTGCAGGTTTCTTCCCATTATATTCTGTACGAGGTTTCCTTTACCTTCTCATTCGAAACGCTTGGCTCCGTTCTCTGGCTTTTGCTGACCGGCGCCGTTCTCGTCGTCCTGTATGCCAGCGCATTCTGCCTGATTTCCGCCGGTCTGACCTATCTTGTCAACCGGCTGATCGCCAAGCGCCGCATGCGCAGGGCGGAAAAGGCAAGAATCTAAATCAAATTTTGCGCGTTATTAAAGCATCCGCAGAAGCACTATGCTTTCAAGCCCTTTAAAGCTGCAAAAGCCGCTCATTTGCCACAGCCGAACAAGCCCGGATAAGGCATAAAAAATCAGAAGGACACCCAAACCAAACGGTGTCCTTCTTTTTGTGATATAGGCGGTCGATCATAAAAACGACCGTTTTGTTTACATAAATATAAGATTACGACTCAGGCTTGGCATTTCTGATTTTCCGAATATTGCAATTCATCAAATGCCTGCCGAAATTCCTATACAAAAAGGCTTTTGCCGCTGACATTTCCTGATGATGCTCCTTCAGCAAATCATCCGGGCAGCTGTAAACCCCAAAATCCCGATTAATTCCCTCGCTTTGAATGTAAGTGCTGTTTCTCTCAAAATCAATGACGGGATTGCGAAAATCCTTTACCGCAACACCATATCCGCAAAAAGCACCCGAACAAGCAGAATGTATGCTTTGCAGCCGCGAAAGATATTCTTTGTCCAGTATAAACGCCTCAAGTTCATACCATATCCCGTCCAAATAGACCTCAACCCAGCTATGGACTATATTCTGAGGAGCAGTTCTATACACGATGCCGGTCATAGCGCCTTTCTGCAATTTTTTATCAATCGTAAAGCCATGCACCCGGCACGGAACATTTACTCCGCGAAGTAACGCCATAAATAAAGTTCCTTTTGTGTTGCATTGCCCATATCCGTCAGACAAAATTTCCGACGCCTTCATACGATCATCCGCATTATAGCCGAATAAGATTTCATCCCGGACAAAATGATATATCTGCTTTATGCGATTATACGCATCGGCCTTTTTCCATTGTCTGTCCTTTATCAGTTTCTGTAGATTCGCGGCTGAAAAATCCAGCATAGGCGTTTCTAGCAGATATTCCTTCATCGGCTGATCTTCCCATGCATTCATCTTCAGTTCCTTTCTATTCCCATGACAAACGTTCCATATATCCCGGACAATAAAAATTGCATTTGCCGGTTATTCTTCGGCAGAATCCCGATAAACCGGTAACAACAGGGAAAATCATAAAATGCAGGCGTGAATCGCGGTCTTTTTTTCAACGATATTGCGGAAGTCCTGTGAAACACCTCAGTTCTTCATCTGCCCGCGCGCGTAAAGCACCGGAGAAACACCAGTCGCTTTTTTAAATTGACGGCTGAGATAAAACTCATCGGAAAAACCGGTCAGCGCTGCGATTTGCGCGAGCTTCATGTCCGTCGTTTTCAGAAGCTCCTTCACGCGGTTGATGCGCACGCGGTTGAGATACTGGAACACCGTCTTGCCGGTGATGCGCCGGAACGTGCGGTTCAGATAATCGAAATTCATGCCCATCTCCTCCTCGATCATTTTGCCGGTAATTTTTTCGGCATAATGCGTATCGAGGTAGGCGCTCAGGTCGTTCATCTTTCCCATCGTGCGGGACGGCAGCGCGCTGCTGATGGCTTCGGTTTTGGCGTCCG
>JAHZCM010000173.1:0-1267 GCA_019422905.1 Oscillospiraceae bacterium
GGTGGCGCGCAGGCCGCCGGAGGGGAAGGAGGAGGCGTCCGGCTCGCCCTTGATCAGCTCCTTGCCGGAGAATTCCATGATGATGCGGCCGTCGGCAGTCGGAGAAATGAAGCTGTCGTGTTTTTCGGCGGTGATGCCCGTCATCGGCTGGAACCAATGTGTGTAATGCGTGGCGCCGTTTTCGACGGCCCAGTCTTTCATTGCGTTCGCGACGGCGTTCGCCACATTGATGTCGAGATCCTTACCGTTATCAATCGTCTTTCTCAGCGACTTGTAGACGTCCTTCGGCAGACGCTCACGCATAACGCCGTCGTTAAAGACCATGCTCGAGAAGAGATCCGGCACGCTTTTCTGTGTTGTGCAGCTCATGAAAACCACTCTTTCCTTACAAATTCAGATTGTCTGGTTCTGCGCGGCATAGCTTCATACTAATATGTAATAGCCAGCAGGAAAATGAAAAAGACGCTGAGGATGGTGTTCCCAACCACAGCGCCTTTGCTATGTCACGCCTTGAATTTTACAACGCCGGGAGGGATTTGTCAACACTATTTTTGAAGATTTTTTCAAATTTGCAGGATGCACAATAATTCCTGCAAAAGAAAAAGGATTTTTAGGCGAATAAAGGCTTGCGAGAATTGAAAATGAAAAACGCAGAGACGAAATATTCAAAAAATACGTAAAAATATCTTGACAGCGGCGGCGTGCAGTACTATAATGAGGGACAGACAATGAGGTCTGATTATACATGCTGAAAGATTCGCCGCAGACTGCGGCGGTGTTGGCGTCCTGTTTTATGGGCGCGGGCTTGTGTGATCAGGCTTTTTTTCATACTCAAAATGCATAAGGGAGGCAGTCTTCATGCTGAAAGAAGGCAGAAACCCGGCGGGCGATTTCAGAATTCCCTCGGGTTGTGCGGTATCCTCAATTTTTTCCAGAAGCGGCAAGCGCCTGGATGGCTCCGACATTATCAAATCCATAGCGATTATGCACGAGCGCTCAAACGGCCTTGGCGGCGGGTTTGCCGGCTACGGGATTTATCCGGAGTATGCGGAACAGTATGCGCTCCACGTTTTCTATAATGATGTAAAGGCAAAAGACGAATGCGAAAAATTTATCAACGAGCATTTCGACGTGGTAAACCTCTCGAAAATCCCAATCCGGAAGATTCCGGAAATCACGGATGAGCCGCTGATCTGGCGCTACTTCGTTACGCCGCTGCACACAAAGCTCGCGGAAAGCCAGCTCGATGAAAACGAATTTGTCGTGC
>JAHZCM010000173.1:1355-2487 GCA_019422905.1 Oscillospiraceae bacterium
AAGAATATGGGCGTGTTCAAGGCGGTCGGTTACCCGGAGGACGTCGGACGCTTCTACCGCCTGGATGAATATGCGGGCTACTGCTGGACGGCGCACGGCCGGTATCCGACCAATACCCCCGGCTGGTGGGGCGGCGCGCATCCGTTTGCGCTGCTTGACCATTCCATCGTACATAACGGCGAGATTTCCTCTTATGACGCAAACCGCCGCTGTATCGAGATGTACGGCTACAACTGCAACCTGCTGACGGATACCGAAGTCATCACCTATATTGTGGATTATCTCGTCCGCCGGCAGGGGCTGACCATGAAGGAAGTGGCGGATGTGATCGCGGCGCCGTTCTGGTCTACCATCCGGAACAAGCCGCCGAAGGAGCGCGAGCGGCTGACATACCTGCGCAATATTTACGCGGGCCTGCTGGTAACGGGGCCGTTCTCCATCCTGGTCGGCTTTACCGGCGGCCTGATGGCGCTGAACGATCGGTTGAAGCTGCGCTCCATGGTTGTCGGCGAGAAAGACGATATGGTGTACATTGCCAGCGAGGAATCCGCAATCCGCGTGATTCAGCCGGAGCTCGACAGGGTTTGGGCGCCGGCGGGCGGCGAGGCGGTCATCTTCACGCTGGACCGGACGAAGGAAACCGGTTATGATCCTGCTAAGAAAGGCTGAATGAAATCATGGCTATAGATTTTTTGTATCCGCAGTACGAGGTCGTCCGCGACCAGACGCGCTGCATCGCATGCCGTGCGTGCGAACGGCAATGCGCCAATGAGGTGCATGCCTATGACGAGGATTTTAAGGCGATGCTTTCCGACGAGAGCCGCTGTGTCAACTGCCACCGCTGCGTGTCGATCTGTCCGACGCGCGCGCTGAAGATTATCAAAACGCCGCATACGTTTAAGGAAAATGCAAACTGGAGCGGCGAGACGATCATGGAGGTTTACCGGCAGGCGGGCAGCGGCGGTGTGCTGCTGTCCTCCATGGGCAACCCGAAGCCGCTCCCGATTTACTGGGACAAAATTCTGATCAATGCTTCGCAGGTCACGAACCCGTCCATCGACCCGCTCCGCGAGCCGATGGAAACAAAGACCTTCCTCGGCCAGAAGCCGGCGCGGATCGAGCGCGACGAAAA
>JAHZCM010000173.1:2497-3925 GCA_019422905.1 Oscillospiraceae bacterium
AAACGGCGAGATCAAAACGGACACCACACCGCAGTTGGAGCTTTCCGTGCCGATTATGTTTTCCGCCATGTCGTACGGCTCCATCAGCTATAACACGCATGAAAGCCTTGCCAGAGCCGCGCAGGCACTCGGTACATATTACAACACCGGCGAGGGCGGTCTGCATCAGGATTTTTACAAGTACGGCGCGAACACCATCGTGCAGGTGGCTTCCGGCCGCTTCGGCGTGCACAGGGATTACCTCAGCGCCGGCGCGGCGATTGAAATCAAGATGGGGCAGGGCGCAAAGCCCGGTATCGGCGGGCATCTGGCCGGCGCGAAGATTGTCGGCGACGTCTCCCGCACGCGCATGATTCCGGAAGGCTCCGATGCGATTTCCCCGGCGCCGCACCACGATATCTATTCGATTGAGGATCTGCGCCAGCTTGTTTTCTCGCTCAAAGAAGCCTCCGGTTATCAGAAGCCGGTCATCGTCAAAATCGCGGCGGTCCATAATGTGGCGGCGATCGCTTCCGGCATTGCGCGCAGCGGCGCGGACATCATTGCCATCGACGGCTTCCGCGGCGGTACCGGCGCGGCGCCAACCCGTATCCGCGACAATGTAGGCATTCCGATCGAGCTGGCCCTCGCGGCGGTGGATCAGCGCCTGCGCGACGAGGGCATCCGCAACAACGTGTCGCTCGTTGTCGGCGGCTCCATCCGTTCCAGCGCCGACGTCGTCAAGGCGATTGCGCTTGGCGCGGACGCGTGCTATATTGGCACGGCGGCGCTGCTGGCGCTCGGCTGCCACCTGTGCAGGAGCTGCCAGACCGGCAAGTGCAACTGGGGCATCGCGACCCAGCGGCCCGATCTCGTCAAGCGCCTGAATCCGGACCTCGGCTACAAGCGCCTTGTGAACCTCATCACGGCATGGGAGCATGAGATCAAGGAAATGATGGGCGGCATGGGCATCAACTCCATCGAGGCCCTGCGCGGCAACCGCCTGATGCTCCGCGGCGTCGGGCTCAACGAGAAGGAGCTGCAGATTCTCGGCATCAAGCACGCGGGCGAATAAAGGAATGCGTGCAGCCGCTTATTTCCGGCGGGTTTTGCTTTCCGCATGCAGGGGAGTTCCGCCTTGCGGAACCGCAAAACGCCGCGGCTTTCAGTAAAGAAAGGAGAACGGGCATACAGATGAAAAGAGTATATGTGGATGAGAAGTGGTGCCTCGGCTGCCATCTCTGTGAATATTACTGCGCCTTTGCAAATTCCGGAAAATCCAGCATGATCAAGGCGCTCAAGGACCGGAAGATCAACCCCCGCATCCAGATTGAGGGGGATAACCATATCAGCTTTGCGGTTTCGTGCCGCCACTGCACGGACCCGATCTGTGTGAAAAGTTGTATCGCGGGCGCGCTTTCCATCCGGGACGGCGTGATCTGCGTGGAT
>JAHZCM010000174.1 GCA_019422905.1 Oscillospiraceae bacterium
CGCTTCGTGCCGAAAAAGGCGCTCGGCCTCGGCAAGAAGCCGGTGGTCGTCGTCAACAAGGTGGACCGTCCCGGCGCGCGCCCGCTGGAGGTCGTGGACGAGGTGCTCGACCTCTTCATCGAGCTGGGCGCGGATGAAAGCCAGCTTGAGTTCCCGGTGGTTTACGCTTCCGCCCGCGACGGCTACGCGATGAACGACCCCGCCGAGCAGGGCACGGACATGAAGCCCCTGTTTGAAGCGATCGTGAACGAGGTTCCGGCTCCGGAGGGCGATATGGAGGGACCGACGCAGGTGCTGTTTTCCAATGTAGACTACGACGAATATGTCGGCCGCATCGGCATCGGGCGCGTGGAGCGCGGCACCGTAAGGGTCGGCCAGACCGTCACCATTTGCAACGATATGAACGACGCCGTGCGCAATGCGCGCGTCACGAAGCTCTACCAGTTTGAGGGCCTCAAGCGCGTCGACGCGGAGAGCGCTTCGCTCGGCGATATTGTCGCGGTATCCGGTATGGCGGATCTGAATATCGGCGAAACGGCCTGCGACCCGGAGCACGTGGAGGCACTGCCGTTCGTCAAGATCGACGAGCCGACCGTTTCCATGCTGTTTATGGTCAATAACTCCCCGTTTGCCGGGCGGGAGGGAAAATACGTCACCTCGAGAAATATCCGCGACCGCCTTTTCAAAGAGGTCGAGACGAACGTCGCGATGCGCGTGGAGGAAACGGATTCCGCCGATACCTTTAAGGTTTCCGGCCGCGGCGAGCTGCATCTCTCCATTTTGATCGAGCAGATGCGCCGCCAGAACTATGAGTTTCAGGTTTCGCGCCCGAACGTCATCTATAAGGAGAAGGACGGCGTAAAGCTGGAGCCGATGGAGCTTCTGATGATCGAGGTGCCGGACAGCTACGTCGGCGCGGTCATGGAAAAGCTCGGCACGCGCAAGGCGGAGCTGCTCAATATGGGTACGCGCGACAGCGGCACCACGCATCTGGAGTTTAAAATTCCGGCGCGCGGCATCATGGGCTACCGCTCGGAGTTTTTGACCGATACGAACGGCAACGGCATTATGAATCATGTCTTTGACGGCTATGAGCCGTATAAGGGCGATATCCAGCAGCGCAGCACCGGCTCGATCGTCGTCCATGAAGCCGGAGAATCCACGGCTTACGGCCTGTTTTACGCGCAGGACAGGGGCCGCCTGTTCATTGGGCCGGGCGTGCCGGTTTATGAGGGCATGATCGTCGGCAGCAATCCGAAGGGCGACGACATCGTCATCAACGTCTGCAAGAAGAAGCACGCGACGAATACCCGCGCGGCCGGCTCGGACGAGGCGCTGAAGCTCACGCCGCACACGGTGCTCTCGCTGGAGCAGTCTCTGGAGTTCATTGCGGACGACGAGCTCGTCGAGGTCACGCCGAAAAGCATCCGCATGCGCAAAATGGTGCTCAGCAAGGAGCTGCGCATGAAGCAGGCGGCAAAGAAGAAATAAGTTTTTATATACGCCTCCTTTCCAGAGGGATGTCTGTGAAAGCGGACGGGAGGCCCGGATGGAAGGAAGATGGGGCTATTCTCCCTTTCTCAGTGGAGAACGGCTCGCAGGGTTATAATTTTCACAAGGCTATATTTTTCAGAAAGCACGGAACAGTACAGTGAATATCGTTATTTTGGATTTGGAATGGAACGGCGCGTACAGCCGCCGGCTCCATGGATTTATCAATGAGATCATCGAGTTCGGCGCAGTCAAGCTCGACAAAAAACTGAATATCACCGACCGGTTCTCGTGTTTTGTCAAGCCGCAGGTTTCGAAGAAGATCAGCTCCGTCATTTCGGATTTAACGAGCATCACGGACGACAATCTTTCGGACGCCATGCCCTTTATGCAGGTGATGAGCCGCTTCAGAAAATGGGCGGGCGACTGCGTGATTTCCACTTGGGGCACGTCGGATATCCTTGCGCTCATCGAAAACTGCCGGTATTTCGGGAGCGCGGAAACCGTGCCGTTTTTGCAGCGCTACGCCGATATGCAGGTATACTGCGAGCGAATGCTGGAGCAGAGCGGGAAGGAGCAGCTTGGGCTTTCGAAGGCGGCGGAGCTGCTCGGTATCGACGACGGCGCGCTGGATCATCACCGCGCGCTGGACGACAGCGTACTGACCGCGATGGTGCTCCAGAAGCTCTATACGCGGGAATCCTTCCGCCCCTTCGTGCAGGACTGCACGGACCCGGAATTTTACCGCCGCATCACGTTTAAAACGACGTACATCTGCGACGTGGAAAGCCCGTTGATCGAGCGGCGTCACCTGCGCTTTACCTGCGAGAAATGCGGCGGGGAGGCGAAGCGACGCTCCAAGTGGACCGTGAAGAACAAAAGCCTGCGCAGCACGTTCAAGTGCACAAGCTGCGGCTATGAATTCTGTGGGCAGCTGCGCGTGAAGCAGAAATATGAGGGGATCACGGTCAGCCGCAAGACGATTCCCCTGCCCAAAATCGAGAAGCCCAGAAAGGCGGAGTCCATGGAAATCGGAAATATGCAGCTCAGAATTCAAAACGGCGTCGGCCTTTTGACCTTCGGCGCGTGGGAATCGCTGCCGGGCCTCAAGCACTGCTTCTCCACGCGGATCGGCGGCGTGAGCCAAAATGAATTTGCCGCCATGAACCTCGGGTTCAACCGCGGGGACAGCGACGAGAACGTCGCGGAGAACTTCCGCCGCCTTGCCGCCGCTTTGGGCATCCCGGCGGAGCGGATTACGGCCGGCGCGCAGGATCACCATACGAACGTCCGCCGCGTCACGATGGAAAACGCCGGCGTCGGCGTCTGGAAGCCGAAGGATATGGAGAGCGTGGACGGTCTTGTGACGGACGAAAAGGGTCTGCCGCTGATGATTTACTGTGCGGACTGCGTGCCGCTCTATTTCTACGATCCGGAGCACGGGGCCATCGGTCTTTCGCATGCGGGTTGGCGCGGCACGGTGAACGGCATGGCGAAAGCCACGATTGAAAAAATGCAGGCGGAATTCGGCACGAACCCCGCCGGGCTGCTGGCGGCTGTCGGCCCCTCCATTTCCAAGGCGTGCTTCGAGGTCGATGAACCGTGCGCGGCGGAATTTTTGGCGCTGCCGGAAAGCGAAGCCTTTGTCACGGATGACGGAAACGGCAAATTCCACGTCGACCTCTGGGAATGCAACCGCCGCTACATGCTTGCGGCCGGAATGCGTGCGGAGAACATCACCGTCGGCGAGGTATGCTCCATGTGCAACAGCGACCTGATCTTTTCCCACCGCGTCACGCGGGGAAAGCGCGGCTCGAACGCGGCGTTTCTGATGCTGGAAGAGGACGCGCAGTGACCGGCTGTACGCTCTGCCCGCGCCGCTGCGGCGCAGACAGAAATACGCGGCCCGGCTACTGCGAAAGCGGGGAGAAGGCCCGCGTCGCGCGGGCGAAGCTGCATTTTTGGGAGGAGCCGCCGATCAGCGGCACGCGTGGCAGCGGCGCGATCTTCTTCACCGGCTGCTCGCTGCGGTGCGCGTTCTGCCAGAACAGCGAGATATCCGGCAGCAGCGTCCACGGACGTGATTTTGAGACAGACGAGCTGATTGCGCTCATGCAGTCGCTCGAAGCGCAGGGCGCGCACAATATCAACCTTGTGACGCCCACGCATTTTGCCGGGCAGATCGCTGCGGCGCTTCAGAAATACAAGCCGAAGATCCCGGTCGTTTACAACTGCGGCGGCTATGAGTCCGTCGATACGCTGCGCCGTCTGAAGGGATTGATCGACATTTATCTGCCTGATTTCAAATATGCGGACGACGCGCTGGCCGTCCGCATTTCCAATGCGGCGGATTACCGGGAAACGGCGCTCGCGGCAATCCGCGAGATGGTGCGGCAGACGGGCGGGAATGCAT
>JAHZCM010000175.1 GCA_019422905.1 Oscillospiraceae bacterium
CATGAACTTGCATTCATATGGACCTGAACCATACGCGTCTGCCAATTCCGCCATACCTGCATATTGAATTTGTCAAGCGCCTCCGTTCGACGCTTGATTATTATAGCACCCAATACTGGGTTTGTCAATCGATTTTTAAAAGTTTTTTTCGGAATTTGTTTTTTGCGTGTTCCTTTCCGAAACTCGGCAACACAGTGTCATCATACTGTCGTTCAGATGAACGGTTTCTACAACGGCATCCTTATATTTCAACGCAATATCATAAGAACTGAAATTCCAGTAGCTTTGAATGCCGAGCGCGTAGAGCGTATCCACTGTGGCCTCCACTGCGGCGCGGGGGATACAGAGAATGGCCATGACGGGCTTTTCGGCGCGGCAGAAAGACGTCAATTCTGCACAGGGCAGAACGGTCAGCCCTGCGATCTGCTGGCCGATCACCGCCGGGCTGCTGTCAAAGACACCGGCAAGCGTAAAGCCGGAAAAGCTGCTCTGCATGTGCGTTGCAAGGGCCTTTCCAAGGTTGCCTGCGCCGACCAGAATACATTTGTGCCCGCAGTTAAGGCCGAGAATGTTGCCGATCTCTTCACGCAGCTGGTGTACGCCATATCCGTAGCCCTGCTGCCCGTATCCACCGAAACAGTTGAAGTCCTGACGAATCTGTGAAGCGGTCAGGCCCATTTTTTCAGCCAGCTCTCTGGAGGATACGCGCAGGATTCCCCGGCGGTCAAGATCCCGCAGGAAGCGAAAATAGCGGGGAAGACGGCGGATCACAGACATGGAAACGTGCGGCTTCTTTTGCATATGGATCAACCTCTCTTGTATATGGAGCAGAGCTGGAAAAGCTCTGTGAAATCCTTACCTGATTATCAAGAAGTATAACACAGCGGCTGTCTTGGCGCAAGCGTTGAAAAAGAAAAATCCCGCCTGTCCAATGTTTGGAAGGCGGGAAAGGGAATATACTTTACAGCAGCTTTTCAAGGCGGTCGCGAATGGCCAGCAGGAAGTCCTCCGTATTGACCTTTGTGATGTTCTCCAGTGTGGACATCGCTGCAAGATCTCCGGTCATAACGCCGTCCTCAATCGTCTGAATCGAGGCTTTTTCCAGCTTATCGGCAAAATCAACGAGCGCATCGATCTGATCCAGCTCGCCGCGCTTGCGCAGCGCCCCGGTCCATGCAAAGAGCGTTGCCATCGAGTTTGTCGAGGTCTGTTCGCCTTTGAGGTGCTTGTAGTAGTGGCGCTGCACCGTGCCGTGCGCAGCCTCGTATTCATAGATGCCGTCCGGGGAGACGAGCACGGAGGTCATCATGGCGAGGCTTCCGTAGGCCGTTGCAACCATATCGCTCATCACATCGCCGTCATAGTTCTTGCAGGCCCAAATGTAGCCGCCCTCGCTGCGAATAACGCGCGCGACTGCATCGTCGATCAGCGTGTAGAAATATTCGATTCCGAGCGCTTCGAAGCGCGTCTTATACTCCGCATCGTATATTTCCTGGAAAATATCCTTGAAGCGGTGATCATATGTCTTTGAAATCGTATCCTTTGTGGCGAACCAGAGATCCTGCTTTGTGCTGAGCGCATAATTGAAGCAGGCGCGGGCAAAGCTGCCGATGCTCTTATCCATGTTATGTACGCCCTGAATGACGCCCGGCGTGCCGAATTCATGGATTGTCCGGCGCTCCTCGGTGCCGTCCGCCTTGGTGACGACCAGCTCGGCTTTCGCGCCTGCGGGAACCGCCATTTCTACGTTCCGGTACACGTCGCCGTAAGCGTGGCGGGCGATGGTGATCGGCTTGGTCCAGCTGGGGATGAACGGCGTGATGCCCTTGACGAGGATCGGCGCGCGGAACACGGTGCCGTCCAGAATCGCACGAATTGTACCGTTCGGGGATTTCCACATTTCCTTGAGGTGATACTCCTCTACGCGTGCGGCGTTTGGTGTAATGGTCGCACACTTTACAGCAACGCCGTATTTCTTCGTCGCCTCGGCGGAATCGACCGTGACCTGATCGTTCGTCTCGTCGCGGTGTTCAAGGCCGAGGTCGTAATACTCGGTTTTGAGATCGACGTAGGGGATGAGCAGAATATCCTTGATCATCTTCCAGATGATGCGGGTCATCTCGTCGCCGTCCATTTCGACGAGCGGCGTTTTCATGGGGATTTTTTTGAAATCAGCCATTATGTCCTCCTTGAAGCTGCAGTATTTATTTTGAAAGGGACTTCGTATAATTGAGCAGGCCGCCCTCCACGACCATGTCGCGTTCGCGGTCGGTCATCATCGGAATGACTTCGATCTCGAATCCCTTGGTTTCGTCGCGCAGGATGATCGGCGTCTTGTTTTGAATTGCCGCGCGGATATCCGGCAAAGTCAGCGTATCCATCTGGTCGATGCGGTCGTAATCGGCTTCGTCCTTGAACCGCAGCGCCAGAATGCCGGCGTTGGCGAGGTTCGCGCAGTGTATGCGCGCGTAGGATTTGGCGACGACGGCCTTGATGCCAAGGTACAGCGGGACCAATGCCGCGTGCTCACGGGAGGACCCTTGACCATAGTTTGAGCCGCCGATGATGATGCCGGAGCCTTCGGCCTTGCAGCGCTCCGGGAACGTCTTGTCGCAGACGGCGAAGCAGAAGTTCGAAAGGTACGGGATGTTGGAGCGGTAGGGAAGGATTTTCGCGCCCGCCGGCATGATGTGGTCGGTGGTGATGTTGTCGCCGACCTTCAGAACCGCCTTGGTCGTGATGGTTTTCGGAAGAGGACCGGAAATCGGGAAAGGCTTGATATTCGGGCCGCGCAGAACCTCGACGGTCTCCGACAGGTAGTCCGGAACGGGCTCGACCACCATGTTGTCGTTGATGAGGAAGCTCTCCGGCATTTCAATTTTCTCCCAGCCCGTAAGCGTGCGGGGATCTGTGAACATACCGGTCAGTGCGGAGGCAGCCGCCGTTTCCGGGCTGACGAGATAAACCTGTCCGTCCGCCGTACCGCTGCGGCCTTCGAAGTTGCGGTTGAAGGTGCGCAGGGAAACGCCGGCGGAATTCGGGGATTGGCCCATGCCGATGCAGGGGCCGCAGGCACATTCGAGGATGCGTGCGCCGCTTGCGATGATATCGGCGAGCGCGCCGTTTTTGGCGAGCATGTTGTAAACCTGCTTCGAGCCGGGCGCGATGGAGAGGCTGACCGTCGGGTGCACGGTCTTGCCCTTGAGGATCGCCGCCACGCGCATGAGGTCGAGATAGGAGGAGTTCGTGCAGGAGCCGATGCAGACCTGATCCACCTTGATTTCGGAGAGCGCGGAAACAGGCTTTACGGCGTCCGGGCTGTGCGGGCAGGCGGCGAGCGGTTCAAGCTCGGAAAGATCGATTTCGATGATTTCGTCGTATACGGCGTCCTCGTCGGAGGAAAGCGGCGTCCAGTCCGCTTCGCGGCCCTGCGCTTTCAAGAAGGCCCTTGTGATGTCGTCGGAGGGAAAGATAGAGGTCGTGGCGCCCAGCTCCGTACCCATATTCGTGATGGTCGCGCGCTCCGGGACGGTCAGCGTGCGGATACCCTCGCCGCCGTACTCGATGATCTTGCCGACGCCGCCCTTGACGCTCATGCGGCGCAGCACCTCGAGGATAATATCCTTCGCGGAAACCCATGGGGAAAGCGCACCGGTCAGGACGATCTTCGTCATGGTCGGCATGGTGATATGGTATTCGCCGCCGCCCATGGCCACGGCGACGTCAAGGCCGCCCGCGCCGAAAGCCAGCATACCGATGCCGCCGCCGGTAGGGGTATGGCTGTCGGAGCCGATCAGCGTCTTGCCCGGAATGCCGAAGCGTTCGAGATGCACCTGATGGCAGATGCCGTTGCCCGGGCGGGAGAACCAGACGCCGTGCTTC
>JAHZCM010000176.1:0-3325 GCA_019422905.1 Oscillospiraceae bacterium
CCCTGTCCTCTCGGGAGGGAAACCGGGTCCGCATGGCCTGCAGGGAATCGGTGCAAACTTCGTGCCTGAAAATTATGATCCGGACGTCGTGGACGAGGTGCTCACGGTCACGGAGGAAGATGCATATGCCGCCGCACGCACGCTTGCGCGCACGGAAGGGATCATGGCCGGTATTACCTCCGGCGCCGCGCTTGCGGTCTCGGTACGCCTGCTCAACCGTCCGGAGAATGCGTTAAAAACGCTGGTAGCGCTTCTGCCGGACAGCGGCGACCGCTATTTTTCCACGCCTTTGTTCTCTTGAACACAATCTCCTGAACACCAACCAAAACCACTGGTAAACGGAGTGGTTTGCTCAGACCCCGGAGGGATCGGCAGGTAATGACCCCTCCGGAGTCCTGAACAATATTATCGCATCGCTCGCGCTGCAACCGGTAAACCGGTCCATATTCGACAGTTTTAAGGTTTGCAGCAATTCTCCGGTTTTTACGTATTTTCGGAAGGCCATGTCCTTAGGAGAACAGATCTATTTTTTAACTTACCGCTGTTTCCCATCTTAACTACTGTTTTCCACCCATTATTTGCCGAGACTTTTTTATTTTCCCGGTAGAACCATGGATTTTGTCCTGCTAAAAGCGACACAAAAATTGCCCCATCCGTGAAAAAACAGATGGGGCAGACCTTTATTCTTCGGATTCATAGCGTGTGAGGATCCGGATTACATCGCCGAGCGCATACAGCTCGTTTTCGGTAATCAGGCGGTTCCATTGAATTTGGCAGCTTTCGTAGTCGGCATTGGCCTCCGTTACCCGGATATATCTGGTGCCGTCAGCCTGCGTGCCAGTTTCCGTGACGATCATGGAATGCTCCCAGTATACAAGGCGGATGTGATCGCCGACGCGGACGCGGCTGAGGTCATAATGTATCGTGATGGGCGCATCCGTGCCGAAAACAAGGTCGCTCAAAAGGCTCGCATAACCGAGGCACTGCGTTTCAGTGCCGTACTCGGGGAAAGCATCTTCCGTTTTGCCGCTGTAGGTATTGCAGTATCCATAGCCGCTGGAGGTGTGCGCGCAGGGGATGTCCGTGACGGAAAAGGTTTCCTCGCGCCACGGCGTACCCGAACTGGCGGAGTTCCAGTAACGCCCATCCTCAAAATAAACGGACAGTGCACGCAGCTTTTCGCACGCTTCCGCCTCCGTTTTGGCGCCTGTGGCGGAAAGGACGGGCCGGGTGCAGACTGTTGCGAGCTCCGCGTGAACGAGCTGAATTGCGTTTGCGGGGACATAGCCGGTCATTCTGCCGCGCACCGAAATCTGAACGTACTCTCCGTCAACCGGGTCAGAAAGCAAGGCGACCCGCACTTTGGCGGCGAGCTTCCCGGTAGCCGTCGCGTCGGCATCGGCGGCAGACAAAACCGATACGGCTCGCAGCGTTTCTCCGATAACAATCCCGCTTTTCGAATGCACTTCACCGCTTCGAATGCTCAGCAATTCGCTGTCACAATACCCGATGGTTCCGTCTTCCAGAACGATACGTGTCCAGGAGGCGTTCGTGTGTTCCAGGATTTTAACGGTGTCGCCATCGGAGAAATAGGCGGCCACGGCTGCCTGTGTCGATGGACCGCAGTAGAGCGGATGCGCAGCGGTTTCTTGTGCGGACACGGACGGCGGCTGTACCGCCGCTGAAAGCAGAAAAAGCGCGAGAAGCACGCCGGCCAACCGCCGGCTAACAGATCTGGCATTGCATGAAAAACACATGCGGATGGCGCACCTCCCTTTTGACAATGCAATATGCTGAATATAAACTATATATATAGGTATGGTATAAGTCTATCGTGTTTTACGCAACATGTCAACATTTTTCGATATTTTTTCTCTTCTGTAACCGATTTTTTTGTGTTAAAAGCGGGAGAAGAAAGATTGAAAGCGGATATTCAAATTGCAGGAATATACGGTTCGGGATTTATCGGGAAGATAGAATCCCAAATTCAATCTTACTTTTACATAGCCAAAAGGTTTTAAGCCAAGAGATTTTCGCCTGCCGAAAATCCCTCGGCTAAATCTATCTCTGGCGGCGATTTTACTCAAATGGGAAATAACCGCTGTGTGCAGTTTGCCCCCGCTGCAACTGAACCGGCACCGGCAAGCCGATCTGCTTTCCTACCTGCGACGGTCCGAACTGAGCAACTTAAAGTGCAGGACAGGCTGCCGCCTGTCGGGAACGATAAACCGGAAAATGGCACAAGATCAAAGGGAAGCGGTATGTGTTCAATTCCCCTCCGCTTTGGCAGAGCCGATGATATTGCCTTTACAATCGCCACAGAAGGACCGCTGTTGAAAAAAGCCCATACTTTCATGGTGATGTTGCGCGGTATGGCTTCAATAATGAAAGCTGCCGCAGGCCGGAACTTCCATACCCGACAAGGTTGTCTGGCTGAAAAAAAGTATTTTCTCGCTCTGTGTCGTGTTCAATAAAACAACAGGTTGTATACTTGTATCAAAAGGAGGTCATCCATATGGATCAAATTCGAATCGCCGAGCAATTCAATATATCCGGGCGGACGGTATCCCGGTGGGAAACCGGAAGTAATATGCCGGATATTGGAATGCTGGTGGAATTGGCAGAATTTTTCGATGTAAGTATTACGGAAATCATTGATGGAGAAAGGAAGGGCGGGGAAATGGATTGGGAAGAAAAAGAAGCGTTGACGAAAGTTGCGGACTATAGCGAATACGGGCAGAATGTGCTTATGAAACGAGTGCTCGTAATCAGCATAACAGGGCTGTCGGCGTTATTGCTTGCGTTGTTATTCGAATCCTTTGATTTGGCGGAAATCAATCCGCTTCTCATGTGCATAGAGAGCATATGCTTTGGATTGGCGGTTGGGGCATTGATTACATGCATTTTCTTTTCGGCTGGGATTCTTGGGAAAATCAGGAATAACAGCAGATCAAGAAAAATTGCTTGTATTCTAAGAATTCTCTGTCCGATTATCGTCGCTGCTTGTATTGTAGCTTGTATAATCATAACAGTTTTGAATCCGTAGGAAAAGATTCGGATTTGTCGGGCAGACGACAATCGCATCAAAGAGCCAAGCGCATATGACGCAAGGCCGATGCTCTGCGAGTTACCGCACAGGTTTATCGGCTCGTTATTGATGCACGATTATACCCGATGAATTGTGGGCTTAAATAGGTTTGCCTTCCGGACGGAGAGATGCGTCAAATTTCATCTTGCGGCGGCCGGCTGCAACTGATATACTAAATGCATATCGAAGATCATCAAAAGGGAGAAGCAAATGGCTAAGAAATATTATGCGGTTCGT
>JAHZCM010000176.1:3335-3865 GCA_019422905.1 Oscillospiraceae bacterium
GGAAAACAGGAATTTTTGAGGCATGGGAAGAATGCCGCGCGCAGACGACCGGATTTAAAGGCGCGTCCTTTAAGAGCTTTTTGACACGCTCGGAGGCGGAAGCGTATATGCAGGGGACGGATAGCCGGGCAAGCGAAGAAGAATTCACGGAAGATGGTGTGGTGGCCTATGTGGACGGCAGCTACCACACGGGTACGAAAGCGTTTTCCTGTGGCGCCGTACTGTTCCTGAACGGAGAGGAGCTGCATTTTTCGCAGAGCTTCACCGATCCGCAGCTTGCGGAAATGCGGAATGTTGCCGGAGAGATCAAGGGCGCTGAATTGATCCTGACTTATTGCATGGAGCACGGGATTCCCGCCGTCACAATTTATCACGATTACGAGGGCGTTGCAAAATGGGCGACGGGCGAATGGAAGGCGAATAAACCCGGTACGATTGCGTATCGGTCATTTTGCGCAAGGGCCGCAGAAAAGCTCTGCTTCCGGTTTGTAAAGGTGAAAGGCCATTCCGGAGATCCTTATAACGATCTT
>JAHZCM010000177.1:0-2455 GCA_019422905.1 Oscillospiraceae bacterium
TGCGCAGGCGAAATTCTGGGAGACCGTTGAAGAGGGTCAGGAATTCACCGGCACCGTCAAGTCTCTCACCAATTTCGGCGCGTTTGTCAACCTCGGCGGCGTGGACGGCATGGTTCATATTTCCGAGCTTTCCTGGAACCGCATCAAGCATCCGAGCGAGGTTGTCGCTGTCGGCGATACCGTCCAGGTTTATGTCAAGGGCCTTGACCGCGAGAACGGCAAGATTTCCCTCGGCTATAAGAAGATGGAGGACAATCCGTGGGAGATCCTCAGAAACCAGTATCCGGTCGGCACGGTTTGTGAAGCAACGGTTGTCGGCATGACGACTTTCGGCGCGTTTGCCAAAATTCTTCCGGGTATTGACGGCCTGATCCATATCTCTCAGATTGCAGACAAGCGCATTGAAAAGCCGCAGGATGTGCTCAAGGTTGGCGAAGTCGTAAAGGTCAAGATCACCGATATTGATTTTGAGAAGAAGAGAGTTTCCCTTTCCATCCGCGCGCTGCTGGACGAGCAAGCCTCTGAAGAGTAATCATAGTCCCGCATGTTTTGCAGGGTGGTTCGCGTGCCACCCTGCTTTATATGATGGATCGGATTCAGAATACATCAAGGGCGAGGTTCTAAGGGCTTTGCTCACTGGAGGAACATAATAAGATGAAGCGAGTCAAAAAACCTGTGTTTTTTATTATCGCTTTCCTGATCCTTGCGCTCACGTATACGGCTGTCTTTGGCGTTTACACGCAGAACGGCGATACAAAGAACACATGGATTAAGGGCGTAAGCGATATAAGATGGGGTATCGATATTCGCGGCGGCGTTGAGGCGACCTTCAGTCCCGCTGAGGACATTGACGCAACGCCGGAGCAGTTGGAGGCTGCAAAGGCCATTATCGAGCTGCGTATGGTATCGAAGAGCATCACGGACTATGAGATTTACACGGATGAAGCGAATGATAAGATTATCGTCCGGTTCCCGTGGAAGAGCGATGAGTCCGATTTCGACCCGGAGGAAGCGATTGAAGAGCTTTCCGCCACGGCGCTGCTGACTTTCCGCGAAGGTATGGAGTACGAAACGCAGACGCTGGATGAGGACGGCAACCCGATTTACAAAACGCCGAAGGGCACCACGCTTGAAACGGTGATTCTGGAGGGCAGCGATGTTGTCGAGGCCGTGCCGGTCATGCAGCAGGATTCGACCACCGGCAGCTATACATACGCGATTTCCCTGACGCTTTCCGAGGAAGGTACGGAGAAATTCGCAGAGGCTACGGAGCGGTTGAAGGGCAAGACGATTTCGATCTGGATGGACGATATCATGATTTCCTATCCGACCGTCAATTCCGTCATTTCGGATGGCAAGGCCTCCATTACCGGCAACTTTACGGCGGCCAGCGCTTCGGAGCTTGCGGCGAAGATTCAGGGCGGTGCGCTTCCGTTTGCGCTCAAGACCTCGAATTTTAGCACGGTGAACCCGACGCTTGGCCTGCAGTCTCTCGATGCGATGGTTCTCGCCGGCATAATTGCCTTTGCGCTGATCGCCATCTTCATGATTCTTGTCTTTAAGCTGCCGGGCTTTGTTGCGGTGCTTACGCTGCTTGGCCAGATGGCGATTACCTTTGCGGCGATTTCCGGATACTTCCCGTTTGTAAACAGCTTCACGATGACGCTGCCGGGCATTGCGGGCATCATCCTTTCTGTCGGCGTTGGCGTCGATGCCAGTATCATCACGGCGAGCCGCATCAAGGAAGAGCTTGGCACGGGCAAGACGCTGGACGGTGCGATCCATAAGGGCTGTTCCAACAGCCTGTGGTCCATTGTAGACGGAAACATCACGATCCTGATCGTTGCCCTGATGCTGATCGGTGTGTTCGGTCCGTCCAACATTCTCTCGAAGATTTTCGGCGAGTCTACGACCGGTGCGATCTACTCCTTTGGCTACACATTGCTGGTCGGCGTGATCGGCAACTTTATCATGGGTGTTTTCTGTTCGCGCCTGATGATCAAGTCCCTTTCCGGCTTCAAGCCGCTTCGCAAAAAATGGCTGTTTGGAGGTTCGGATAAGGCATGAAAAAGTTTAACATCGATTTTTACAAAAACAAAAAGATATTTTTCACCGTTTCCATTGCGGTTCTTGTGATTGGTCTTGTCTGCAACTTTATTTTCGGCGCAAAGCTGGACATACAGTTTGCGGGCGGCGCGATGATCAAGTATTCTATCGATGGGGAAGTGGATTCCAATGAAATCGCTTCGCTGGTGCAGGAGGTAACGGACAGAACGGTTTCCGTGGCGACCAACCAGAGCATTGGTTCCGACGGCTATCAGGTGACAATTTCCTTCGCCGGCAACGAGGCGGTTACGCTGGAACAGCAGCAGCAGATCGCGCAGAGCCTTTCCGATGCCTATGCGGATCGCACCTTCTCGGTCATCGAGTCCAGCTCGGTGGACCCGACCATGGG
>JAHZCM010000177.1:2465-3848 GCA_019422905.1 Oscillospiraceae bacterium
GGCTGTTGATCACGTTTGCGATTCTTTTGGCGTACATTGCGCTGCGCTTTAAGAAGATCGGCGGCCTTTCCGCCGGTGTCACGGCGATCATTGCTCTGCTGCATGACGTTTTGATCGTCTATTTCGCTTTCATCATCTTTGGATTCTCGATCAATGATGTGTTCATTGCGGTTATTCTGACGATCCTCGGTTATTCGCTGAACGATACGATCGTTATTTATGACCGTATCCGTGAGAACCGAAAGCTGGAGCCGACGAAGAGCGCTGCGGCCCTGCCCGCTATTGTGAACAAGAGCCTGAATCAGACGATGATGCGTTCGATTCTGACTTCTTTGACCACTTTTATGGCGCTGCTGGTCGTATTCATTGTTGCGACGATTTACGGACTCACCACAGTGCAGACCTTCGCTCTGCCAATGATGGTGGGCGTGATTGTCGGCTGTTATTCCTCGCTGTGCATCGCAGCACCGCTTTATACGATGTGGGTTGTGCACAGGGCAAAGAAATAATTGTATATGTAAATGCCCGGAGAAGCTGCTTTGCTTTTCCGGGCATTTTTGCGCTTTAACTTAAGAAACCTCTTAGCTTTACCGGGGCGAATAAAGAGGCCTTGGCAAAACACATGCGGGATATAGAGCAAGTTGTTGTGGGAATAGAATAGATAAATGAAATAGAAGAAGTAAGTGGAACGAAAAAGGGAAGCCGTGAGAATTTGGATAAGGTATCGGTATTCTGCAAGTTCTTCATAGGGCAGATACAGGCGTCGGAGCTGCCAATACAAGGATTGTGCCTGGGTATTCTTCCCGGGATTCGGTAAGTACGGACCCCTCCGGCGCTTGAGCAAACCACGAGTTTACTGGCGGTTTTAATTGTTATGTGCGTCTGAGCTTGGGATCAGAAAGAAAATGACGGCCTGTACCCTTTCAAGGGATAGGCCGTCGTTTCTGCATTGTTTGTTTTATTCAAAAAGCGCTTTGACCTTGCTTCGGTATTGCGGTTCATCGAACAGCGCCGTAAAATTCGCCACCTCGCTGATCGACCCGACAAGCGGCATTTGCGAAAGCGAAGAATCCGCAAGCGCTTCCTGTGCTGCGGCTGCAATTTTATCGGCATAGATAACCTGAATATTCCTGCCAAAATAAGGCTCAATCCGCACTTCTACAGGCTTCGTGCACTTCAAGGTATTGTGCCAATCCGCCATCAGTTTTTGTGCCAGAACAAGATTCGCCTCCCGCCCGGAGATGGACGGGGCCTTGACCGCTTGGCAGAGTGCGGAGCGAATGTGCTCGCCCATGGGCAGAAGAGAGAATGCTTTTCCAAACCATTTGCTGTACGGCGCATAGCGGTCGCAATACAGAAAGGCGAGGCGCATCAGCCGCACCG
>JAHZCM010000178.1 GCA_019422905.1 Oscillospiraceae bacterium
CCACGCCATCCCGGAAACAGCGGCGTCTGTTCCCGCAGATCCGGAGGTATCCGGTGTGGGTTCATCCGTGGGATCGGGCGTCTCCGTAGGGCCGGGTGTGGGAGACGGCGTCTCTGTCGGCACGGGAGAGGGCTCCTGCGTAGGAGACGGCTCGGCTGTGTCGGAAGGCGGTGTGGGGGACGGTTCATCCGTCGGTTCCGCGCTGGGAGACGGGCTTGGAGAAGGGATTGGCGTCAAGCTGCTCAGCCCCAAAAGCCGCATCAGGAATTCCTTTGAAAGCACGCAGTCCTCAGTGCAGAGGAAAACATAGGGGTCTTCCGTTGTACCGGAGCCCTTGAAAGGCTTGGAGTGCTCGGTGATTTCGGAATAGAGCATTGCAGTGGACGCGGGCGTCGGCGTGGGTGTCGGCTCGGGCGGGAGGACCGGCTCCACATACGGCGTCGTATTTTGCAGGCGGACCAGCTCCTTATTTGCCTGCTGAAGCTCATAATTTTTCTTCTCGGCCTCAAGCTCTTTGCTTTCAACGGTCAATTCCAGCTTGGTCGTGTCGTATTGCAGGAGCGTATCGCCGATTTTGACCGTCTGGCCCTCTTCTACGAATATTTCCGAAATGGCTTTTGTCGTGTCCGGATAGAGTTCTTGTACAAAATCGCTCGTGGCTGTTCCATAGGTACTGGACTGATCGCCCCAGTATGTCGTGGAAATCATGGAAACCTGCTGTATGTCAATGGTTGTGCCAGCAGTACGGCTGACGTTGAAAACCGTGATGCCGCCGACAAGCAGCGCGGCGACAACCAGGCAGGAAACCACAATCAAAATAATGCGCTTTGTGGGTGATTTTGCTCCGTATCTCATGCTGTCACCTCCGTATTCTCAGGCCGAACCGGCTCCGGCTGTTCTTCAAAACGGCCGTCCCGGATATGCAGAATCCGTTTGGCGTGGCTGGCGACGTCCGAATCATGCGTGATCATGACAACTGTGACCCCTTCATCGTTCAGCGTCTGGAACAGTTCCATGATCTGTTTGCCGGAGGCGCTGTCCAACGCACCGGTCGGCTCGTCCGCCAGCAGTATTTTTGGATTATTGACGATGGCGCGGGCAATGGCCACGCGCTGGCACTGTCCGCCGGAAAGCTGATTCGGCTTAAAATCTACGCGGTCGCCCAATCCCACGCGTTCAAGCGCGCGGATCGCACGCTCCCGCCGGGCTTTCTTGGATACTCCGGCATAAAGCAGGGGCAGCGCCACGTTATCCACGGCGCTTTGGCGGGGAAGGAGGTGGAAGCTCTGAAAGACAAAGCCGATGGAATTCAGCCGTATCTCGGAGAGCTTTGTTTCACTGCTGCCGATGATGCTTTCACCGGCGAGGCAATATGTACCGGCCGTCGGCAAATCGAGGCAGCCGATGATATTCATCAGCGTTGTCTTGCCGGAGCCGGACGGCCCCATGATGGCCACATATTCGCCTTCGTCCACGGAAAGGGAGATTTCCTTCAGAACAGGAACCTCCATTTTGCCTTGCAGGTAAGTCTTGTCAATGTTGTGCAGCTCAAGGATCATCCCACCGCACCTCCGATTACCGTATCATCTTCCGGCACGGCGCCCTGCATATCGGCGTCGATTGGGGTATCGTCTGCCATGCCGTCTTCCGGAAGCATATCGCCAGAGGCCATGTCGCCGTTCGCCATACCCATGTCATAGCCGGCTTCCGCCGCATACATACCACTGTGCATGTTATCGGCGGGAACCGCGATGCGGTCTTCCGTTGTGAGGCCGGAAAGGATTTCGTATTCGGACATTGCATCGTCATACTGGCCGATGGAGATTTCGCGTTTTTCAATCTTGTTCTGTGCATTGGCAGCCCAAACGTAGCTTTTGCTTCCTTCGGTAAAGACATAATAATTCGGAAGCCACAGGCCGGTTTTAATTTCCGAACCGTTATCCAGCTCCGCGTAAACGTGCTGGCCGAGCATCAGACCGTCAAAGCTGTCCAGCAGGATATAGAAATTGTATTTTGAAGCCGGTGTGAAAGTATCCTCGCTGCCGTAATAAACGCCGCCGTTCTGATTGCTGGATACCGGTTCGCGCTCAATGGTATCGATTGTGCCGGACCAGGACATGGAGGAATCGACGCGGGAGGTCACCTTGACCGGCATCCCTTCCTGAAGGTTCCAAATATTCAGCTCCGTCGCGGTTGCCTTAACGCGGTACTGGCCGGTTGCAAGAATTGTAATGAACGCATTTGAGCCGCTTGTATCGTAACCGTAATCGCTGCCTGAATTGTTGCTCTCGTTAATTTCCTTGATAACGCCGGACATTTCCGCAAGGACATCAGCGTTTTCCAAAGATTTTTTCAGCTGCTCGATTTCTTTTGCCTTGATGGACTGGTCGTATTCCGTTGAACGGATTTCCAACTGCGTGGACTGGATTTGCAGGGTATAGGAAAGCTGGTCGTCGGAGGGAGCGTTGTTTTTTTCCTTTTGGAGGCTTTCAATCTGCTGGTTCAACGTGGAGATCCGGTTGTCGTAGCTTTCCAACTGGAGCTCGGCCTCCTGTAGCTGCAGTGCCAGATCCTCCGTATCGTAGCTGAAAAGCGGATCGCCGACCTCGACCTCCTGTCCGACCGTCACATACAGCTCGGAGACCTTTTTTGTGTCGTCTTTCTGTACGGAAAGTGTTTTCTGCGGCTCAACCACGCCGGAGAATTTCGTTGTCAGGCCGAGCCCGCCGTCGCCGGTGATATCGGCCACCGAGCTGACGTAAGCGATTTCGTTCGGATCGCTCGGAACGGCAGCCTGCCGGAAAAAGAAAAACCAAATTGCAACGCCCGCCAAAATCAGCACGGCCAATGCAATACCAACAATGAGCCCGATTTTCTTCTTTGTCATGAAAGACCTTCCTTTCTCAATTACGCCTCTGCATTTTGGAGCATCCGTAGGATCTCCTATCGATTTCTGTAACCAAAAACAGGAGCATGGATAGGATATGTAACAATCCTATTATATAGTGCCTTGTGCGAAATGACAACTTAATTTATTCTGACAAATGCAAAACATTTGAAAAAATAAAAATATTTCGTGGAGACGTTTTAAATGCCTTGACAAAATGCGTGCGGGCGGTAAACTTAATTGAGACGGAATGGATTAAAAGGAGTTTGATATTATGAACCAGAGGACCATTACGGAGAGCATTTCGGAGCTGGTCGGCGGAACCCCGCTGCTGCGTGCGTCCCGCTTTGCGGCCGCATACGATCTTGCCGCAGCGCCGCTGCTCAAGCTGGAATACCTGAATCCGACCGGCAGCGCCAAAGACCGCGCCGCTCTTAAAATGATTGAAGATGCGGAGCGGGACGGCCTGCTTGTCCCCGGCTCGACGATTATCGAGCCGACCTCCGGCAACACGGGAATCGCGCTTGCCGCATTGGCGGCTGCACGGGGCTATACGGTTATCCTCACAATGCCGGAGACCATGAGCGCGGAGCGGCGCAAGATTCTGGCCGGCTACGGCGCGCAGATCGTGCTGACGCCCGGAGCCGACGGCATGCAGGGCGCGATTGACCGGGCGGAAAAGCTGGCAGCGGAAACAAAAAACAGCTTTATCCCCGCTCAGTTTGACAATCCCTCGAATCCGCTGGCACATTTTGAGACGACCGGGCCGGAGATTCTTGCACAAACGAATGGAAAGGTCGATATCTTTGTTGCGGGCATCGGCACGGGCGGCACGGTTTCCGGCACGGCGCGTTATCTGAAGCAGGAAAAAGCC
>JAHZCM010000179.1 GCA_019422905.1 Oscillospiraceae bacterium
TATCCGCGCGGGCGGCGGCTTCCTTGCCGTGCATTCCGGCTTGGCGTATACGGAAGCGCGCTGCGCGGATTATGTGGAGCTGGTCGGATCGGCTTTTCGGGGTCATCCGCCGCGCTGCACGGTGAATCTGCACACCGTGAAGCCGGAGCATCCGGTTTTGGAGGGTGTTTCTGATTTCACGATCCGCGACGAACACTACGCGATGGAAATGCTCTGCGACGATGCGGAGGTCTTCCTTGAGAGCACGTCGGAAAAAGGCGGAAGGCAGCCCGCAGGCTACACCCGCGAAATGGGAGAGGGCCGTCTCTGCGCGCTCACACCGGGCCATACGCTCGACGTTTGGGAGGACGAGCGCTTCCAGCGCCTGTTTACGAACGCGGCCGAGTGGTGCCTGAAGGAGAGATAAGATTGAAAAGCAGGCTTTTCGATCGATTTCCCGGACAGAACCACGAAATGCGCAGTGCGCAGAAAGGTGAGGCGTTATCAACATGAAAACTGTATTGATTACCGGCGCGGACCGCGGCGTGGGCTATTCGCTGTGCGAATGCTTTCTGGCGGGCGGCTGGCGTGTGCTTGCCGGCCAGTTTATGCCCGAGTGGCCGCAGTTGGCGGAGCTTAAGGAAAAGAACCCGGAAGCACTGGAGATTATTTCGCTGGACGTAGGCAGTACGGCTTCTGTGCAGGCGGCGGCGAAGACGGCTGCGGCGCTCTGTGATCACATAGACCTTCTGGTTAGCTGTGCGGGCATTGCGGGCGGCGACGATTATGCAAAGACACGCGCGATTTACAATGTCAACGTAGCCGGTGCGGTGCGCATGGTGGAAGCGTTTCTGCCTCTGATGCAGACCGGTATGAAGCGGCTGGCGTTTGTCTCGAGCGAGGCGGGCAGCGTTTCCGTCGCACACCGCGATGGCGGCTTTGCGTACACCACTTCCAAAACAGCGCTGAATATGACGGTTCGCAGGATGTTCCGGACGCTGCGGCCACAGGGCTACACGTTCCGGCTGTATCATCCGGGCTGGGTGCGCAGCTATATGGGCGGAAAGAAATCCACTATCGGCAATTTCGAGCCGGAGGAGACGGCGGCGGTGGCATACCGCCAGTTTACCTCGGACCGTGAAGCTGAGGATGTGCTCGTCATGACGGATGTCAGCGACGAGATGTGGCCGTATTGACAGGAGGCGCGCTATGGACAGAGTTGTACTTTTGATGGAAACGGGACGCGCCGCAACAGCGGAAGCGGCGGCGTGGTTTTTGGCACACGGCGACCGCGTTTATCTCGGTGCGCGCGCGCTGCCTGAAACGAAAATAGACGGTGCGGAGTATCTTTTGTTCGATCCGCTCGATCCGGAGAGCCTCGGCGCGGCGGTAAAAACCGTTGAAGCACAGGCGGGAAAGCTCGATATTTTTGTCGCGGGCGCGGCCTGCCATCCGCAGGATGGGGAGATCGGCACGGCGCACGATTACGAAGCGATAGCGGATACGATGATGCAGAATATTTACGGCAACCGCGTAACGGTAGAGGCGTTTTTGCCGCTTCTCCGGCTCGGTATGCGGCGCATCGCTGAGATCACAGAGATTGAATCGAGCAACAGCTGGAGCGCGGGTAAGGACGATCTTGCTTACCACGCCTCGATTGCGGGCATGAACATGATGGGAAAAATTTTGTTCAACCATCTGCGGCCGGAGGGCTTCACGTTCCGCTGGTATTGCGACGACGGCGAGCCGGGCGGTATGTGCGCGGGCGACTATATCACATCCGGCCTGTGCTATGACGAAAAGGAACCGTATATCCATTCCGACGAGAACCGTCTGGTTCTGCGGGATGCCTATCTGCGCGAAATTTCGTGGTAATCGATTTCCCCG
Source organism: Oscillospiraceae bacterium (assembly GCA_019422905.1). GTDB lineage: Bacteria > Bacillota > Clostridia > Oscillospirales > Acutalibacteraceae > Hominenteromicrobium. Next base: position 1,867 of record JAHZCM010000179.1, read on the forward strand.
CAAAACAAAATAAACGGATAAAAGGGACTTTCGGCAAAGCCTGCCGGAGGTCCTTTTTCTGTCCGATTGTCGATTCGATACGCAGAGCATGGCTGCGGCTGCACTCGGCGGAGGGGACGGGCTTGCATTTTGCTCCGGCGTCCTGTATGATAGATGCAGAAAGACAGGTGGTTGATGATGCGGGCGATCCGAAAAATCAGGGCGGTTGCGGTTGTATATAAAGCGGAAAGGAGTGATGTGTATTAAGAAATCAAAAGGAGCAAAAGCATGTATACCAATATTCCGAATCCAGACGCGGTGTTTCCGAATGAATACGGCACCACGTGCTTTATAAAAAATGTGATAACGGCGCCGAATATTTTTGTCGGCGACTATACCTATTACGACGATCCGGCAGGTCCGGCCGGATTTGAGAAAAACAATGTGCTGTTCAATTATCCGGAGTTCGGCGATAAATTGATAATCGGCAAATTCTGTGCGATTGCCTCGGGCGCCCGCTTTATTATGGGACCGGCAAATCACAGGCTCAGCAGTGTCACGACCTACCCATTCCATGTTTTCGGCGGGGCATGGCAGGAGCGAACGCCGCCGCATCTCGCCCAGCTTCCCTTTAAAGGGGACATTGTTTTGGGCAACGATGTGTGGATCGGCCGGGAAAGCGTGATTATGCCGGGCGTAAAAATCGGTTCAGCGATTCCATGACGGAGCTTTTGCTGCGGCTGAAATGGTGGGATTTTGACGGCGAAGCGCTGCTGGAGCTTCTTCCTCTGCTGTGTGACCCGAATTTGCCGCAGGTGGAAGAGACGCTCAAAGCCCGGTACGGCCTTTGAGATGGCTCATGCCCCTGACAAAGCGAAAAGAGTTTCCAATTTGTTCTAAAAATTATGCAGTGAAAGCTGCGCAGTAAAAAGGCCCGCCTGTTTTCAAATACAGGCGGGCCTTTGCTTTGTATAATATGGCTCAGGCGGTGACGTCCTTTGTGATATTTCGCAGCCACTTCTTTTGGCGGTAGCGGAAATAAACGACAGGCATCTTTGCAAATTCATCGCAGCTAAGAATCAGGTAAACCCAGAGCGGCGGAAGGTTCCAGACGAATGCCGCAATAAAGCCGAGCGGCACAAAAATCACCCACATCGCGATGATATCGCAGAAGAAGCCGAAGCGGGAGTCGCCGCCGGCGCGGAAAACACCGCAGATGAAGCAGGTGTTCATCGTGGGGCCGATTACATACACGGCGCTGATCCACACCATAATCTGCAGGTATTCTCTGGCCTGCTCGGTCAGTTGGATCATGGAGACAATGACGGGGTGGCAGGCCAGAATCACGGCGCTGCCGAGCACGGAGGTCAGGAAGGTAAGCCACAGAAGCCGCTTTGCGTCCTGTTCCGCACGGGCCATATCGCCGCCGCCGATGGTTTTGCCGAGAATGATCGCGGTGCCGTTGGCTACGCCGAAGCCGAGAACGGAGGCGAGATTGCGCATGGTGGAAACGATGGAGTTCGCCGCAACGATATCCTCGCCGAGGTGCCCCATAATGACGGAATACATGGAGAAGGCAAGGCCCCAGACGAATTCATTGCCGATGGCGGGCAGGGAATAGCGGATGAAGTCCCGCCAGAGTACCCGGCTGTGCAGCACGAACAGGCGGGGACGCAGGCGGAGCTTCTTGAAGCGTTCGCCCGCAATGATGCAGAGAAGCAGCTCCACGGCCCGTGCGATTACGGTGGCCAGCGCGACGCCGGTGATGCCGAGCGGCGGGATGCCGGGAATCCATCCGAAGATAAAGGTTGCATTTAAAAGAATATTCAAAACGAGCGCGACGGAGTTGATGACCGTGCTGGTTTTAACCTGCTCGATGCTCTTCATAGCG
>JAHZCM010000180.1:0-3013 GCA_019422905.1 Oscillospiraceae bacterium
CGGCTGCGCGATGTGCTGATGAAGTGCGGCGACATGGTCCGCGAATATATGCGCATCAGCATTCCGGTGCTGGTCAGCGATACCCTGCTTGGGCTTGGCAACAACGCGGTCGCCATGGTCATAGGCCGTCTCGGTGCAAATTTCGTATCCGCCAACGCGATCACGACGGTCACCATGCAGCTCTCCACGGTATTCATTCAGGGCATATCCAATGCAAGCTCCATCATCACGGGTCATACGCTTGGGCAGGGTGATGTGGAGCGCGCGCAGAAGCAGGGCTATACGTTTCTGGGGCTCGGCGCCGTCATAGGTCTGTGTGCCGGCGCGCTGATCGCGGCGATCAGCGATCTCGTCATCAGTTTTTACGACATCACGCCGGAAACGCATGAGATTGCGGAACAACTGATGCTCGCCATCGGGTTTATCGTCTTTTTCCAATCCATCAATTCCATTTTGACAAAAGGCGTTCTGCGCGGCGGCGGCGATACAAAATTCCTGATGATCGCGGATATTCTTTTTCTCTGGGCTGTCAGCGTTCCGCTCGGCGCGCTTGCCGGTCTGTACTGGCATCTTTCTCCGTTCTTAATTTATACCTGCCTGAAAATCGACCAGATCATCAAGGCCGTTTGGTGCGTCTTCCGCCTGCGCAGCCGCAAGTGGATTAAAAGGATTGCGTAGAAAATGCGGGAGCCTGTTTTCAAACACCCGGAAGCCGGAGAAAAAACGCTCGTCCGGGCGGCGCTCAAAAAGCATACAGCCCCCTTTGAAAGCGCCAGAACATATAATACAAAATAAAGAAAAGCCCCTTAAGGAGCGGCCCCAGAAAGAAATGCGCACGGCAAATCTTTCGGGCCCTCTTTAGGGGCTTTATCCGTATTATACCTTTTCAGGGCTTTGACTGTATCCCGAATTTATTAAATATGCGCGCGGAGGAACTCAACCGCCTTGCGGATATCCCCCTCCGGATCGTCGCCAACCTCACGCTCAATGGTCAGGAAGCCCTTATAGCCGATATCATGCAGCGCCTTCAAATATGCAGGGAAATCGACATCGCCTTCGCCGAGCGGCAGCTCGATGAAGGATGCATCCTGCAGCATGTCGGATTCCTCCATGCCATAGAGAATCTCCGGGCTGATATAGTGCAGGCGCTTGCCGTCCTTCGCATGCGTGTGGACAATGTAATCCTTGAGCGTATAGACCGCCTGTACCGGATCGTCGCCGGTAACCATGACAAAGTTGGCCGGGTCAAGGTTGACGGAAACGCCCTTGGAATGCAGGCCGTCCAAGAAGCCCTTGAGCGTAACGGCAATTTCCGGGCCAGTTTCCACCGCAAAATGCGCCTGCATGGAATCCGCATAGGCCGCCAGCTTGCCGCAGGCCTCCTGCATGATCGCATAGCGCGGATGCGACGGATCCGCCGGCACGACGCCGATATGTGTCGTGATCACATCCGTCTCCAGATCTTTCGCAAGGTCAACGATGCGCTTGGAGCGCTCGATCAATTCCGGGTTCAGCTCCGGATTGTTGAAGCCGTGGCCAAGATCGCCGCACAGCGCGGAGATCACGAGGCCGTGATCCTTCACACGCTTCAAAAACTCACGGCGCGCCTCAGCGTTCATATTCTCCGGCGCCAGCTCGCCGCGGGTCGCATAAACCTGAATGCCCGCAGCGCCGACCGCAGCCGCCTTATCCAGCGCCGTGACCGTGTCCGTACGGAAGCCGTCCATCAAAACGCCAATGGAAAAAGGATACATAGAAAAACACTCCCTTTGCTTATTCTGCTTCTACTTTTAAGTCTTCAAAGGCTTATTCGCCGAGAACGATTTCCTTATGCTGCGCGGAAGAATCATAGATCGCCTGCATCATCTGCGCGGTGATAATGACCGTATCGATGTGGGACGGCAGCTTTTCGCCGGTCTGGATGCAGCGGATAAACGCATCGATCTCATTCTGGAAATGGTCGCGCATCTTAAACGCCGGCTTGTACTCAACGAGAGAGCCGAACTCTGCCGTATAGACCGTGAAGTCCTTGCCGTACTGGAGGCGGATACCGGCCTTATCGCCGATGAAGTCGATATACTGCTCCGCAACGCCGATATTCTGCGCCCATGCGCCGTGCAGGGAAATCACCGGGCCGTCTGTGCGGATCATACCGACAACGGAGTCGTCCACGTCGTAGACGCCGTCGTACTTCGGCGGGCCAGCCCACATATCCTTATAAGCGTAGCCCTTCATATCGACGCCCAGCTTGCTGAACACCTCGCCGGTAACGGTTTTGACCGCCGGATCGCCGCAGCAATACATGACGATATCGAGGTAATGGACGCCCCAATCGATCAGCGCGCCACCGCCTGCGATTTCCTTCGTCGTAAACGCGCCGCCGAGACCCGGAATGGAACGGTGCGCGCGGAAGCTGGCATGTACGTGGTAGACGTCGCCGAGCTTGCCTTCATCGATGTACTTCTTAATGAGGTTGACGCTGTCGTTGAAGCGGTTTACGACGCCGATGTTCAGGACCTTGCCGGTTTCATGCTGAACCTTCTGCATCTCGAGCGCTTCCTTATAGGTTCTCGCCGCAGGCTTCTCGCACAGGACGTTCTTGCCTGCGCGCAGCGCGTCGATCGCAATCGTCGGGTGGACGTTATTCGGTGTGCAGACCGAAACCGCTTCGACCTCCGGATCCGCCAAAACGTCGTGGTAATCGACGACGGCCGTGCCGCAGCCGTACTTCTCAACGGCGGCCTCTGCACGCTCCGGGATAATATCGCAGAAATACTTGATCTCTGCTTCGGGGTTGTTCATGTAGGACGGGATATGCGCTGCATTTGCGATCGTACCGCATCCAATTACTGCAACTTTCATTGTACAAAACTCCTTTATGTGATTTCTTCAGACGAAGCTTGAATCTTCTTATTCTCCTCCGCCTTTTTTTTATATTCCCGCGGCGCCATGGCCACAAACTTCTTATAAGCACGGCTGAACGCGTGGATCGACTTAAATCCCATCAGTTCGG
>JAHZCM010000180.1:3043-3706 GCA_019422905.1 Oscillospiraceae bacterium
AGCGCCGCTTTGTCTGATAGGCCTTCAGGCTCTCGCCTGTGAGAGCCGAGAATTTCTGCGCAATGTGAGTATAGCTGTATCCGAACTCACGGCTGAGCGCCCCCAGATTTTCCATCGACTCCAGATTGACGTCAATATAGTTGATGATGTCATACACGAGCTTCTCATCGGAATTGTTGCTGCCGCTGAGCAGATAGCTCTTCGCGTAGCGGCGGCCATAAATCCGGTATACATTGCAGATGATTTCCTGCATGTAAGCCTCTATGAGCAGATTGGAAAGGACATCGCCCGAAACAAATTCAGCGAGGATTTTCATGAAGGTATCCTGAATCCCCATGACATTGTGAGCCTGAACCGAATCCGTATGGTCGAAAAAATCCTTAATCTGCATGACCCGCTCGCTGGCAACCGGCTCTGCAAAATCAAAGCCCAGGTAGAAATAGCGAAGCGGGTCGTCCTCTGAGGAGATGATGTTGTGAACGTCCCCCTTGCGGACGATCAGCAGATCGCCTTTCTGCATCGCATAGACCCTTTCGCCCACAAAGAAGCTCCCGCTGCCGGAAAGGACATACGTAATTTCGTAAACCGCCTGCTCATGTTCAAAAGTCTGATAGCCCGGTTCACAGCTCAGATCGCCGATCTGGAAAAGAACATATGGGCCAT
>JAHZCM010000018.1:0-9769 GCA_019422905.1 Oscillospiraceae bacterium
GGGAAAGCTGCGCAGCATTTACGCGCACGGCGATATTCTTTCCTTCGAGCGCTATATCGAAACGCCGGAAGGTGAAACCGCGCTTTTTGTCGCGGTGAACCGCAGCGCGGACAATGCGGTGATTCCCGCAGTCGATTACCACACCGCGCAGTTTATCTTCGGCACGCCGTTCGCGAGCGGCGCGGAAGGCCCGGCGGATTTTAAGCTCCCGCCCTACGGCTTCTCGCTCCTGCGCATCGAGCGTATGCGGGATCACTATATTCCCGAGCTGGATTGACCTTTTATCTTCCAAATGCAAAAGTTTTGCAAAATTTGCTTTTCCCCCTTCCCGAGCGGGCTTCACCGAGTTGAAGCCCGCCTTTTTCTGTGTTAGAATAATGAAGAAAGAACTTATTCCGTCCGGGCAGTTCCCGGCGGACGCGCGCTTTGTGTATCCGGCGGTTTCGCTTCGGATTTTCCGCCCAATACCGTATGGAAAGGCGCGCCGGAGGGAGAACACGAAAAAGGAACGGTGAACCTTATGATTCGGATTTTAATTGTTGAGGACGATGAAAATATATCCAAAATGCTCGCAGCCACGCTGTCGATCGGCGGCTATGCGTATGAGCAGTGCGACAGTGGAACGGACGCCATCGGGCGCATTCCGGCAGGCGGCTTCGACCTGGTCCTGCTCGACGTCATGCTGCCCGGCGCCGACGGCTTTGCTGTGCTGGACGCCATCCGCGCCCGCGGCTGCGAGACGCCTGTGATCTTTCTCACGGCGCTCGGCGCCGTGGCGGACAAGGTGAAGGGCCTGCGCGGCGGCGCGGAGGACTACATCGTGAAGCCTTTTGAGGCCGTGGAGCTGCTCGCCCGCATCGAGGTTGTGCTCCGGCGCGCGGGTAAGAGCGAAACGCGCCTGAGCTACGGCGACATCTGCGTGGACATCGAGCGGCACACCGTTACGAAGGGCGGGCAGCCCGTGACGCTGACCCCCAAGGAATTCGACGTGCTCGCTTTCTTCATGCGCAACCCGGATGTGGCCATCACCCGCGAGCAGCTGCTCTCCAACATCTGGGAATACAATTTTGCCGGCGAGTCCCGCACGGTGGATATCCACGTTCAGCAGGTACGGCGCAAGCTCGGCCTGCAGGGCAAGCTGATCACCATCCCGAAGCTCGGCTACCGCCTCGAAAAGCGCGGCTGAGACAAAAAGAGAAAGGAAACGCCCCATGAAGCTCTGGCAGAAGGTTTCCCTGACGGCGCTCGTCTTTGTGATGCTCGCCATCCAGCTCATCCAGTTTTTCATGCTGGAGCGCAGCTTTGAAAATTCCATCGCCCGGGAGCAGCAGACCTCCGTCGCCGCGCATGAAGCGCTCAGCGCTTCGCTTTCAAACCACGCGGCCTATCAGCGCCTGAAAGCCGGAAAGCTGCTTCTGAGCACCAATGAGATCGCCGATCTGCTGGAAAACACCGTTTCAACGGATGTCTCCACCGCGGCGGCTATCGTCGTGCTTTTAAACGATGAGATTGTGACCTCCGTCGGCGTGGACATTACGGGCGAGACGGAAAGCGGCCTTGCCGGGCTGACGCCCAGCGAGGAGATCGACGAGGGGCAGATGGTCATCCGCGACATAGACGGCGCAACGTATCTGATTATCGCCTCTGCGGTGCAGTTGGAGACGATGCCCTATGTGCTGTATACGGCCTACGATATCACCGACGTTTACACGACCCGCGCGCAGGATCTGGCTTCTGCGCGCACAACCGGACTGATCTGCGGCGCGGCGCTCTCCATGGCGATGCTCGTGATGGTTCTGATTTTCCTGCACCCGCTGAAGGTCTCCGTGCGCACCATCGGCGAAATCGCAAACGGCAATTACAGCCTGCGCGTGCCGGAGCGCGGCAGCGAGGAGCTGAAAACGCTGGCCCGCAGCATCAACAATATGTCCGCCTCCATCGATGAGCGCGAGCAGAAGCTGCAGGAAATCGCGGACAGCCGCAAGCGCTTTGCCGATTCCATGGCCCACGAGATGAAAACGCCGCTGACAAGCATCCTCGGCTTTGCGGATATCCTGCGCATCAAAAGCTCGGTTTCCGACGCCCAGCGCCGGGATTATGCCACCACGATTGTGGAGGAGGCAAAGCGCCTGCGCGGCCTCTCCGCAAAGCTCCTCCAGCTCGCCTCCACGGACAGCACGCAGCTCGATCTCGCCAATATCCCCGTCGCACAGCTTTTCAGCGACATCGGCAATACGATGTCGCCCATTCTCGCCCGGCGAAATATGCGGCTGGAAATCCTGCACAAAAACGCTGTGCTCCGCGTAGACCGGGAGCTGTTTCTCTCGCTGCTCTATAACCTTGTGGACAACGCCTCGAAGGCGTCCCCCGAGGGCGCGACCATCTGGCTCGTCCAATCCACACTGGACGGCCATATCGTGCTTTCGGTCATTGATCAGGGCATCGGCATGAAGCCCGATACGGTGCGCCGCGCCACCGAGGCTTTCTATATGGAGGACAAGGCGCGCAGCCGCAAGGCAGGCGGCGCCGGCCTCGGCCTCGCTCTGTGCGACGATATCTGCCGCCGCCACGGCGCAAGGCTGGAGATCCGCTCCACCTACAAAAAGGGAACGACCATTTTGATCCATATGGACGTCGCCTCGCCGGAACAGGCTGCCATGCCCGAAAGCGCGCCGCAGAAAAAGGACGCCGCACAGAAACCGGCCCGGAAAGCGGCGCCTGCCGCGCGCAAAGGCAAAAAGGAAGGGAGGCGGCGCCTGTGAAGCTGTTTCGCGGCGTCTTCCTGCCGCTCTTCCTCTGCGCGGCGATTCTTTCCATCGGCTTTTTTGCGCCGCAGCTTTTCCTGCGCCGCACGCCGGATTTTAAGGACGACCCGCAGACGGTTTCCATCGCCGGGACAAAGAACCCCATGTACGTCGCCGCGGACACGGAGCTGATCCTTTCGCCATGGGACCAATATGACGCAAACAACGCTCTCGCCGCCCGAAACTACATGGACGGCGAGCAGCTTGAGCGTCTCTCATTTCATTTGTACGACTACCTGCCCCTGTTTCTGCCGGAGGGCGCTGCGCTGCCCGACGATTCCGATGAGCTCATGTCGTTTGTCCGAACAAATGACGGCAGTTTGTTTTTCATGGAGGATTACAGACTCGCCGGCAAGAGCGGAGATTATCTGCTAAGCTTTGCGGCATTGTACGAGTGCAACTACTTCTGCACATTCTTGTCCATCGACGTCGTCCCCGCCGACGGCGATACGCAGGCCATGCGCCATCCGGAGGCGCTGGAAACCAATTTTCATATCGCTGTCGAGTTCTGGCAAAGCGCCTACCCGCGCACGGACATTGCCGCAATGCTCGCAAAAGCCAACTACGAGGATTCCACGGTAACGGAGTTCATTCGCTTTTGGGCGCTTCTGGACAGCCTGCCCCCCGCCGGCGCATTCAGCCCCTGGAGCCGCGTGCTGGAAATCTGCCAGGACGTTTATGCCTTCAATTACGAGGACTGGTCGTATATCACGCTGACAAACGAAACCAATTACACCGCCACCATGATCTACGACAAAAAGGCGGGCGTTTTTGTCGGCTTCAGCCTGGACCCCGCTCTCCTTTACTTAACCGACTAACCAATGAACACAAAAGGAGCCTTTTCCCTTGAAAATCATCCGTACCTTTCTGATTCCCCTCCTGCTCTGCGGCGCGATCCTCGCCGTCGGTTTTTTCTCGCCGTACCTCTTCAATACGGTTTCTCCGGATTACCGCGACGAGGCGCGAAGCGTTTCCATTGCCGGCGCGGAAAGCCCCCTGTATATCGAAAACGAGGTGGACGTCTCCCTGCCGCCCTGGGATGTAATCGGCGACGCTGCCGGCACGCTGCTCATGGACACGCTGACGGAGGGCGAAAACGTCACTGCGGAGGGTGTGAATCTGATGAATACCTATATCGCAAATCTCGTCGAAGCTTTCGGCCCGCGGCCTGCGGACGGCGAGGATTTCTGCTCAAAGATGCGCGTGGCGGATCAGCAGCTTCTCTTTCTTCGGGACTACCGCTATACGCCGCCCGGCAGCGGCCAGTATACGCTCGACCTTGTTCTGACAAGCAGCGCCTTCCCGCTGTACGCGCATGTCCGCACCGCGGACGCATCACCGAGCCCGGTTTCCGATGTGGAAGCCTTTGAAAAGGACTTCATCCTTGTGCGGGAGCTCTTTCTTCCACCGCTTATGGATGAGCTCGGCTACGAAGCAACCGATGACAGCGCGCAGACTGTTTATATAAAAGACACGCTTTCCGCCGTCTCCGATCAGGCATCCGAAATGTATCCGGATTCCTACGTCCCGGCGCTTACCGACGCATTGGGCTCCATGACCCTGTTTTTCTCCGACCCGCTTGCCGGCACTACGGAATCCTCCTCGATACTCTATGAATGGCAGAATATTCTTTTGGGCATCCAGGACTTCTATACCATGACGTATGAAAACGAGACGGTCATTGTCCTGACGGATTACAACAACCGTCCTTACACCCTGTTTTTCGACGGTACGGAAAACAAGTGTACCGGCTTCGGCTTTGACGCGGAGGAGTTTGGCTATACATCCTCCCCGACGCCGCGCCCGATAGAGCACTCCGGAGAATCCTCTGAAGCATAACCCGGCGGAAATTGCCCGGCCCCAAAAACCGAAAAGTCCCCCGCAGATTTTGCAACTCTTTTGCATGTCGCGGGGGACTTTTTTGCACCTTCCGCCGTATATTTATGTATAGAATCCCACTTAGCGTACAAAGAGGGACCCGAAATGACGCATTCAGGAGGCGCAGGCCTGCATATGGACTGCCAGTTTTATACGGCGCGTCCCGCGCTGAACGCAAACCAGCTCAAGCTCTTCGCCGTGCTCGCCATGGCGGCTGACCACTGCGCCACGCTTTTTCTGCCGGCGCATGCACCGCTCACCTTCGCGGTGCATGCAATAGGCCAGCTCGCGGCGCCGATCATGTGCTTTTTCATCGCCGAGGGGTATTTCCACACCTCAAACCTGAAACAGTATATGGGCCGCCTGCTTTTCTCCGCCGTGATCTCCCACATTCCCTACACGGTGTGCTTCGGCTTCTCTCCGCTGGAGTTTTGGGAAGCCACCAGCATCATGTGGAGCCTTTTCCTCGGCCTGCTGGCCCTGACGATCTGCCGGCTCGATTTTATAAGCCGCACAGGGCGGGCGCTCGCCACCGCCGCCTGCTGCCTCTTGGCTTACTCCGCGAACTGGAATTACATCGCGGTGCTGTGGATTCTGGCCTTCGGGCTTTTCCATGAGGATGAGGAAAAGAAGTGGATGTCCTTTTCCGCCGCCAGCCTGCTTTTCCTGCTGCAATTCTACATACACGGCTCCACCACCTCCGTGTGGCTGCGGCCCTTCGTTCTGGCCGCCATTCCGCTGCTGCAGCATTACAACCACAGGCTGGGCCGCAAAAGCCGCATCATCCAATGGAGCTACTACCTGTTTTATCCGCTGCACTTTATCGCACTGTACGCGATCCGGCTGCTGACCATGCAAGCCACGCCTTAAGGAGGAGAACGCTCGTGACGCACTGCCCAAAGAAAAGCACGTCTCGCCGGAAACCGGAAAGGTCCCGCATTTTCCGTCGAACCCTTCACAGCCTTTTGGCGCCGCTGACGCTCTGCGCCGGTCTGCTCGCAGGCTTCGGCTTTGGGCGTGCCGACACAAGGCCCGTCGATGCGCCGGCTTCCGCGCTTAGCGGCATTACTTCGCGCACGGCGGATACGCCAACGTCCGTTTCGGAAAAGCTCTCTTATCTCGCTGAGCTTTTTGAGGACGGCCGGTACTGGAACCACACGCCCGGAGAGGAGCCGCATTCCGTGCTCAGCGTCACGGACCGGCCCTGCAGCCACAGCGCTTCCGGCTGTGCATCCTGCAATATTTATACGGGCGCCATGCTGGAATATTTTCCGGACTTCATCGGCACACAATGCTTCGGCTACGCTTCCCTGCTCAGCGATTTGCTTTTCGGTGCGGACGCGCCGGTCTCTGCACACAACGATTTTTCAAAGCTGCGTGTCGGTGATATGATCCAACTTTCGGAAACCATGCACTCCATGATTGTCACGGATATTGATTTGGAAGCGGAAACCCTAACGGTGACCCAGGTCACCAGCGATTCTGAAACCTGCCGCATCGAATGGAACTGCGCTCTCACCCGCAGCGCGCTGTATGAAAGCGACGATGATATCGTCTTTTATACACGCTACGGAGACTAAACAGAAAGGAAGCAAAAAGATGAACATGCACGCCCTGTATAAGCTTGAAGCGCCCGCCGCTCAGAACCGGCGAAGCCTGCACCGCAGGCGCAGGAGACGCAGCGTCGTGCTTTCCATTCTCCCGGCCGGCATCGTCGCCGTCGCTCTTATAGCCCTTACGTCCGCCGCCCTTCATACCGCTCCCGCTTCGGACGGTTTTTGGGCGACGCTGAGCGCCGAAACGCTTCTATCGGACAGCGACAATGATCATGCCCTCCTCCATATGCCGTTTTTCTCTCAGATCGATGAATTTCCCACAGGCTGCGAGAGTGTCAGCGCCGCCATGCTGCTCAATTACTACGATTTTGACGTTGCGCCCGGCGCTTTCATCGACGATTTTCTCCCGCTCGGCAACGCCCCGGAGGAGGATCTATACGGGAACTGGTACGGCTGCGACCCGTGGGAGGCGTTTCCCGGTGACCCGCGCTCGGATTTCGGCTGGGGCTGCTACTCGCCCGTGATCGAGCGCGCGCTAAACAACTGCCTTTCCGGCACGGGCTACCGTGCAGAACGGCTCTCCGATGTTCCGCTTGAGACGCTCTGCACCGATTACATCGACTGCGGAAATCCCGTGCTGGTCTGGGCTACGATCAATATGGACACGCCCAGGGAGAGCATTACATGGGTCGTGCCGGAGACGGGACGGGAAATCACGTGGGTCAGCCCCATGCACTGCCTTGTATTGACCGGCTACGATCCAGAAAGCTATATCTTCAACGACCCGCTGGCCGGCGAGGCCGTCCATTACGACAAAGCGGATGTGGAATGCGCCTATGCCGCCCTGTATGAGCAGGCCGTCGTCATCACATACAATGGAAACTGATTCTCCCGTCAACATAAAAAACGCGCTGTGAGAAAATTCACAGCGCGTTTGCCATTGCTTTTATTTATACGGCTTCCACATCGATCTCTCCGTCTTTCACCACAACGGCAATACCGGAAACGGCGCCCTCGCCCCGCTCAACAAGCAGTGCGGTAATCTTATCCTCCACCGTGCGGCGGATCGCGTTGCGAATATCGCGCGCGCCGCTCTTGCCGCCGATCGCCCGGTGTGCAAGCAACTGCACGGCTTCATCCGACCAGCGCAGGGCGATCCCGCGCTCTCCGAGCGTGCCGACATACTCGCCGAGCATCAGCCCGGCAATGCTGCGGTAATCCGTTTCGTCCAGCGGGCGGAACACGATCACCTCGTCCACACGGCTCAAAAATTCCGGTCTGAGGAATTCGGACAGCGCGCGCATCGCCTTTTCGCGGCTGATGTCGGCGCTCGTCCGGTTGAAGCCGACAAGCGCCTCGCGGTTATTGCTGCCGGCATTGGAGGTCATCACGATCACGGTGTTCTCGAAGTTGACCGTGCGCCCGTGCGCGTCGGTGATGCGCCCCTCATCGAGGATTTGCAGCAGGATGTTCATCACATCCGGGTGCGCCTTTTCGATTTCGTCAAACAACAGCACCGAATACGGGCGGCGGCGCACCTTTTCGGTCAACTGGCCGGCCTCGTCGTAGCCCACATAGCCCGGAGGCGAGCCGATAATTTTGGAAACAGAATGCTTCTCCATGAACTCGGACATGTCGAGACGGATCAGCGTCTCCGGCGAATCGAACAGCTCTTTGGAAAGCACGCGGACCAGCTCGGTCTTGCCGGTGCCTGTCGGGCCGACGAAAATGAACGACGCCGGACGGCGGCGCGGGTTGATCTGCACGCGGCTGCGGCGGATCGCGGCGGAAACCGCCTGAACGGCCGCATCCTGCCCGATAATCTTCTCCTTGAGCTTCTCTTCGATGTGCGCGAGCTTGCCCAGCTCGCTCTGCTCGATCTTCGCGGCAGGAATGCCGGTCCACAGCTCGACGACATAGGCGAGATCCGCCTCGTTCACCGCGGCCGTGACCTCCTCCGGGTCAAACGCATCGAGCTTTTCGACGAGCGCCGCCACCTTGTATTTCGTCTCGGCCAGCGCCTCATAGTCGGCGTCCTGCGCGTTTTCAAGCTCCGTCAGCGCCGCCTGCTCCTTTTCAAGCTGCAAGGTCGTCTCCTCAAAATCGGCGAGCTTTTTATTCCGGAGCGCGGCGCAGGCGCAGGCCTCGTCCAGCAAGTCGATCGCCTTATCCGGCAAATAGCGATCGCTGATATAGCGCTCTGAAAGCACGACGATCCGCTTTGCCATCGCGTCGGACACGCGGACGTTGTGGTATTTCTCATAATAACCTTTGATGCCGCGAATGATCTCCGTCGCATCCTCAATGGAAGGCTCCGTCACCGTGACAGGCTGGAACCGGCGCTCAAGCGCCGCGTCCTTCTCAATATATTTGCGGTACTCCGCAAAGGTCGTCGCGCCGATGACCTGAATCTCGCCGCGGGAAAGCGCGGGCTTTAAGATGTTGGCGGCGTTCATGCTGCCCTCCGCGTCGCCGGTACCGACGAGATTGTGCACCTCATCGATAAACAGAATGATATTGCCGTCCTGCTTCACCTCGTCCACAAGGCCCTTAATGCGGCTCTCAAACTGGCCGCGGAACTGCGTGCCCGCCACGAGCGCGGTCAGATCCAGAAGCTGAACCTCTTTTTTGCGCAGCTTCGCCGGCACCTCGCCCGCTGCAATACGCAGCGCGAGGCCCTCCGCGACCGCCGTCTTGCCGACGCCCGGCTCGCCGATCAGGCAGGGGTTGTTCTTCGTGCGGCGGGACAGAATCTGCACCACACGTTCAATCTCCCGCTTGCGCCCGATGATCGCGTCCAGCTCGCCGCGGCGCGCCTTCATCGTCAGATCTGTACAGTAGGCCGCGATGTACTTGCGCTTGGACTTGTGAAAATTCTCCTTTTTATTCCGGCCCGCACCCGGCTCGTCCTGCGCAGCCCGCTCCTGCGCCGTGCCGTCCCCGTTTGCATTCATGCCGAGCTGGCCCAGAAGCTCCGACGGGAACGGGACCGCGCCGCCCGGCTCAAAGCCGCCGTCCTCCGGATTCATCAGGCTGTTCATGCTTTCGGTCATCGCCTCCAGCTGATCCTCCGTGATGCCCATTTTCTCCATAATATCGTTGACCGGCTTGATGCCCAGCTCTTTTGCGCAGACAAGGCAATAGCCCTGCGTTGCGTTCATGTTGGCAGAGGGCGATACAAAAACGACAGCCGGTCTCTTTTTGCACCGTGTACACATCATCATAGTCGAAATATCCTTTCCGAAGCGCAGCGCTTACGGCTTTTGCTTCTTTGCCCGGATCTCCTCGGGCAGATTCAAATCATATTGGCCGTCCTTCGAATGTAAAATCTCCCGAAAGACGCAGAAATACCGCACGAACGTGTACAGCATAAAGGCCGCCGTCACGATCAGCGCAATATTGGAAACAAGGCTGAAAACCTCCGGCGATACGTGCAAAAAGCCGTCCATCACCACAATCAGCGAAATCGAAGCATAAAACAGCGTGGTCGAAACCTTGCCATACCATTTCGCCGCGCAGGGCTTCTTTTTA
>JAHZCM010000018.1:9779-24296 GCA_019422905.1 Oscillospiraceae bacterium
CTTCGTGACGAGTAAAAACAAAAGCGGGCAGATCGCCGGGTAGCGCACGGCGATGCAGATCGCCACCGTGCCCTGCGTCAGCTTATCCGCCAGCGGGTCCAGCATTTTTCCCAGCTCCGTAACCTGATTGAAGCGGCGCGCAACCATGCCGTCCAGCGCATCCGAAAGGCCAGAAAGCGCCAGCGCAACAATCGCCGCCGTCAGATTCCCCTTGAGGAAAAAGTACGCAAAAAACGGAATCACCAGAATCCTGAACAACGACATGGCATTGGGCACAGTCAAATTCTTGTTGCGCAGCTTTTGATCGTTGTTTTTCTCCAAAGACATTTGTCATTTCCCTTTCCTGAATTTTCATAATCTCCACATTTCAATCCCGGCTTTACCCCAGCAGCAAGCCGGCCGGGTTAAAATCATACAGCGCGCCGGAAAGAACAGAGCCGTCCAGCACCTTCTGCACGCTCTGCTGCATATCCGCGCTGAGCATCGGCACAAAGGCCTGCACACAGGCAAAACCGATCCACAGGAACAAGACCGCCATCAGCGCCCCGAGCACCGCACCAAGTACACTGTTGAGGCCATGCAGCACCGGCAATTCAAACAGGCCGGTCAGGAGCGTGGCAATCGCGCGGATCACCACAACCAGCAGAATGAAAAGAACCAGCATCGCAAGCACGCGCACAAGGCCGATCAGCATCGGGCTGAGCGCGTCGGTAATTCCTTTCGCAACGCCCTGCGTGCCGCTTTGCAGCTGCGCCACGACGCTGCCCTCCGTGATGCCCGCCGCGCTGAGCGCGCGCTGGATCACTTCCGGAAAATCATGAAAAACTGCGGTCACGGCGTCGGCCGTGCCAAGCCCCGCCACCGCCGTCGTGATTTTTTCCTCCAGCGCCGTGCGGAAAAAGGTGGCATATACCCACTCGGCCGCAGGCTCGCTGAGGATCCCGGCGGCGATCATCGCAATCAGCGCGCCGAGAAAATCCGCGCAGGATTTCACGAAGCCCTTTTTTGCGCCTACAACCGCGAGCAGCAAAATCAGAACGGCCGCTGCAATGTCCAATACATACTGCATTTACCTGTTCATCTCCTTTTCAACAGGTTAAGTATAACACATCAGTCCGTTTGAGACAACTCCCCGTCCGCCGGAATTACCTTAAGATTTTCTTTCCGGATTTCCCGCACACCCAGCATATAGACCGTACTTTCATCCGCCATCGCGATGCCCTTTGTGTCCGCCGAGCTCTCGCAGGCCGCTTCCACGGCGCCGGTGAAAAGATCCGCCGAAACCACCTGATCCGACAGCAGCGCCGCCACCTTGGAGCCCGCGGAGGAAAGCTGCGCGGCACGCCCGGGCAGCTCCGCCACAACCGGATCCGCGCTGTTGCTGAAGATCAGAAGGGTGCTGTCGCCGCCGTAGGCATAATTGGAAACCGAAACGATCGCGCGCGCGGCGGTCATGCAGAATGCCGTAACCTCCCGGCCGCCGTAATCGTAGGCGGAAAAGGAAAAACCGCCGTCGCTGACCAGCGTCTGCACATCGCCCACCGCGATGATCCGGTCGCCGTTGGTCCAAAGCAGGCCGAGGATCATATTTCCCTCGCTCTCATACTCCGCTACCGGCGTCTCGCTGGAAAAATCCAGCACCGTGATTCTCGAAACAATCTTGCCGCTGCGGCTCGTGACGGACGATACCGCGCCCCGTGTGCCGTCGCTGTTCAGCGCGACGGCGCTGATGTACGTCTCGGCAAAATTATAGCTGTACTGCAGGCTGCCGTCTTTATTATATACGCAAAGCTGAGAAGCATAATCCGCAGGCTGCAGCGCCAGCGCAAATTTTCCGGAGCTCGAAATCGTGCCGGTCGTGATGTCCCCGTTTTCACTTGTACCGGAAACCTGCGTGCCGGCAGACGTCTCCACCTGATAGCCCGTGCCGCCCATATTATAGAGCAGGTACCGGCCGCCTGCATGCGCCACGGCCGGATTATTATAGCTGTGCCGCACCGAAAACAGCTCCTTGGCGGAGTTGTTCAGAACTGTGAGCGCGGTATCGCTGACCACATACATGTTGCCGTCGCTCGCCCCGAAATTTCCCGGGTCTGCGGTGCTGCCAACCAGACTTACGGGATATCCGTCGCCAAAGCCAAGGCCCACCGCCTTTGTGCGGATCCAATTGCCGATATTGCTCGGTGTGAGGTTTTCCCAGTTTTCCACAACGAGCAGCACCACCACCGCGGCAAGCAGAATTGCGGCGATCTTATAGACCTTTTTGGAGATGCGCGGCGCGGTGCGCTCCTTTTTCAGCGCAGGATGCTCCGCCGCATCTGGTTCATCGTGTATAACGTCCTCTGCGCGGTCCTGCTTCGCATCGGCCGCTTTGCCGGACCGCAGTCTCAAAATCTTGTTGTTCTTTGCCATATCCGGTCACCTCCCATTCCCTGCCGCAGTCTCCGGCAGATCATAGAAAACCTTTTGTAAATACAGGCCGCATGCCGGCGCGGTAACGCCCGCATATTTGCGGTCCCGGCGCGCGAGTATTCCGGGAATATCCTCCGGTTCAAAGCGGCCCTGCTGCACATCGAGCAGCGTGCCCGTCATAATACGGACCATGTTGTACAAAAACCCGTCCGCCGCCACCGTAAAACGAACCATGTCACCCTCCCGGGAAACACGGCTCTCCGTAACCGTCCGGGTAAAATCGCCCGCTTCCCGCTTGTCGAGCGTACAGAACGAGGTAAAATCATGGCTGCCCAGAAAATACTGCGCCGCCGCATGCAGCCGCTTTTCGTCTATGGTGTGGTAGTAATGCAGCGCCCGGTTGTGCAGAAACGGGCTGCGCACCGCGCTGTTCCAGATCTCATACACATACCGCTTTCCTTTGCAGGAATACCGCGCGTGAAAATCCGCCGACACCTGCACGCAGGAGAGCACCGCCACATCCGGCGGCAGGAAATGGTTCAGCGCGCCGACAAGCCGCGTCTCCGGAATACCGTGGTCGGTTTTCATGCTGATGCAGAACTCCCGCGCATGAACGCCCGTATCCGTCCGGCTGCACGCCTTGATGTCCGGCTGCGTGCCCAGCACGCTTTTCAGAGCCTCCTGAAAGACGCCCTGCACGCTCCGGGCGTTCTCCTGAATCTGCCAGCCGTGGTAGCCGCTTCCGTCGTATTGAATTTTCAAAAGCAGGTTGCGCTCCATAGCTGCGACGCCTCCTTCTCCGTGCGGCACACGTTTTCCCGGTTCTTCCGTTGCAGAATTATGATTTTATTTGACGATTGCCGGCGGAAGAACGATGCTCAGCGCGATAAACGCCGCGAGAAAAACGACGCACACCGCGGCCGACACAAAATCCACACGGCCCAGCTTCAAAACCTTCATTTTCGTGCGGCCCTCGCCGCCGTGATAGCAGCGGCTCTCCATGGCCGTCGCCAGATCAAACGCCCGGCGGAACGCGGAGACAAACAGCGGAATCAGCACCGGGATCAATGCCCGGATGCGCTGGAGAAGCCCGCCGCTCTCCATATCCGCGCCGCGCGCCTTCTGCGCCGCCATGATCTTCTCCGTCTCCTCCAGAAGCGTGGGCACAAAGCGCAGGGCAATCGTCATCATCATGGCGAATTCATGCACCGGCACATGCAGCAGTGCCAGCGGCTTCAAAAGCCGCTCGATTGCGTCGGTGAGCTGTGTCGGCGAGGTCGTAAACGTCAAAATCGAGCTGATCAGGATCAGCACGATAATGCGCACCGCAATCATGACGCTGTTTACAATACCGTTTCGTGTGATCGTTATGAAGCCGAACCGGACAAGCGGCTCGCCCGTGCCGTAGAAAAGATTCAGAATCGCGGTAAACGCCACGATGAACAGAATCGGCTTCAGGCTTTTCATATAGAGCTTCAGCGGTACCTTCGAAAGCGCGATGCCCACAAAGCACATCAGGATGGTCGCGGCCATTGTCACAAAATTCTGCGCGCAGAAAATCAGGACGATGAAATACACGGTCAGGCACAGCTTGATGCGCGGATCCATCCGGTGTATCGGGGACTTTCCGGGGAAAAACTGCCCCATTGTGATATCGGAAATCATTGCGGCTGCACCTCCCTTTCCTTTTTGCGCGTGAGAAGCGGAATCAGCTCCAGAAGCGCCTCATCCACATTCAGCACCGTTTCGCTGACCGGAAGGCCCATGGCGCGCAGGCGGCGCATAATCGAGGTGATCTGCGGCAGACGCAGGCCCATCGGCTCCAGCACCTCGCCGCGGGAAAAAACAGCCCGCGTTTCGTCCAGCATTTCGGCGTGTCCGCCGTTCATGACGAGCACGCGGTCCGCCGTGCGGCCGATATCCTCCATGCTGTGCGAGACGAGCAGCACCGTATTTTTCCGGTGCTCATGGTACTGCGAAATCTGGGCGAGGATCACATCGCGCCCCTTCGGGTCAAGGCCCGCGGCGGGCTCGTCCAGAATCAGCACCTCGGGGTCCATCGCGATGACGCCCGCGATCGCTGCCCGGCGCTTTTCACCGCCGGAAAGCTCAAACGGGGACTTTTCGAGAAGCCCGGGCTTCAGATCGGTAAACCGCGCGGCCTCCTTCGCCCTTTCCATCGCCTCGTCATCGGAAAGGCCCATGTTTTTCGGGCCGAACATGATGTCCTTGATCACCGTCTCCTCAAAGAGCTGGTACTCCGGGTACTGGAACACCATGCCCACCTGAAAGCGCACGCGGCGGATCTCCTTCGGCTTTTCCCAGATATCCTGCCCGTCGAGCAGCACCTGCCCCGCAGTCGGGCGGATCAGTCCGTTCAGCATCTGGATCAGCGTCGATTTGCCGCTGCCTGTGTGGCCGATCACGCCGACAAACTCGCCCTTCTCCACCGAAATAGAGACGTTTTCGACCGCCGTCTTTTCAAACGGCGTGCCGATGCCGTACGTATACGATAGATTTTTTGTTTCCAAAACTGCCATTTCTATAACCAAGCCTTTCTGCCGGGTGCAGGTCCTTTTCGGCTCCTGCCCCGCAGCGTTCAGCATCATTTCATCTGCTCTTGAGATACGCGGCGATCGCCTCCACGCACTCCGCCTCATCCAGCGGCGTGCCCGGAATCGGGCAGCCCGCAGCGTTCAGGCGGTAGACAAGCTCCGTCGCCTGCGGCACGTCGAGATGGTGGCGCTTCAAAAGCTCCACCTGCGCGAACACCGTGCGCGGATCGCCGTCCAGAAGGATCTGCCCGTCGTCCATCACGACGACGCGGTCCGCCTGCACAGCCTCGTCCATATAATGCGTAATCAGCACGATCGTGATGCCCTTCTCGCGGTTGAGATAGGTGATCGTGTCCATGACCTCCTGCCGCCCGCGCGGGTCGAGCATGGCGGTCGGCTCGTCCAGTACGATACACTCCGTTTCCATTGCGATAATGCCCGCGATCGCGATGCGTTGCTTCTGTCCGCCGGAGAGCTTGTGCGGCGCGTGTTCGCGGTACTCGTACATGTTGACGGCCTTGAGGGCCGCGTCCACGCGGCGGCGGATCTCCCCCGGCTCTATGCCGAGGTTCTCCGGCCCGAAGGCCACATCCTCTTCGACGATGCCGGCCACAAGCTGGTTATCCGGATTCTGCTGCACAAGGCCGACCCGGCGGCGCACGTCGAGCTGCGTATCCTCCACGGCGGTGTCAAAGCCGTCCACCCGGACCGTGCCGGAATTTGGCACGAGCATGCCGTTAAAGAGCTTCGCCATCGTCGATTTCCCGCAGCCATTGTGGCCGAGCAGCGCGACAAACGCGCCTTTTTCAATATCAAGATCGATGCCGTGCAGCACCTCCCCGGTTTCCTCGCCGTATGAAAAATGCAGATCCCTGCATTCAATAAATGCCATTTTAGTCACCATCCATGCGGAATTTGATCCGGCCTCGCGGTGCAAAGCCGTTGTCCTGAACCGGGCGGCAAGAATCAAATCCCCTGCGCAAAACATTTTTCACGTTTGTCCCTTCTTGAAGTCCCTTCTTTTATGTCGCGGAGAACGTGTCAAACCGGTTCGTTTGCCCAAATCGCCGTGCTGCCGCAGGGCAGCGCAAGGCCCGTCTGCGTGACGGGCAGGCCGATCTCGTCGGCGGAAACCGCCCCGCCGAAGCGCGGCTTCAAAAGCACGCCCAGCAGATATGCCATCACCGACGGGGAAAGCCCCGTCGTGTAGGAGTTGAGCATAAAAAACAGCGGATTTTCAGCCAAAACCGGCACGCACATCTCCACAAGGCCGAAAAGCTGCTCCTCGAGCTTCCAGACCTCCCCGCCCGGGCCACGCCCATAGGAGGGCGGATCCATGATGATGCCGTCGTACCGGTTGCCGCGCCGGATTTCGCGCTGGACGAACTTCACACAATCGTCCACAAGCCAGCGCACCGGGCGCTGCTCCAGGCCGGAGGCCGCGGCGTTCTCCCGCGCCCACTGCACCATGCCCTTCGAGGCGTCCACGTGCGTCACCGCCGCGCCCGCCGCCATGCAGGCGAGCGTTGCCGCGCCGGTATAGCCGAAGAGATTCAGGATTTTGATCTCCCGCTCCGGCTCCTGCCGCTTTGCCGCCCGGATGCATTTCGCCGTGTAGTCCCAGTTTACCGCCTGCTCCGGGAAAATGCCCGTATGCTTGAAGCCCATCGGCTTTAAGCGGAAAACAAGGTCGCCGTATGTGATCTTCCACACATCCGGCAGCTTCTTATAGACCTCCCACCTGCCGCCGCCCGTGCTCGAGCGCTTATAGCGCGCATGGGCGTTCTTCCAGCGGGGATCCTTTTTCTCAGACTTCCAGATGATCTGCGGGTCCGGGCGGATGAGGAGAATGTCCCCCCACCGCTCCAGCCGCTCTCCGGAGCCCGTGTCGATCAGTTCATAGTCCTTCCAATCCGCAATTCTCATCAGACAAGCTCTTCCTTGATCACTTCGGAAATGTCGTTTGCCAGCTTCTCGATCAGCTCGAGATCCCTGCCCTCCACCATGACGCGGAGCAGCGGCTCCGTGCCGCTCGGCCGCACAACGACGCGGCCGTTGCCGTCCAGCGTTTTTGTGGCGGCGTCGATGGCCTTTTTGACCTTCGGATCGGTATAAAACGCCAGCTTGCCCTCCGGCGCGACGCGGATATTCTTGATCGTCTGCGGGAAGCGCTCCATAACGGTCGTCATGGAGGACAGCTTCGCCCCGCGGCACTTCATGATGCTCAGAAGCTGGGCCGCCGTGAGCTGCCCGTCGCCGGTCGTCGCGAAATCGCGGAAAATCACATGGCCGCTCTGCTCGCCGCCGAAGCTGTAGTTCTCAAGCAGCATTTCCTCGAGCACGTAGCGGTCGCCGACCTTCGTCGCCTCGAAATGGATGTCGTTCGCCTCGCAGAACTTGACGAAGCCGAGATTCGTCATGATCGTGCCGACGATGCAGCTCTTGTTCAGCTTGCCGCGACTCTTCATGTCCAGGCCGCAGATCGCCATGATGAAATCACCGTCCACGGGATTGCCGTTTTCATCGACGGCAAGGCAGCGGTCCGCGTCGCCGTCAAAGGCGATGCCCGCGTCAACCTCGTGCGTTCTCACGTACTCGATCAGCGCCTCCATATGCGTGGAGCCGCATTTGTCGTTGATGTTTATACCGTTCGGCTCATCGGAGAGCATATGCACCTTGGCGCCAAGCTCCGTGAACAGCGTCTCCGCCGTCATCGCCGAGGAGCCGTTTGCGCAGTCCAGCGCAATCTCAAGGCCATCCAGCGAGAAATGCACCGTGGATTTCACATGGTCGATGTAATCGCGCAGCGCGTTCGGCGCCGTCGTGACCGTGCCGATGTCGCTGTCCGCGGGCGGCGCCGGCAGCGCGGCTTCGCCGAGAATCAGCGATTCAATGCGCTCCTCCAGATCGTCCGGCAGCTTATAGCCGTCTCCGCTGAAAATTTTGATGCCGTTATACTCATAGGAATTGTGGGAGGCGGAGATCATAACGCCCGCATCCGCCTTGTACTTCTCGACCAGATAAGCCACCGCCGGCGTCGGCACGACGCCGAGCAGCACGACGGAAGCGCCGACGCTGCACAGGCCCGCCGCCATTGCGCTTTCCAGCATGTCGCTCGAAAGGCGGGTGTCCTTGCCGATGATGACGCGGGGATGCCGCGTTGATTTGTTTGTCAGAACCGCGGCCGCGGCCCGGCCGAGCTTTGTCGCAAGCTCGCACGTCAAATCCTTATTTGCAATCCCTCGAATACCGTCTGTTCCAAATAGTCTGCCCATAATGATTAAGCTCCTTTATGTGTGTTGGAATTATACGTCGAATTTTGGGTTGTCGTCCGCCGCGCTGCCCGGCGGCGTGAGGCCGAGATGCAGGTATGCGGCGCGGGTCGCGCAGCGGCCGCGGGGCGTGCGCTGCAAAAAGCCGATCTGCATCAGGTACGGCTCCACGACGTCCTCAATCGTCACGGCCTCCTCGCCGATAGCCGCCGCCAGCGTTTCTACGCCGACCGGGCCGCCGTTATAATACTGGATGATCGCGTTGAGCATCCGGCGGTCGCCGGAATCGAGGCCAAGCTCGTCGATCTCCAGCCGATCCAGCGCGATTTTCGCCGTGCTGTAGGTGATCACGCCGTCGCTCATGACCTGCGCGAAGTCGCGCACGCGCTTGAGCATCCGGTTCGCGATACGCGGCGTGCCGCGGGAACGCGAGGCGATTTCCAGCGCGCCGTCCGCCTCAATCTCAATGCCGAGAATTCCGGCGCTGCGCGTGATGATCTTCGAGAGCTCGCGCGGCTCGTACAGCTCCAGCCGCAGCACGACGCCGAAGCGGTCGCGCAGCGGCGCCGAAAGCTGCCCGGCGCGCGTCGTCGCGCCCACCAGCGTAAAGCGCGGCAGCGGCAGGTGATAGGAAGCCGCCATCTGCCCCTTGCCGGTGATGATGTCCAGCGCGAAATCCTCCATCGCCGGATAAAGGATCTCCTCCACGGCGCGCGGCAGGCGGTGGATCTCGTCGATGAACAGCACGTCGCCGTGGTTCAGATTGGTCAAAAGCGCGGCGAGATCGCCCGGCTTCTCGATCGCCGGGCCGCTTGTGATGCGCAGGTTTACACCGAGCTCATTTGCGATGATGCCCGCCAGCGTCGTTTTGCCGAGGCCCGGCGGACCGTACAGCAGCACATGGTCCAGAGATTCCTTGCGCTGCTTGGCCGCCGCGATAAATACCTCGAGGTTTTCCTTGACCTTTTCCTGCCCGACGTAATCGGCAAAGGTGCGCGGGCGCAGCGGGTTTTCCACCTCCGCGTCCTCCGGCGCGTATTCCGGCGCGATCACGCGGTTTTCAAAATCAAAATCGTCATTTCTGTCAAATGCCATGGCTTCACACCTTCTTTATGAAAAACGGGACATCATGCCCTTGAGCGCAAGGCGGATCAGCTCCTCGGTGGGCAGGTCGGAATCGAGCCTTGCGACCGCCTGCGCCGCCTCCGACTGCGTGTAGCCCAACACGATGAGCGCCTGCACGGCCTGCTCCGCATTTTTCGAAGCGGAAATGATGCCGACGTCTGCCCCGGAAAGCTGCATATCCCCGTCGGACACCGCCATCTTTTTCACCTTATCCTTGAGCTCCAGCACAATGCGCTGAGCGAGCTTAGGGCCGACACCGCTCGCCCGCGTAAAGCTCTTGCTGTCGCCGGAGGCCGCGGCCATCGCCACACCTTCCGGCGTCATTTCGGAAAGAATCGCGAGCGCAACCTTCGGGCCGACGCCGCTGATCGCCGTCAGCATTTTGAAGCAGTTCAGCTCGCTCTTGGAAACGAAGCCGAACAGGTCGAGCGCATCCTCCCGCACGTTTAAATGCGTGTACACCGTCGTCGTTTCGCCGATGCGCGGCATGTTCTTCTGCGTGTGCATGGAGGTGGCGCATTTAAAGGCGACGCCGCCGCACTCCACCGCCACCATGCCCGGCTCCATATGCACGAGCTTTCCGGTCAGACTATAAAACATAAGCGAAAATCCTTTCCAACATTCCTCAACATTCCTATGTAAATCAGCGCAGGAATTGCCGCAGTGCCGTACCCGAGGCCTGGCAGTGGCAGATCGCAACGGCAAGCGCGTCGGCCGTATCGTCGGGCCTGGGCACCTCCTTCAGCCCCAGCAGGCGGCGCGTCATCTCCATCACCTGCGGCTTCAGGGCCTTTCCGTAGCCCGTAACGGCGAGCTTCACCTGCACCGGCGTATACTCAAAAACGGGAACGCCGGCCTTCTGCGCCGCAAGCAGGATCACGCCGCGGGCCTCCGCCACGCCGATGCCGGTCGTCTTGTTGTTTGAAAAATACAGCTTCTCCACGGAAACGGCGTCCGGACGGTACCGCTTGAAAATCTCCGTAAGGCCGTCGTAAATGATCTCGAGCCGCCGGTTGAACTCCACGCCCGCCTTTGTTGTCACCGCGCCGTGCTCCAGCGTGCGGTACCGGCTGTTTTTCATTTCAAGGACGCCGTAGCCGACAATGGCATAGCCGGGATCAATACCGAGAACGATCATGCTTTTGATTTTCCCTTTCTTTCGGAAAAGGGCAGAGAAGCCCATATTTATTTTAGTATACCATATCTTGCGTATCTTGAACAGAAGCAAATTCCGAAAAAATTATGAACGGGCGCGCCGGCCCGCATAGCGCAAAAACGCCCGGATGGGGACGATACCCCTCCCGGGCGGGAGATAAGCGATTCTGTTGTCCTGCGCTTCCTTTACTTCCGCGAGACGCGCACCTCCGTGAGGGGAATCAAATCTATGGAGGGATCTTCCACTTTCTCAAGACCCTCGGGATAGATTTCCAGATAAAAATCCAGAAAAGACTGCCGCAACGCTTGCAGCTCATCGGCATTTTCTCCAGCGAGCAAATCGCGCGGACGCGCGATTTGGGCGGTAATCTCCGGCTCCGAATCCACCTAGCGGCGGCCATGGAGAGCCGCTGCTATTGCGACGGCGAGGGCCGCACGAAAGAGACGCGGAACGTATAGAGTCCGTCCTCTCCGGAAGGTACAGCGCATACTCCTCCTGTGTCATCGGGACCGACCCCGGTGCTAAGCATCCCGGTAACAGGAGCAAGTACAGCGTGAAACGGCCGGGCTTTCACATGTCCGAATGATCGGAATCGCCGACAAGCGGGCTGTTCAGAACGCGGAATTTCCTTTCGTCCTCCCACAGGGCGCAGAGCGCGTCAAAGTTTTCATCCGGGTCCAACAGCAGCCCGTCGGCATAGATGAAGCGCGCGCCGTCCGATTTGCCCGCGCGGATATCGAGCCATGCCTGCGCCGCCCAGTCGAACTGCTGCGGCTCTAAGGTCGTAGGCATCGATACCCATCGCCTGCTCGTCGTAAAAGCCGTCCGCATCGAACGTAATCCAGCGGTTTTCCGCAGCGCTCCACACCTGATTGATCCAGTGATCCCAGCTTTCGCCCGGATGAAAATACGGAGCAAAGCCGGCGCGGCTGCGGCACGGAATCCCCTTTGCCTTATAGATCGCGGACATGAGCACGGAAACGTAGCGGCAGGTCAGCACGAGCTTATGCTCGACGGCGCGGTCTCTCACGAAGCCGCGCCCGTCCAGCCGAAGCAGCTCCGCCGCCATCGCGGGCGCCGTCAGGAAAATGTCGTCCTCGCACCGCATGCGATACCACGGAAACCGCGTCAGGTCGCCGTACCGCAGGTCGTGATTGGCGTTCGTGTTGCCGTCGCGCAGGGTAACGCGGTGCAGGATTTGGGCACACACCAGCTCCCCCAGCGTGCGCGGAGCGTCCGGCAGACTGCGGAATACGTCCGCATAAGCGCCCGCATACGTGTATGTGCCCGCAGCGCGGTAATGGTTCAGGATACTTTCTCTCATCGTTTTTCCTCCTGGATGCAGATTTTCTGCTTCCAGTATAACCGGTCAATGCGCAGCGCGCCTGTCTTTTTCTGCGCTTTTCCGGCCGGGATTCAGACGAGCGCCGCCGTCCGGCGCGCCATATCCGAGATGCGCACGAGGCCGAAGCCGTCCACACCGGAAAGCACCGTGTCCGAAAGCGGTTTGGTCCAGCTCTTCGGGAGACCAGATGCGCCGAGCACCATGCCGAGCACGGAGCCCGCCGTCGCGCAGTTGCAGTCGGTGTCAAAGCCCATTGTGAGGCAAAGCCCCATCGTGCGCGTAAAGTCCTTCTCGCCCCACAAGAGGCCAAGCGCCACGATCGCCGCGTTCGAAATCGTGTGGCACCAGTGGTGGGGATTGTTCTCGTCATATTTTGCAAGAATGTACGCCGCGGCCTCCTCCGCCGTTTCGCCTGCATCATGCCGGCGGAGCATCTCAGCCAGCTCGCGGTGCAAGCGGCTTTCCGGCGGGATCTGCCGCATGCCGGATTCCATCACCGCACGCATATCGCCGCAGACCGCCGCCTTGGCCAGCATGGTGGAAACCCACATTTCGCCGTAGATGCCGTTTTTCACATGGGAAATGGACGCGTCGCGCCAGGCCATTTCCGCCGCCGTTTTCATGTCGCCGGGGCAGATGTAGCCGAACAGATCGCCGCGGATCTGCGCGCCGATCCACTCGCGGTACGGATTGCGGTATGATGCGGACTGCGGCGGATAAAGCGACTGCGCGAGGTTGATATACGCGACGCGCTCCGCCGTGCAGACATGCAGCAGCGGCAGGTTCATCAGCCAGCTCTCCGCCACGTCGTCCGGCGTGAAATCGCGCCCATACTGCTCGACGCGCTTCAGCGCGAGCAGTGTGTAGTTTGTGTCGTCGTCCTCCGGCATATAGGAGACGTTGTTGATCCACCCCGTTTTCTCCGCGCCGTACGCGTGTTGGTCGTCGCGCACATCGTATTTTTCGCGCAGCGCCTGGGGAATATCCGACGAGATATAGGTTTGCAGCGGCAGATTGCCGGTTTCCTCCAGCAGGCCGTTGATCCGTGCGCGCCGCCATCCCTCCACCGGCTGCCCCAGCAGGCAGCCCGCGCAGCGGCCGAGCCACGCGCCGTAGATTTTATCGGTATCCGCAGCCACTTTTTCACAGGACTCTCCTTCGGCGAGCGCCTGAATCTCCGCAAGCCCGGACGGCTCCTGCGCGTCAAACGGCGCAGGCAGCGCCTCAAGCTGTTCGAGCAGCGCCGCGCCGGCCGCTGTGCGCTCAATTCCATGCTCTATTTTTTCAATGGCCGTCGCCTGCGCCATGAAGCACGCGGCGTCCCGCCCCTCGTCCGTCATCTGCTCGACCTCGATGGCAAGCGCGTCGCAGAAATCGAACCAAGGCTGTTTTCTCAGCATAAACAACACTCCCCTTTTAACACAATTTGAGATTTTCCTCATTGTAACGCAGCAAAACAGAAAAAGCAATGGAAACCCGCGCTTTTGTGCAGAAAAAACCGGGCTGCGGAAAACCGCAGCCCGGACTTGTGCCGTCCGCCGCTTCCGGGCGTCCGGGTTTCTATCGGATTTTTGTGCCGCTCCGCTTTTTCCGCCGAACGCCGCAAAGCGGGGCGGACCGCCTTACCGGTCCTTCATCAGCGTGACCATGACAGCCTTCTGCGCATGGAGACGGTTCTCGGCCTCGTCGAAGATCGGGCCCGCGTTCGCCTCGAATACCTCCTCGGTGATTTCCTCGCCGCGGTGCGCCGGCAGGCAGTGCTGCACGATCGCGTCCGGCTTTGCGGCGGCCATGATGCCCGCGTCCACGCAGTAGCCCGCAAACGCCTTTTCGCGCGCCGCGCGCTCCTCCTCCTGGCCCATCGACGTCCAGACGTCGGTGATCACGACGTCCGCATCCTTCGCAACGGTCTTTGGGTCGTCGGTCAGCCCGAAGCAGTCATAGCCGGCAGCGAAATCGAGGATTTCCTTTGGCGGGCGGTAGCCCTCCGGGCACGCGACGGAAACCGCCATGCCGACCTTGAGACAGCCGACGATCAGCGAATTCATCATGTTGTTGCCGTCGCCGATGAAGCACATTTTGAGCCCGTCAAAGGAGCCCTTATACTCGCGGATCGTCATCAGATCGGCAAGGATCTGGCAGGGATGGCAGAAATCCGTCAGGCCGTTGATCACCGGGACGGAGCCGTATTTCGCGAGATCCTCCACCTCCTGCTGCTCAAAGGTGCGGATCATGATGCCGTCCACATAGCGGGAGAGGACGCGTGCGGTATCCTGCACCGGCTCGCCGCGCCCGATCTGGGAGCCTTCGCTCGCGAGCACGACCGCGTAGCCGCCGAGCTGATTGATGCCCACCTCAAAGGAGACGCGCGTTCTGGTGGAGGATTTTTCAAAAATCATGCCGAGCGCCTTGCCCTTGAGATAGGGGTGCTCGATGCCGTGCTTCGTCTCGTATTTGAGCTGGTCGGCAAGATTCAAAATGTCGATAATCTCTTCCTTTGAGAGGTCGAGGAGCTTAAGTAAGTGTTTCATCGGTTCCGTCCTTTCCGGTAGGTTCAGTCTTTGATTTGTTCCGCGAAGATTGCAAGCCCCGCGTCAATTTCTTCCTTGGTGATGTTGAGCGGCGGCAGGAAGGGCTCCGGCGCCTGCGCCG
>JAHZCM010000181.1 GCA_019422905.1 Oscillospiraceae bacterium
CCTTGCATTGAACCCGTTTTGCAAAATGCGGGGCAAAGAATTCCGGGTTGCGGTTGCGCAGAATGCCCCGCGCAGGACCAAAAGCGCCGCGCGCGGCCCGCGTTTACCCTCTGCAAACCGGCCGTTTACCACTTCAGAATCATCGCGCCTGCGGAAAGGCCGCCGCCAAACGCCGCCAGCACGAGAATGTCCCCACGTTTGATTTTTCCCGCGCGGTTCATCTCGTCCAGCAGAATCGGCACGCTCGCCGAGGAGGTGTTGCCGTAACGGTCGATATTGATGCAGAAGCGATCCGGCGCGATGTCGGGAATCCGGCGGCGCGCCTCATTGATGATGCGGTAGTTCGCCTGATGCGGGATAACCAGCGCCACGTCCTCGCCGGAAATACCGGCCTCAGCCATCAGCTCCTTGATGTTGTCGGACATCGCCATGACGGCGAATTTATACGTCTCGCGCCCATTCATAAAGATGGAGGTCTTTTCCGCGAGCTCGCCCTTATACCACGGGGAATTGCCGTAATGCGTCGGGATGTTGATGACGTCGCCGCCGCCCTTCGTCAGAAGATGCGAGGCGAGCAGGCCGTCGCCGGGGCCGAGCACCGCCGCGCCCGCGCCGTCGCCGAAAATACAGCAGGTGCCGCGGTCCGTCCAGTCCACAATGCCGCTCGTGCGCTCCGAGCTGACAACGAGGATGCGCTTGTAGCCGCGTGCAAAGAAGCCCGCCGCCGTTTCCAGCGCAAACAGGAAGCCGGAGCATGCCGCTCCAAGGTCAAACGCGGGGCAGTGCGCGCCGATACGGTTCTGCACCATGCAGCCCGTACCCGGCGAAACCGAATCGCCCGTAATGGTCGTCGCGATGATCAGATCCAGCTCCTCGGGCCGGACGTCCGCATTTTCCAGCGCCCGCTCCGCGGCCTGCACCGCCATGTCCGTGTTTGTCTCCGTCACGCTGATGTGGCGGGTCTTTACGCCGATGCGCTGCGTAATCCACTCGTCGTTCGTTTCGACCAACTGCGCCAGATCGTCGTTCGTAACGATATGCTCCGGCGCATAGCTGCCCGTGCCCAAAATTGTAAAACTCATTTTCTGCCTTCCTTTCCGCGCCGGCAAGCCCCGGCGCCGCACGCCGCAAAGCGGCACGCTATATCCTTGCCTTGAAATACGTATTGATGCGCGACATGGTTTTGATCAGTTCCGCCATCTCCTGCTCGCTGAGATCATCGCCGATTTCCCGGATCATGCTGCGGTGGCAGCGCGTATGAAACGCTTCCACCTTTCTGCCCGCCTTGGTCAGCACGACCAGAACGGCGCGCCGGTCATCCTGAAGCCGCCGCTTCTCGCAGTAGCCCTTCTGCACCAGCTTGTTTACAGCCACCGTGACGGAGGGCTTTGTCACCTTGAGCCGCAGAGCGATCTCGCTGACCGTGATGCCGTCGTCTCCGCCTTTTGCAATCAGCTCGATCAGATGCATCTCGCTGATGGACAGGTTGAGGCGGCTTTTCTTCAGTTCGCTTTGCTCCAAAATTTGGATGTTCCGGTAGATCTCCACCAGAAGCTCATTCAGCTCCGCCGCAAATGCCGGCATACAAGGCTCCCTCCCTCGCTTCGCGCAGTACGCGCCTAACGACTTTTCCGGCAGAACGCCCGCAACCATCGGCGGCAGGCAGTTCCGCACGGCATGTCGAAGCCGCTCGAAATTTAGTTAAACAAACTAACCATCTTCCCTGCTATTTTACTTTTTTTCTTGTCCGGTGTCAATCCTTTACACACCTTGAAGCACGGAATTTCTGTAAATTCTCATCCGCCGCGGAAACCGATTCGTCTCCGTTCTGTAATCATTTTGAAATTTTCCTGTCGTCTTTTTGTAGTTTTTACGTTTTAATTCTTTTACGGAATTATAAAGAGCCGTATATCGTTTAGAATGTAACCGTTAATGTGAGTATTTGTAACTCTTGGAAACTTTTGCTGAAAGGATGATTCCCATGAAGCATTTACATAGGCGCGCCACCCGTCTGACGGCGCTCGCGCTCTCCGCACTGCTGATCGCAGCCGCGCCGCTGAGCTACGCGACGACGGTGGAGGATATCGAAGCGCAGCAGAATGCGCTCTCCCAAAAGAGATCCGATTTGGAGGCGCAGATCAACGCGCTGGAAGCGGACGAGTCCGCCAAAGAGCAGGAGCAGGCGCTGATCGCCGAAAAGATCGATACCGTTAAGGCGCAGATCGACGCCGCAACGGAGAATATCACCACGCTCAACCACAGCATCACCGATCTGGAAGCAAACCTGAAGCTCGCCGAGGACGAAATTCAGGATACGCTGGAGCTTCTCAAGAAGCGCCTTGCTGCGCTGTATACCGCCGGCAAGGTCAGTACGCTTGAAATCCTTTTCAACGCGGAAAGCCTGCACGACTTCTCCGTGCGCACCGAAATGATTTCCAGCATCACGCACCACGACAGACTGCTGATCGACCAGGTTTCCGAGTATATGACGAAAACCACCGAGGAACGCGAGCAGCTGGAAAAAGAGAAAACCGCGCTGGCCGACGAGAAGAAGCTGCTGGAATCCAGCCAGACCGAGCTGACGGATCTCGAGGCCGAAAATCAGGCGCTTTTGGAAGAGATCCGCGCCGAAAAAGGCGAGGCTGAAACCGAGCTGGCGCGCACCGAAGAAGAAGAATACGCACTGGCCGGCATGATGGCCAATAAGATCGCTGAAATGCAGCGGGAGGAAGAAGCTGCAAAGCAAGCCGCCATGGCAACGCCGACGCCCACGCCCGTACCGAGCGTAGAGCCGACGCCGACCCCCACGCCGGTTCCGACCCCGGAAATCGACGAGAACGGCGAAGCGCTTCCCACCCCGACACCGACCCCGGTTCCTGAGGTTCCGGCAACCCCCACACCCACGCCGGTCCCGACGCCCCCCTCTGCGCCGACCGATAATTCCGGCGAGAGCTTTGGCTGGCCGGTCCCCGGCTGGAGCGGCATAAGCTGCTCGTTTGGCAACGGCCATTACGGAATGGATATTCCGGCCTCTCACGGTACGCCGATCGTCGCATCCCGTTCCGGTAAGGTCATGGTCGCCAACGGCTCCGATTCCTGGGGCGATTCTTGGGGTTACTACGTCTCGATTTATCACGATTCCACCTATTCCACCCTGTATGCCCACATGAGCTCCGTGGCGGTTTACGAAGGCCAGTGGGTCAACAAGGGCGACATTATCGGATATGTCGGCAACACCGGTTATTCCTTCGGCGACCACTGCCACTTCGAGGTTTACCAGAATGGCACGCGCGTTGATCCCGCGCAGTTCCTGTAAACTGCCCCGGCCGTTCAGAATTCCCCGTTTCCGTACCGTCCGTTCTTAGAAAGTTATAAAGCTCAGATACAGGCAAACGAAATAGGAACGGCAAATCGAGAACATCGCAAATTTAAACCCACGTCTGTTTTCAAACAGACGTGGGTTTTTGCATGTTTTGGGACAGTGGGCATGGATGCCACTCTGGCCGTCATAAGAGTCGCATCGCAGGAGAGAAATCACTCCTCTCAGCAGGGTAGTGTCAAGAATTTTTCGCAAAATGATTGCAGACTCTGGTGTAAATGAAGTCAGCCGGCAATGAAGGCGTCCTCAGCGGCAGCCTCCAGATGTTTCATGTTCATGTACTTCTTGTTGCCCCACTGGGTGCCGGCCACATGGCGCAGTC
>JAHZCM010000182.1:0-344 GCA_019422905.1 Oscillospiraceae bacterium
TGAATTCAAAAATTCTGGAAATCAGGGTGCCGAGCGCGGCGCCCTCCACACCCATGGCCGGCGCGCCGAAGTGGCCGAAAATAAATACCCAGTTTGCACCCACATTGATAAAAAATGCGACGATTGAGCAGACCAGCGGAATCTTGACCTGCCCGATGCTGCGCAGCACGATCGTCGTCGTCAGGGAAAAGCCGAGCAGCCAATAGCACGGAATACTCCATTTAAAATAGCCGATGCCCTCACGGATGACGTCGGCGTCGTTCGTGTAGATGCGCATCAAAGCGCCAGGGGCCGCGATCGTGGCGACTGTAAAGCCGAGACCGATCACAAAGCACAGACGGTAC
>JAHZCM010000182.1:354-1844 GCA_019422905.1 Oscillospiraceae bacterium
ATTGTCACGGCTTTGCGCAGAGACGGAATATTCTGCATGCCCCAGAAGCGGGAGGTCAGCACCGAAGCGCCCATACCCATACCCATACAGCAGATCTGGAATAAGCTGATAAACTGGTTCGCCAGGCTGGAGGCCGAAATCGCAACCTCACCGAGCTTGCCGAGCATGATCGTATCCATCATGTTGACACCAATGGTGATCAGGCTCTGCAAGGAGATCGGGATGGCGATTTTGGCGACGTTTTTGTAAAAGGCTTTGTCGCCCAGATACGTTTTGAACTCTGCTTTTGTCATTTGGGATTTCCCACACCTTTCAAAATCCATACTCTATTTTACAGTATAGCAGAAT
The DNA here is from genome assembly GCA_019422905.1 of Oscillospiraceae bacterium. Classification (GTDB taxonomy): domain Bacteria; phylum Bacillota; class Clostridia; order Oscillospirales; family Acutalibacteraceae; genus Hominenteromicrobium. The sequence goes on from JAHZCM010000182.1 coordinate 703, forward strand.
TTAGTTGCAAAGTAAACTATTAGTTTCAATGAATTTGAAAAAGCAAAATTGTACGTACAGATCTTGCAAAAACGAAATGGCATGCTATAATAGAAAAAACCGCGTATGGAAACGGAGGAACGGCACGGATGAATAAAATCGTAGTCAACACGCTGGATAAGCGGAGCAAAATCAACCGCAATATTTACGGGAATTTTTCGGAGCATCTCGGCCGCTGCATCTATAACGGCGTTTATGTCGGAGAGGGCAGCGCGATTCCGAATGTCAACGGCATGCGCACGGATGTTGTGGAGGCGCTTCGGAATATCCGCCTGCCTGTGCTGCGCTGGCCGGGCGGCTGCTTTGCCGATGAATATCACTGGAAGGACGGCATCGGCCCGAAGGAGAGCCGCAAAAAGATGATCAATACGCACTGGGGCGGCGTTGTGGAAGACAATTCCTTTGGAACGCATGAGTTTCTGGAGTTTTGCCGGCAGGTAGGCTGCGAACCGTATATCAACGGCAATGTCGGTTCCGGCACCGTGCAGGAAATGAGCGAGTGGATGGAATATATGACGTTTGACGGCGTTTCCCCGATGGCAGATCTGCGCGCGAAGAACGGGCATCCCGAGCCGTGGAAGGTTAAATTTTTCGGCGTCGGCAATGAGAACTGGGGCTGCGGCGGCAACATGCGCCCGTCCTATTACGCCGATCTCTATCGCCGCTATCAGACCTATGTCCGCGATTACGGCGAGAACCGTGTGTTCCGCATTGCCTGCGGCCCGAACGCGGACGACTATAACTGGACGGACGAGGTCATGCGCATCGCGGGCGGTTACATGGATGGCTTGAGCCTGCACTATTATACCGTGCCGGGTGCGTGGGAGCATAAAGGCTCCGCCACAGAGTTTGATGAAAGCGCCTACTACCGTACGCTTAAAAAGGCTTTCTATATGGAGGAGCTTGTCACGAAGCACGCGCAGATTATGGACCGTTACGACCCGGCGCATAAGGTCGGCCTGATCGTCGACGAGTGGGGTACATGGTACGACGTGGAGCCGGGTACCAATCCGGGCTTCCTCTATCAGCAGAACACCATGCGCGACGCGATGGTCGCCGCCCTGACGCTGAATATTTTCAACCGGCACAGCGACCGTGTGGTG
>JAHZCM010000182.1:1854-3646 GCA_019422905.1 Oscillospiraceae bacterium
ATTGCCCAGATGGTCAATGTGCTGCAGGCCGTCATTCTCACCGAGGGCGACAAGATGGTGTGCACGCCGACATACCATGTCTTTGAACTTTATAAGCACCATCAGGACGCGACGCTGCTCGGTACCTTTGCACAGACGCAGGAAATCGGCATGGAGGATGAGAGAATTCAAAATCTCAGTGTCTCAGCCTCCGAGGACGCCGCGAGGACGGTGCACATCACGATTGCCAATCTCTCGGCTAACGAGGAATGCCCGGTGGAAATTGAGCTTCTCGGCAAGACGGGCGGCGAGGCGGCTGGACGTATCCTGACCGGCTCTATGCGTGATTACAATGATTTTGACGCTCCGGAACGTGTCCGCGTGCGTGATTTTGATATGCCGCGCATGGAAAACGGCGCGCTCACCTGCACGCTGCCGGCCTGTTCCGTTGTGGAACTCACGGTATCCTGATGCCGCCGGCGGTTTGCAGACGCTGTCTGCTGAAGGAGCTGAGCGATGCGGAATATTTCAGCTCCATTTACGAATATATCGAAAATATCCCGCCGGAACAGAAAACGCCTGAATCAGAGTATCGGGAGCGGCTCGAAAAGTGTAAGGCGTGCGATCAGCTCGTCAATGGTATGTGCGCGCTCTGCGGCTGCTTCGTTGAGGTGCGTGCCGCACGAAAAATCAGACACTGCGCACGGAGCGCGGAAACCTGGTAAATGGTTTTTCTGCGGTCTGCGTGCTTGTGTTTTTATGAAAACTGTGGTATACTGGCTCAAAAGTCCGGTATACCACTTTGTTTTATGGAGGAGTTTATTATGCTGCAACAGGTTATGACAGCACCCGGCCAAATTGAGTTCCGGGAAATTGAAAAGCCCACGCCGAAAGCGGGGGAAGCCGTCGTCAAGATCATGAAGATCGGCGTTTGCGGCTCAGACATACATGTCTGGCACGGCAAGCATCCGTTTACGAGCTATCCGGTGACGCAGGGGCACGAGGTTTCCGGAGAGATCACGGCGCTCGGCGAGGGCGTCGAGGGGCTTTCCGTAGGCCAGAAGGTCACGATTCAGCCGCAGGTGGTCTGCGGGGAATGCTATCCCTGCCGCCACGGCAAGTATAACCTCTGCGAGAGCCTGAAGGTGATGGGCTTTCAGACGACAGGCGTCGCTTCCGAGTACTTTGCCGTCGATGCGAAGAAGATCACGCCGCTGCCTCAGGAGATGAGCTTTGACGAGGGCGCGATGATCGAGCCGCTGGCCGTGGCCGTGCATGCGGTGCGTAAATTCGGCGACATGCAGGGTATGCGCGTCGCTGTGCTCGGTGCAGGACCGATCGGCATTTTGGTGGCGCAGGCGGCGAAGGGCATGGGCGCGCAGAGCGTGCTGATTACGGACATCAGCGATGTCCGGCTGGAAAAGGCCAAGGCGTGCGGCGTGGATTTCTGTGTCAATACAAAAACCGCGGATTTCGGCGCGGCGCTGGTCGATGCCTTTGGACCCGATAAGGCGGATGTCATTTACGACTGTGCCGGAAACGATATCACGATGGGGCAGGCGATTCAGCATGCACGCAAGGGCAGCACGATCATCCTCGTGGCGGTATTTGCCGGTATGGCGCATATCGACCTTGCCGTGCTGAACGATCATGAGCTGGATCTCAACACGACGATGATGTACCGGAACGAGGATTATCTCACGGCCATCGAGCTTGTCCGCGCAGGTAAGGTCAGCCTGAAGCCGCTGATTTCGAAGCATTTCGTGTTTCGGGATTATGCCGAGGCGTACCGCTATATCGACGCAAACCGTGA
>JAHZCM010000183.1:0-1553 GCA_019422905.1 Oscillospiraceae bacterium
GCCGCCGTCCGGGCCGGAAAGCGCCTTCAGCATTTTGCCTCCGCCCACGACCTCCGCCGGGAACAGCTTGACAAAATCAAGCCCCATGCGCATGCATGCCTCCACCTCGGTCGGCGTCGCGCAGCCGGGAATCACCGGCACGCGGTTTTCCATGCACCAGCGCACGACCTCCGGGTTCGTGCCGGGGCTGATGATCGCCTCCGCACCGGCCGCTACGGCCTCTTTCGCCGTTTCAACGGTCAGCACCGTACCGGCGCAGACGCAAACCTCCGGCAGCTCTGCCTTGATGCGGCGAATCGCCTCTGCAGCGGCCGCCGTGCGGAACGTGACCTCCGCAGCGGGCAGACCGCCGTCCCGGAGCGCGCGGGCCAGCGGCGCCGCCTTTTCCGCATCGTTGATTTTAATCACCGGAATAACTCCGGTGGAATGAAGCCTTTCTCTAACGGACATCGATACAACACCCTTTTCCTTCTGTTTTTCCTTTTATTGTAGCATTCGCACAGACACTTTGCAAGGCCCGCGTGCCAAGCCTTTTTCCTGCGGAGGAAATCCGCGCTTTCTCTTTTGCCCTCCGTTCCGCTTCCTCCATTCCACTTGTAATTTCACCCTGAGTCTGCTATACTGTTAAAAATAAACCAGTCAAAGCGAGATGTAAGTTTGTTAATAGCTCTGTAACGGAAATATAAGGCTGACACGGCAAATTTGGGGCTGCACCTTTGCAGTCCCAGCGTTGCTGTGTCCCGCTTCCGAAGCAGAGCGGCACGGAATTCCCGCGCGCAGCTGCCGGCCTTCGGAAGCTGCGCCCTTTTGTTTTCGGAAGCGGATGCGCGGAGACCACAAAAGCATTGAAAAGGATGATAAAAAATGACTTATACATTTGAAAAAAGCGATTTTTCCGCGCTCCGTCCGCAGCTTGCAGCTTATCTTTCCGCGCTGACCGGCCCTGCGGACGACTTTTGGGAGGATCACGTGCTTCGAGCCGACGTTTACGCCATCCGCCGCGGCGCAGACGCCGTCGGCTTTTTCGGTTATATTCCGGATGAATCCCCGCGCATGACCTCCTTCTGGATAGACGATACCGTTTCCACCGCCGATTCCGAGACTCTCTTCGAGAAGGCGCTCCGGGATTTCCGCATTCGCTGCGCCTTCGTCGCTACCTGCGACGAACCCTTTCTCGCGCTCTGCATGGCCCATCCGGCCAAGGTAGAAACGCAGGCCTATCTGTTCGGCGTGAACAACACACAGAACGTGCGTCCGGCGGAATTCGGCCCAGACTGCATGCGCCGCGTAACCGCTTCGGAGCTGCCGGAGGTCCACGCCCTGACCGGCGGCTTTTTTGAAAGCGATTTTACCGAAGCGGACCTCGAAAGCGGACGCGTTGAACTGTACCGCGCGGTTGAAAACGGAGAGACGCTCGGCTTCGGTGTGATAATTCCCGACAGGCTGCTGCCGGACTTTCTCCCCTGCGGTGAAATCGTCCTCGAACGGCACCGCGGGCGCGGCGTGGCCCGCAGCCTACAGCTCTTCATGCACGCCCGGTGCGGGACGCTGGG
>JAHZCM010000183.1:1563-3603 GCA_019422905.1 Oscillospiraceae bacterium
AAAGGCACATCGGCGGCTGCTGGTTCCACAATAAGCCCAGCCGCAATACATTCGACAGCATCGGGCTTTATTCCCGTACAAGGCTGCTGAACATCACGTTTTGAAGCCGTATGGCGGCAAGCTGCGCTATCTCATTTTAGACGATGCAAGAATAAAATATCAATTGATATTTTATTCTTGACAAAAGGAAATCCAGGTGCTATTTTATAAATATCACGTGATATTCAATCAGACGCCACGAATTCATCCTTTATCTATTCCTTACAACCCGCAGCCGGTGCAGGCAGGGCCGGCGGGAAAATCTGCGCGCGGAAAACAGCGGATTGAGCGGCTGAATGTACAGCGGCGCCTGAATACAGAAAGGTCGTGCAGTTTATGGCGCGTACAGCGCGGATCACAGGAGAAATGCTGGTGGAAGCCGGCGTCCGGCTCGTTTTGGAGTCGGGCATTGCCGCCCTGAATATCCGCAGCCTTGCAGCGAGGCTCGGATGCTCCATCCAGCCGATTTTCCGGAATTTCGGCAGCATGGAGGCGCTCCGCGCGGAGATCATCCGCGGCCTGGACGGCGTCTATCAGGCGTTTATCGACGCGCGCATCGATAAGGCCGACTATCTCTTTACCATCAGCCTCGCCCATATCGCGCTGGCGCAGGAGCAGAAGAACCTGTTTCAGGTCATGTTCCTCACGGATGCATACGGCACACGGACCGTACCGCAGATTCTGGAGTCCAGTTGGAACCGCGAAACCATCGAATGCACGGCCGCACAGTACAGCCTTTCGGTGGAGGCCGCCGAGGCCGTATACCGCGATGTGCGCTTTTACACCTTCGGCATCGCACAGGGCGTATACGCCGGGTCCGTGGCGCTCGCGCCCGGTGAAGCGGAGCTTCTGCTCCGCCGGGCGACGGCGAGCTTTGCGGAAAGCGCGCGCAAGGCCGTTTAAAGCCGTGCTGCGCGAAAAAACACAATTCACGGGCCGACTGTACGCAGGCCCGTTTTGAAAGGAAGGGTGCCCTCTCCGTGCGGGGGGCACAAAAGAATGATGAATCAGGAAAGCTATCTGCGCGAGCTGAGGGCGTGGCTCGCGGATACCGAAAGCACGCCCATAGAGGAGATGGCCGACTTCTTTGCCCATCGCATCGACAGTTACGAGGCCCACATGCTCGGCCATTGGGCGGCGGATTACACGCGCCTTGCGGCTGCGCTCCCGCCCGATACCGAGCGGCTGCTTGATCTCGGCTGCGGCACGGGGTTAGAGCTGGACAAGGTTTTTCAGCTCTTTCCCGATATGCAGGTCGTCGGCATCGACCTCTCCCCGGACATGCTCGAAAGGCTGCGCGCAAAGCACAGCGGACGAGCGCTCACGCTGCTTTGCGGAAGCTACTTTACGGAGCCCTTTCCCGGCCCGTTCGACGCGGTGATCTCCTTTGAATCGCTGCATCATTTCACGGCGGCGGAAAAGCTGCCGCTTTACCGGAAGGCTTACGAATGCCTTGCTCCGGGCGGCGTGTTTCTGAACTGCGACTATAGTGCCTGCTGTGCGGAGGAGGAACGCCTTCTCCGCGAGACCTGCGACCGCCGCAGAAAGCGGGACGGCATACCGGACGGTGTATTCGTGCATTTCGATACACCGCTGACCGCCGAACACGAGATACAGATCCTGCGCGACGCAGGCTTTGCGGAGGTTTCCGCAAAGACCGGTCCGGATGCGACGCTGATCACCGCCAGAAAATAAATATGAAAGCGGAGCAGGCAGATTTTCAGTCTGCCTGCTCTCATCGTTATAGAAACTACCGGCTCTGCCGGTGAGATATCCCGCAAAAGGGCTTTAGCTTCACTGCGAGCGAAGCGAGCCGCCAATAAGCAGGCGAACGGATTAGCGGGTAAACAGACAGGTTAGTAGAAAAGTTTGTTCAGTGTGTGAACCGCCCTACATACAACAGAACATTTGCTGCAAATGACATAATATTTCCATGCGTTTTTAAATACCAGACGCTAATAGACCTTTATCGGGCCTGCGCAAACCATTTGCTGTGCCAGC
>JAHZCM010000184.1 GCA_019422905.1 Oscillospiraceae bacterium
CTCCTTTTGGTAGCGGCTGCGGGCTATCTTTTGGGCAGCATCAGCTCTGCGATTCTTTTGACGCGCGCCTTTGCGCATGAGGACGTCCGCGACCACGGCAGCGGCAATGCGGGTGCGACGAATGTGCTGCGGGTCGCCGGTAAAAAGGCTTCTGCGCTGACCTTTTTGTGTGATTTCCTGAAGTGCGCCGCCAGTGTGGCACTGGGCTATTTTGCCGTGCGGTATGTCTGTGTGACGAACGGTATCGACCCCGAAATGGCGCGTCTCGGCACGTACGCCGCAGGCTTTTGCTGCATCATCGGCCACATGTATCCGCTGTATTTCGGCTTTCGGGGCGGCAAGGGCGTCGTGACGGCGGCGGCCATGATGCTTCTGCTGGACTGGCGTGTCTTCCTGATCTGCTTTGCCTTTTTCCTTCTGTCCTTCGCGTGGAAAAAAACGGTTTCGATCTCTTCCATCTGCGGATGTGCCGTGTATCCGTTCGTCACATTTTTTGTCACGTATTTCCTCGATTACAAGACGGGAAGGCTGCCGATGCTTTACGTCGTGATGGCTATGGCGGTGGCCACGCTGATCGGCATCACGGTGATCATTAAGCACCGTGCGAATATCAGGCGTATTCTTGCCGGTGAGGAAAAGCCAATTACCTTCAAAAAAAGATCCTGAATCCGAATTTTTTATATAAAAAGACGAATGAAGTTTACATAAGGCAAAAAAATCGCATGGAAGTTCCTGCAAGATATTGACTTTTTTGCCGTTGTGTATTATGATAGTTAACGGTCATACTAAGCACAGACTTCACTAGATTTTTATATATAGAAAAAGCGGACAAGGTTATCGTTTCAGGCTTGGCAGGCGATCCGTCCGCATTTTTGAACGGACCGGTTCCGGGCCGGCCGGCAAAAACACTTGGAAGGATAATCATCGTGGATAAATTTATTGTTCGGGGCGGAAACCGCCTTTCCGGCGAAGTGACGATCAGCGGCGCAAAGAATGCGGCTGTCGCGATCATTCCGGCGGTCTTGATGGCGGAATCGCCTTGCTGTATCGAAAATGTGCCCAATATTTCGGATGTAAAGCTGAGCACCCAGATCCTCATGGAGATGGGGGCGAAGGTGCGCTGGATCGGCAAAAACACCGTGGAGATCGACCCGACGACTGTCGACACAAATATTGTGCCGAATGATCTGGGGCGGAAGATGCGCGGTTCTTACTATAATATCGGCGCCTTGCTTGCACGTTTTTCCCATGCGATTGTCCCGCTGCCCGGTGGCTGTGATTTTGGCGTCCGGCCGATCGACCAGCACATCAAGGGCTTTAAGGCGCTCGGCTGCACATACAGCCTCAACGACGGCATGATCGAGGTTTCCGCAAAGGAGCTGCGCGGCGCGCACATTTATCTCGATATGGTGACGGTCGGCGCGACGATGAATACCATTCTTGCCGCCGTAAAGGCCAAGGGCCTCACCGTGATCGAAAATGCCGCGCGTGAACCGCACGTGGTCGATCTGGCGAACTTTTTGAATTCGATGGGCGCCAACATCAGCGGCGCGGGCACCGATGTGATCAAGATCCGCGGCGTCGAACATTTGAAGGGCATTACGTATTCGATCATTCCGGATCAGATCGAGGCTGGAACGTATATGGCGGCGGCTGCCGCCACGATGGGCGACGTTCTGATTAAGAATGTCACGCCGAAGCATCTCGAGTCAATTACGGCCAAGCTGATGGAAATGGGCGTTACCGTTATCGAATATGACGACGCCGTGCGTGTCCGCCGCGACGGGCCGCTGCACAAGTGCAACGTCAAAACGATGCCGCATCCCGGTTTCCCGACGGATATGCAGCCGCAGATTGCCGTGCTGCTGTCTCTGGCGCAGGGGATGAGCATCCTGAATGAAAATGTTTGGGAAAACCGCTTCCGCTATATTGAAGAGCTCAAGCGCATGGGCGCGCAGATCACAGTGGAAGGGAAAAGCGCGATTATTGAAGGTGTGGATTGTCTCAAGGGCGCGCCGGTCCGCGCGGTGGACCTGCGTGCGGGTGCAGCCATGATTATTGCGGCGCTTGCCGCGCAGGGAACGACAAAGATCGAAGAGATCGAGCATATTCAGCGCGGCTACGAGGATGTCGTTGAAAAATTTGTTGGGCTGGGCGCGGATATTCATCTGCGCGTCGACCCGTATGACAGCGATAATGCGAAAATCGGATAAGGATGGCTCCGGGAAAGGCCGGAGCGTTTTCGCCCCGACGGAATTCTGTCAGGGCGTTTTTTATGAGGATTGGGCAAAGGGGAAATGATTGGATGGCAGAGCTTTGCGCGCTTTACAGCGGAAGCACGGGAAACAGTTATTTTATCGGATCGAAAGCGGCGGGCGTTCTGGTGGACATCGGGCGCAGCGCGCGCCAGACGACGAATATTCTGAAGCGGTGTGCTATAGATCCGCTGGCAATCGGCGGGATATTGGTGACGCATGAGCATTCGGATCATGTCGGCGGCCTGCGCGTTTTCGCCTCGCGGTATCGCATTCCGGTTTTTGGCTCTGCCGGTCCGCGTACGGCGCTTGGGGCTATGGGTGTTCGGTACGGCTCCTGCCCGGCGTACACGATTGACGGCGCGCTTGCGCTGGGCGGTATGCAGATTTCGGCGTTCCGCATTCCGCATGACTGCGCGGAGGGCTTTGGATACCGGATCCGCACGGCGGACGACAAGGTGGCGGTTATCGCGACGGATCTCGGTCACGTAACGCCGGAAATCCGCGAGAACCTCACGGGTGCGGATTTCGCCGTGCTGGAGTCGAATCACGATATCGGTATGCTGCGCACGGGGCCGTATCCATATACGCTGAAGCGGCGCATTCTTTCGGATTGCGGCCATCTTTCGAATACCGCCTGCGCGGAGCTGCTGCCGGAGCTTTTTGAGCGCGGTACAAGACGGTTTATGCTGACGCATTTGAGCCGTGAGAACAATACGCCGGAAATCGCAAGGCAAACAGCGGTTTGCGGGATGCAGATGGCCGGTATTCAGCAAGAGACGGATTACATACTGGACGTGGCGCCGATCGAAAATCTCGACGGGCGAACGGTTGAATTTTGAGGAAAACGGAATGCTGGAAGTAAAGCTGATATGCATCGGAAAGCTCAAGGAAAAATACTGGCGGGACGCCGTTGCGGAATATGCAAAGCGGCTTTCCGCATTTTGCCGGTTTTCGATTGTTGAACTCAACGAGGCGCGGCTTCCGCAGAACCCCAGCGAAGCGGAAATTGCGCGGGCGCTGGAGGAAGAGGCCAAGGCTATCTCGGCGTCCGTAGGGCGCAGCGCGGTCTATGCGCTGTGCATTGAGGGCAAAATGCTCTCCTCGGAAAAGCTCGCCGCAGAGCTGGAAGGTGCGGCGGTCGGCGGCGCGAGCAGCGTCGCTTTTGTGATCGGGTCTTCGCACGGCCTGCATGAATCCGCCAAAGCGCTTGGAAAGCGGATTTCCATGTCCCCGATGACCTTTCCGCATCAGCTTGCCCGTGTCATGCTGTGCGAGCAGATCTATCGCGCCTTT
>JAHZCM010000185.1 GCA_019422905.1 Oscillospiraceae bacterium
CGAGGAGAACTTTTTGCCGGACGCTTATACAAGCGCCATGTATGATTTGAGTATGTATGATGAAACTGTGGAACAGAGTCAGGCGATTGAAGGGGGGGATCGGTACACGGATTACAGCGATATTGCGACGAAGCTCTCCAATATCGATATGGTCGTCCGTGTGGCCAGCATCGTTTTGATCGTGGTGCTCGCCGTCGTGTCTCTGTTCATCATTTCCAATACGGTCAAGGTCACGATGTTCTCGCGGCGTGCGGAGATCAATATCATGAAATCCGTCGGCGCGACAAACGGCTTCGTCCGCGTTCCGTTTATCGTGGAGGGCATGATCATCGGTCTGGTTTCGGGCGGCGTCTCTGCGGCGGTGCTGCTGCTGGTGTATGACCGCGCAGTTATGGCGCTGTACAATATCGCGCCGTTCCTCACGGCGGTGGATATCGACCCCTATCTGCCGTATATCATCGCGGTGTATGCGATTATCGGCGCGCTGTTCGGCCTTTTGGGCGGCAGCATTTCAATCGGCAAATATTTAAACAAGGAAGGAGAGAACGCAGTTGTGTAAGCATGGCTTTATGCGCAGCTTAACCGCTTTCTCACTTGCAGTTTTACTTTTTCTGTATTCCGGCGTTGTTGCGGCGCCGGCGGCCCATGCGGAATCGATTTCCGATTTGAAGGCGCAGCTGGAGACTCTGGAAGCGCAGGAGGAGGCCAATAACGCGCGGCTGGAGGCCCTCCGCGACGATGTAAACCAGAAGCGCGCCTACCGCGATGAGATTCAGGCCAAGATCGATACGGTTCAGCAGCAGCTTGACCTGCTGGTGAAGCAGATCGCGGCGCTGGACGATCAGATCGAACAGGGCGAAAAGGATATTGCCGAAACGCAGGACAGCATTGAAGGCAATTTTGACCTTTTGAAGGAGCGTCTCCGCGCGATGTATATGACGGGGGAAGCATCCTCCCTGTCGATCATCCTGAAAAGCTCCAGCCTGATGGATTATTCCAAAAAGAGCGAGATGCTCCAGGCGATCACAGAGCATGATACCGAGCTGCTTGACACGCTGGAGGAACAGCTTAAATCGATAGAGGAAAAGGTCGAGCAGATCAACGCCGACAAGGAAGAACTCAGCGAAAGCAAGAAGTCTTTGGACAGAAAGAGTCTGGAGCTTTCGGATTTGTACGAGCAGAACCAGGCGCTGCTGGAAGAAGCCGAGCAGAACGAGGCGGAGGCACAGGCTGAGGCTGAGCGCATCGAGCAGGAAAAAGCTGAGGCGGATGCAGCGATTGACAAATGGTATGAGGAATACTATGCGGCGCTCGAAGCGGCCGGCAACAATGCCGGCGGCGGTGGCGGCGCGGGCTATGTGGGGACGGGCAGCTTTGTGTGGCCGATGCCCGGATACACCTATATCACCTGTTACTACGGAGACGGCGGGCACCGCGGCATCGACATTGCCGGCGGCGGCATCTACGGGAAGCCGATCGTTGCGGCGGACAGCGGCACGGTGATTTACAGTGCATGGATGGACAGCTACGGCTACTGCGTGTTTATCGATCACGGCAACGGCTATTCCACGCGTTATGCACACGCCAGCGCTTTGGCATGTTCGGTGGGCGATACGGTTTCGCCGGGACAGACCATCGCATATGTGGGCTCCACCGGCAATTCCACCGGCCCCCATCTCCACTTTGAGGTCATCTATTACGGCAGCACGACGAATCCGTTTAACTACTTCTGATTTCATACAAGCTGAACACTGCGCGATATGCGCAGAGCTGAGCTTTTTTATCGCACATAGTATGACAAACCCCGGTTCTACCGCGGGGGGAGAATAAAAAAAGCCTTGGCAAATAGTAGATGGAAAACAGTCGTAAGTAAAAAATAGATCTATTGTCTTGAGGACATAAGTTTTCGAGAGAGAATACGTGAAAACCGGGGAACTACCGTAAACCATAAAACCGCCGAATTATGAACCGGCTTACCGGTTGCAGAGCGAGCGATGCAATGATATTTTTCAGTACCCCGGAGGGGCAATAAGCACGGAACCCTCTAGGGCTGAGCGAACCACAAATTTACCAGCGGTTTTGACTTTCGGCAGGCAATATCCGGCAGTCCGGCTTAGTATGCGTGCTTCTTAATTATTTTGGAAACGCGCGGAATTCGTCGAGAAACCAAACGTGTTCGGCGGTAAATGTCCGCTCGTTCAGGTATTCCAGAATGCCCGCATCTGTTGTAAAGCGAAAGGTCAGCTTGTAGGCGTACAGCGCCTGATAGGGGAAGCCGGTTTTCTTGTTGTCGGCATTGCGCCCGTATTTGCCGTCTCCGGCGAGCGGATGGCCGATAGAAGCCATGTGTGCGCGGATCTGATGTGTGCGCCCGGTGAGCAGCTCCACCTCTAGAAGGCTGAAATCGCGGCGCGTTTCCAGCACCGTGTATTTCGTCCGGATGCTTCGGCTGTCCTCCGTTTTCCGGTTCGTGATATACACGCGGTTCTGATTCTCGTTTTTCTCAAGATAACCGGTCAGGATATCGCTTTTCTTCTTCGGCACGCCGCAGACGACGCAGAGATACAGCTTGTCCATTTCGCGGTGCTTGACCTTATCGTTCATGATGCGCAGCGCCTCTGCGTTTTTGGCGGCCATCACAATGCCGCCGGTATTGCGGTCGATGCGGTTGACGAGCGCCGGGGCAAAAGCGTTTTCCGTTTCCGGGTCATATTCGCCGCGGTCATACAAATAGTGCTGTACGCGCGCAATCAGTGAATCAAAATGGTAATTTTCATCCGGGTGGACGATCAGGCCCGGCTTCTTGTCGAGCAGCATGATGTTCTCGTCCTCGTAGAGGATGGAGAGCTTATCCGGCGCCTTGAGAAAATCATAGGCCTTCGGCGCCTGCGCGAAAAATTCGTCCTTGAGATACATCGTCAGTACGTCGCCCTTTTGCAGGCGCGTGGAGATCTCGCAGCGCTTGCCGTTGAGCTTGATATCCTTCTTGCGGATGGCCTTGTACAGCATGGACTGCGGCAGGTTGGGATAGGATTTGGTGAGAAATTTATCGACGCGCTGGTTCGCGTCGTTTTCGGCAATAGTGACCTGCTTCAAGTGCTGCTTCCTTTCTCTGGCGCCCTGCGCGGTGTGAAGAAAAACCGCGGCAGCGAGACGATGATGCCGATGCCAATCGCAATGGCAATCGCGATTTTAATGGTTTCCATACCGGTGGAGAGTGCAGCGGCGTTGTCGTTCATAAAAATATGGTAGCCGGTATAATAGATACCCGCGCCGGGGACGATGGGGAAAATACCGCTGCCGAGCACCACCCACCCCCGCCCCCGCGCCCGCAACGCCCCGCCCCGGGCCGGGCACCCCCCCCCGGCCCGGGCGGGGGGACGTCACCGGTAGGGGCGGGCTGGACACCATCGGCGCCGGCTCGGACAAGTTCGCGCGGCTGATCCGCGAAAAGAATTACGAGGAGGCTCTCTCGGTGGC
>JAHZCM010000186.1 GCA_019422905.1 Oscillospiraceae bacterium
GCACTTCTCATGCTCAGGAGGCAATGCCCTGCAAGCGTCCACGGCGTTATCTAAGATAGAAGAAATGATTGTTTATCTGTGGGAAGAGAAAGCCTCTACTGGACGAAAGGGCATTGCTTTAGAAATAGAGGGATCCGGCGCTGTACTCTACTGGAAGTGGTTTATATGACTGCGCTTTGTGGCGATAGACGGTTCCATACAGAGGTGTGTAGTGCTGTGCGTTCATCATAGCAAAGATTTATAAACGATAGCTTTTTATGATGCCGCTATTGTTTACACAAATTGTTCCATATTATCAAATCTTTACCAATAAATAAAAATGCAGGGAAAGGACAACCGCCTTAAGTCGTCTTTTCCCTTGCTTACTGGGTTCATCTGCATTTTGTTGACAGAGGTATCATCTACCGATTTGATTTTGGTAGTGGTTCTTTTCATCCAATCGAGCCGGGCACTATTTTTGAAGTGCATGTGACGGTTCGTAAAGTCTTGCGGTCCATGAATTTAGAGGTCATTGATCTCTGCTCTGGGCGTGCCGAAATATTTATACAAACACAATTTACAGTACTTTACAATGTGTCCGTTGAAACTAAAACAAGGTACCTCCTGAGACCCCAAAAGCTGGATATATAACGAGAAAAATTCTGAATTTATTAAAAGGATTTGGAATATAGGCTAAAAGCAGCGTTTATCCCTGAATGGTCAGGAATTCCGTGTGCTCCGGCAGGCAGCACAGCTTCGTTTTCAGGCATTGCGGCTCAAGCTCCACATCGACCAGCCGGTCCAGTGGAATCCATTCAAAGCGGATGCCCGGCTCCGCACCGGGAAAGCGATCACCGCGGTTCAAAATGTCGGCGGCGGAAGCGTCTGTCCAGAAATAGGTGCACAGCTCGTGGATGCGCTCGCCTGTATTTTGAAGAGAGAAGAAGCTCTGGCAGATCCAAAGCGCGCGGCCGACGCTGACATTCAGGTTCAGCTCCTCCTTCAGCTCGCGGGCAAGCGCGTCCTGCGCCGTCTCGTTTATCGTGATGCGTCCGCCCGGCAGATAGTAGTAGGGAGACTGATTATCCGTTGTGACGAGCAGCCGGCCTTGCTCGATGATTACCGCGGCAGTGCGGAGGTTAAAACGTCCCTTTCGTGTTGCAAAGCTCAGATCCGGATTAAAGGTAGCGAATTCTTTCGCCAGCCGCTCGGCAAGCGCGACAATGTTTTCGTTTGCGCGGGATTTGTCAAATGCCCGGCAGCTCTCGCGCATGCGGCGCAGGCGCTCCTTGTGCTCGATCAGCGAAGAGATCACGGCGGAGAAATTGTCCTTTGAGATGCGCACGCCCATGTCGTGCGTTTGCAGAAAATTGGCGTTGTCCTCCTCCTGCCCGGGGATCGCGTCAAAAACGGCGAGCGGCAGGTTGCACGCAAGCGCTTCCGAGACCGTCAGGCCGCCCGGCTTGGTGACGATGAGGTCGGAAGCATGCATGTAGCGCTCCACCTCTTTGGTGAACTGGAGCAGCTTCGTTTTTTTGGGGGAAGATTTAATCTTTTCTTCAAACAGGCCGTACAGTTTTTTGTTGTTGCCGGTGATGATGATCATTTGCAGCTCAAGCGGCGAAGCGCACAGGCTTTCATAAAGCTGCACAATATTGGAAACGCCCATGCTGCCCGCCATAAACAGAACGGTCGGCACATTCGGGTCAAGGCCCATTTCCAGCAGGAGCTTCGGCTGATCCGCCTTATCGAAAAATACGTCATGTACCGGAATGCCGTAAGGATAAATCTGCTCCCGTGAGATACCGTAGCGGCGCAGATCGTCCACCATATCCTCGCAGGCCACGATGTAGGCGTCCACATAGGGGGCAATCCACGCCTTATGCACGCCGTAGTCGGTCATGATGCAGATCAGCGGGCAGGTGATTTTCTTATCCTCCTTCAGGCTGGAGACCATTTCCGTAGCGAAGGGATGCACGCTGATGATGACGTCCGGCGCGACCTCCTCAATGTGCGGATAAAGCTGCAGGGCCAGAAGCTCCGAAGAACGCGGCACAAAATCGGCGAGCGGGTTGTCTTTATTTGCGGTCTTATACAGGCGGCCAAACAGCGCGGGCGTCTTTTTGGCCATGAACAGGTAGCCGTCGCAGATAGTTTTATCGAGCAGCTTTCCGATGCTCTTGAGGAAATCCATCTGGATAACCTCGTGCTGGGTGGTTTCTTTTATGTAGTTTTCCAGGGCCGCGGCAGCACGCAGATGTCCGCCTCCGGTTGCACAGGTGAGAATCAAAATCCTCATAGTATTCAAACGCTCCTTTTCAAATCTTCTCTGGCTTAAGTCTATCACACTTTCCTTTAAATTTCTATATATACCGGCTAAAAAATGCGGCGTTTCAGACGAAAAACTCCAGAATATTTGCATTTTCCTTGCAACTTTCGTGAGACTTCTTTGCTTTGGTATGGTATAATAACCTCACGGCGTTCGCGGAAAGGCTTGCCGGTGGCAAACTTTCCGACGCCTGAGAGAACATTGACCATGGAGTGGGAAGCGGCAGGCGCTTCCCACAAAGCGGATGGCAGCCGCTGCGCGCCTGCGATCATGGTTAGATAACCTCACGGCGTTCGCGGAAAGGTTTGCCGAAAGGGAAAACGGCTTGCTCCGCAGGGTGTGGCGGCGTGGGAGCGATGTGCCCGGGCCGAAAAGGCAGCGGACGCAGGGGCGGAGCCGCAAAGTTTTTTAAGATACTTTTTAAGAAGTTCATCTTTACAACCCGGCGGCGGACAGGTATAATGAATCTGTGTAAAACAGGGATATTGGACGGCGCCTTTGCGGGTGACCGGGGCTTGCAAAATAGATGGTGGGTCAGGCGTGAAAACCGCGCTTCGTGAAAGGATGGGACGAGAGATGGCGAAAAAGAAAACGGGGATTCTGCTGACGGTGATTTTGGCAGCGCTGCTGGTCGCGTGCAGCTTTACGGGCTGCCAGAAGGCGCCGGAGGAGGAAAGCAGCGTTGTATCCGAAATGCCGGAGGAAGCCGCGGAGAAGGATACGTTTCCCGAGGGCACAAAAATGGATAACGTGGATATTTCCGGAATGAAGCTCGATGAAGCGCTGAAAGCGTGCCGTGCCGAGATGATGAAAAAATACGAGAATGTCAAGGTTACGCTGACGATTGGCGAAACGAAGCTCGAAGTGAGCGGCAAGGACGTCAGCTATGTCGATACGCTGGATATCACGCTCAGCCGCCTTTTAAAAAGCCAGACGGCCGGGCAGTATAAAATTGCCTATTCGCTGAAGCTTACGGCGCTGGAAGACGAGCTTGAAGCCCGCAGCGCGGAATTTAATGTGGAGGGCAAGGACGCCAGTGTGGAGTCCTACGATTACGACAAGGGCGAGTTTGTCTTTACGGAAAGCGTGGACGGGCAGACGCTGGACCTGCAACAAACCGTTGAGGCCGTGCGCGCGCAGT
>JAHZCM010000187.1:0-3200 GCA_019422905.1 Oscillospiraceae bacterium
TTTCCGACGCCTGAGAGAACATTGACCATGGAGCGGGAAGCGGCAGGCGCTTCCCGCAAAGCGGATGGCAGCCGCTGCGCGCCTGCGATCATGGTTAGATAACCTCACGGCGTTCGCGGAAAGGTTTGCCGGATGGCAAACTTTCCGACGCCTGAGAGAACATTGACCATGGAGCGGGAAGCGGCAGGCGCTTCCCACAAAGCGGATGGCAGCGGCTGTGCGCCTGCGGTCATGGTTAGATAACCTCACGGCGTTCGTGGAGAGATTTACCGCAGGAAAAATTTACTCACGCCTGAGAAAGGACGTGCCAAGATGATACCTTCCATCGCAAACAGGCGAAGCATCAGAGAATTCAAAAATACGCCGGTTTCACGGCGGGAGATTGAAGAGATCCTGCGCGCGGGAAGCCTTGCGCCGTCCTCCAAAAACCGGCAGCCATGGCGTTTTGTCGTGGTTTCCGGAGCCGCAAAAGCCGCGTTTCTTGCGGCGATGCGGGAAGGGATGCTGCGGGAAAAGGAAGAGCCGCTTCTTCCAGAAAGCGCGTGTTACCGCGGCGGGGCCGAATATACGCTGAAAATTATGGAGCAGGCGCCCACCGTGATCTTAGTCGTAAATCCTTTGGGAATATCGCTTCGGCGCGCTGTAAATGCGGAAGAGCGCGTTTATGAAATCTGCAACGCGCAGTCCATAGGCGCGTGTGTGGAGAATATGGCGCTTGCGGCCGCGGAACTTGGGCTGGGGAGCCTGTGGATCTGTGATACTTACTTTGCCTATGACGCGCTCAGCGAATGGCTGGATGGTGACGGCGAGCTTGTCGCCGCCCTGGCGGTCGGTTATGCGGATGAGGCACCGGCTGCCAGACCGAGAAAGGCTCTGGAGGGTATAGTGGAGTGGCGGACGGAGAACTGAGACCGGCGACCTGTTGCGCGATATGCCTGTACAGGAAACAGGCCGAAAATGAATGATTTGCGGGAAATCGCACGGCAGGCGGGATGCGGTCCGCCTGCCCGCTTTTGCGCCGGCCGGTAGCCCGGCTCTCAGCGTGCTTTCCGCTCAGATTGGAGATCAATAAACGATGAAAACAAAATGCGCGTTTTGGATTGCAGGAATCGGCGTCCTGCTGGGGACGGTTCTGCGCTGCACCCAGATGCTTTTCTTTTTTGATTATGAAACGGGTTTTGTGACGGATAGCGGCATGCTGACGGTGGCATACAGCGGCGTTGTACTGCTTGCCGTGCTGCTGAGCGCCCTGCTCTGCCGGCTGGACCGCGCAAACTGCGGGACCATGACCGCAAGGCGCAACTGGGCTGCAGGCATATCGGCGCTGCTTGCGGGCCTGTTCCTGCTGTTCTGCGCGGTTGTCCTGCTGCGGGATGCGTACACCTACCGGAAGTTCGGCGTCGCTTATTTCATGCAGCCGTCGCAGGTGGAGGCGCATCTGCCGCTCGCGGTGCTGTCGGCGCTGTTTGGGGTGGCCGCGGTTGTTTCCGCTGCGGTGTGGATGCGCGGCGGCTTCTTTCCCGGCAGGCTCGGGGCGCTTTGGGCATTGGGCGTGGTTTGGGCGCTGAGCTATATGCTGCTCACGTTCATGCTCTATTCCGCGTCGGCGACGACGGTCGAAAACCTCTTTACGGTGGGCGGCGGCGCTGCAATGCTGCTTTTTCTTCTGGCGGAGGGAAAGCTGCTCTCCGGCGTAGGCGGGCGAAAGGCGGCGCGGGCGGCTTATGTCTTCGGCCTTCCGGCCGCGGTTTTCTGGCTGACATATGTGCTTTCGAATACGGCCCTGATCATAGTCGGGCGCGGCTATGCCACAGAGATTCCCTATACCATCCAGCTTGTGATGCTGGCGCTGAGCGTGCACGCCCTGACGCTGCTCGTCACCCTGTGCGGGGAGAACTTTGTGCCTGCACAGACTTCCGAGCTTTCTGCGCGTAAAACCGAAATTTAGATTCGTCTGCTGCGGCTAAATGTGAATTTTTAGGAAAAAGTCTGTGGCTTTGCCAAAAAGGTCTTGTATTATTTCTCAAAATGCTATAAAATAAGGTAAGCAGATATTGCATCTACAAATATCAGGAGGTATAACAATCATGGCAGTTAAAGTTGCAATCAATGGTTTTGGCCGTATTGGCCGTCTGGCGTTCAGACAGATGTTTGGCGCTGAGGGTTATGAGGTTGTTGCGATCAACGATCTTACAAAGCCCTCCATGCTCGCGCATCTTCTGAAGTATGACACCGCACAGGGCGGCTACTGCGGCAGAATCGGCGAAGGCCTGCACACTGTTGAGGCTGACGACGAGGCGAACACAATCACAGTCGACGGCAAGACGCTGAAGATCTACGCTGAGAAGGACGCGAAGGATCTTCCGTGGGGCGAGATCGGTGTTGACGTTGTTCTCGAGTGCACAGGCTTCTACACCTCTAAGGCGAAGTCCCAGGCGCACATCGATGCGGGCGCAAAGAAGGTTGTCATTTCCGCTCCGGCCGGCAATGATCTCCCGACCATCGTTTACAGCGTAAACGAGAAGACCCTCACCGCTGAAGATACCATCATTTCCGCGGCTTCCTGCACCACGAACTGCCTCGCCCCGATGGCGAAGGCACTCAATGATTACGCTCCGGTTCAGAGCGGCATCATGAGCACAATCCATGCTTATACCGGCGATCAGATGATCCTCGACGGTCCGCACAGAAAGGGTGATCTCCGCCGTGCACGCGCCGGCGCTGCGAACATCGTTCCGAACTCCACAGGTGCTGCGAAGGCAATCGGCCTCGTTATCCCGGAGCTCAACGGCAAGCTCATCGGCTCCGCACAGCGTGTTCCGGTTCCGACCGGCTCCACAACCATCCTCACGGCGGTTGTTAAGGGCACAGATATCACGAAGGAAGGCATCAACGCGGCTATGAAGGCGGCGGCTTCCGAGAGCTTCGGCTATAACGAAGATCCGATCGTCTCCTCCGACGTTATCGGCATGAAGTACGGCTCCCTGTTCGACGCAACGCAGACCATGGTTGCGAAGATTGCGGACGACCTCTATGAGGTTCAGGTTGTTTCCTGGTACGACAACGAGAACTCCTACACAAGCCAGATGGTCAGAACAATCAAGTACTTCGCTGAGATCTAATTTTCTCAGAAAAACAGAAAGGGCGGGTTTATCCCGCCCTTTCGTCGTCTTACGGCGCGCGCTTGCCGGAGGCATACC
>JAHZCM010000187.1:3210-3449 GCA_019422905.1 Oscillospiraceae bacterium
GCAGAAGAACCGGGGAGCGGCGGCAAAAGACAGGAATGCCGGCTGCCGTGCGGTTGCCGCTTTGAAACAAAATGAAAGAGTAAAAAGATTTGGATGGAGAGAGGTAAGCATATATGATCTCTACTGTAGATACAGAACGGCTGCATCTGCGCCTGCCGCGGGAAAGCGACGCGGAGAAGCTCCTGAAAATCCGGAACAGCGCGTTTGTCATGAAATTCAACAACATGCGCGCGTGGGAC
>JAHZCM010000188.1 GCA_019422905.1 Oscillospiraceae bacterium
TATTCACCCCTGGCTGTACCAGGGGTTTGGTTTAGCCTAAAGGCACCAAACAAAAGGGTCTGCCGGTAAAATACCAGCAGACCTCTGCTCTATTTTTTAGCTTTTCCACAGAGATGGTTCTGCTTCGCTGCTGGCATGCCGCGGAACAGCTCGGTCACTTCTGATGCTTAATCAGGCCAAACGCCTTGGAGCATTCCATGACAAGGAGCGGTACCAAAGCCAGCCCCAAACCGGTCAGATAAAGCTGCGGCGAAAGTGTGATGAGGCCAAACGCGGTGGAAACCGGCGTAAAGAGCACTAGGGCCACCAGCGCCGTGGAAAGCAGACACGCTCTATTCAGCTTCCGGTTCGTGAAAAAGCCGATTTTGAATAGCGACCGCTCGGAGCGCATGTTGAACGCCTGCACTATCTGCGACAGCGCGAGCGTCATAAACGCCAGCGTCTGCCCGCCGGCCAGCTCCCCGGTGGACTGCCATCCGATCCAGAACGCCGCAAGCGACAGCGCGCCAAACATCATCCCCTGCAAAACCACGCGGACGCCGAGGCCGTGCGCAAAAATGCTTTCATCCTTCGGCTTTGGCCGCTGCGACATCACATCGTCTTCGACTGCCTCCATACCGAGCGCAATAGCCGGCAAGCTGTCCGTGACGAGGTTGATCCACAAAAGCTGCATGGAAAGCAACGGCGAACGATGCCAAAGCAGCATGGCGACAAAAACTGTAAGCACCTCGCCGATATTCGTGCCGAGCAGGAAACCGACCACCTTGCGAATGTTTGCGTAGATGCCCCGGCCCTCGCGCACGGCGTCCACAATTGTGGCAAAGTTGTCGTCTGTCAGCGTCATATCTGCCGCGCCCTTGGCAACATCCGTGCCGGTGATCCCCATTGCGCAGCCGATGTCCGCAGCCTTGAGCGCCGGCGCGTCGTTCACGCCGTCGCCGGTCATGGCGACAACCTGCTTTTTCCTCTGCCACGCTTTAACGATGCGGATCTTGTTTTCCGGCGAAACGCGGGCGTAAACCGCGATATTCTCCACGGCATCGTCCAGCTCGTCTTCACGCATTGCGTCGAGCTGCGCGCCGGTAATCGCCTGGTCGCCCGGCTGCAAAATGCCGAGCGATTCCGCGATGGCCGAGGCCGTGACGACATGATCCCCGGTAATCATGACCGGGCGTATGCCCGCCTCGCGGCACACGGCGACGGCCTCACGCGCCTCGTCGCGCGGCGGGTCGATCATCCCCACAAGGCCGAGAAAGCGGAGGTCCGTCTCCAGCGTTTCCGGGGTCAACGGCTCCGGCAAATCCTCAATTTCCCGCACGCCGACGGCCAGCACGCGCAGCGCGCTGCGGCTCATTTCCTCATTGATCTGCCGGGCACGCCCGGTATCGCCCGAAACGCACAGCGGTGCGATGCCGTCGAAAGCGCCCTTGGTGATCACGAGCTTTCTGCCCTCGCTTTCGACCACCACGGACATGCGCTTGCGGTCCGAATCAAACGGAAGCTCCGCAATGCGTGGGAATTTCCGGTTCAGCATTTCCTGCGTATCGCCGAACCTGTGCGCGGCAAAGACGATCGCCGTCTCTGTCGGGTCGCCGATATGGGTCGCCGTGCCGTCCGCATCGAAGGTCACCGTGCCGTCGCAGCAGAGCGCCGCTGTGCGGATCAGCTCCCGCGCTTCCGCACTGCCGGACGCAACGGCACCGTCCATGCCGTCCTGATAGGCCTTTTGCAGCGTCATGCGGTTCTGGGTCAGCGTGCCGGTTTTATCCGAGCAGATCACCGACGCGCTGCCCAGCGTTTCCACCGCAGGCAGGCGGCGGATAATCGCGTTTTTCTTCACCATGCGCTGCACGCCGATGGAGAGCACGATCGTCACAATGGCGGGCAGGCCCTCCGGAATCGCGGAAACAGCCAGAGAAACCGCGGTCATGAAAATCTCCATCGCCGGGATGCCGCTCAAAAGTCCGACCACAAATATAACCGCGCAGGCCGCAAGCGCGACAAAGCCGAGACTTTTGCCGAGAGACGCCAGCTTCTGCTGCAGCGGCGTCTGCTCCTCTGTCTCGCCGGAAAGCAGACCGGCGATCTTGCCCATCTCCGTCTGCATACCGGTCGCCGTGACGACTGCCGTCGCGGTACCATACGTAATGCTGCATCCGGAAAAAACCATGTTTGCCCGGTCGCCGAGCGCAGCATCCGCCTGTATTGCGGCTTGTGCATCCTTTTCCGCCGGAACCGATTCGCCGGTCAGCGCGGATTCCTCGGATTTCAGCCCTGCGCTGTGCAGCAAACGCGCATCAGCGGGCACAAAATCTCCGGCCTCCAGCCGAATGATATCGCCCGGCACAAGCTGAGCGGCGTCGATGACCTGCTCCTTGCCGTCCCGAATGACACGCGCATGCGGTGCGGACATGCCTTTCAGCGCGTCAAGCGCCTTCTCTGCCCGGCTCTCCTGCAGCACGCCCATCACGGCGTTCAAAACGACGATCAGCAGGATGAGGCCCGGCTCGAAAAAGCCCTTCGCGTCTCCCTCCACACAGGCGATGACAAAGGAAACGAGCGCTGCCGCAATCAGAATCAAGATCATCGCGTCTTTGAATTGATCCACAAAGCGCTGCAGCATCGTTTTCTTCTTTTTCCCCTCGAGGACGTTCGCGCCCTTTTTCAGGCGCTCCTCCGCCTCGCTCTGCGAAAGCCCCGTCTGCCGGTCCGTTTTCAGTGTGGACAAAACGCTGTCCGCATCGGATGAAAAGTATTCCACAATATAACCTCCTTCTTTCAGAGAAGATTTTATCTCGACATCATGAATCGTTTATGAATAAATTTAAACATTTTTTCCTATTTCTGCTACGCGCCAAGAATCGCTTTCGTCAAGCGCGCCACAGCCTCCGGAATCCGTTCATCCGGAATCGCGGAGTAGCTGATAACAAAGACGGCCTCCGGTTCCCGCTGCTCCCTGTGAAAATAATCGGACAGGCAGGTAATGCGCACACCGCTTTCCAGCGCGCGGCGCAGGATCTCCCGCGGGGGCGTACCGTTGGAAACACGCAACAGAAAGTGCAGGCCGGAATCCTCCTGTTCGATCTGCGCAACGCGGAACAGGCCGCACCGCTCCATCTCCTGCAAAATCCGGTCCTTCTTAATCTTATAGCGGTTTCGCATCCGGTTGATATGCTTTTCAAAATGCCCGTCTGCGATAAACTTCGCCAGCGTGTACTGCTCCAGATTGGAAACCGTGCAGGCATAAAAGCCGAGGCGCGCATAAAAACGCGCCGCAAGCTCCGCCGGAAGCACCATATAGCTGATGCGGATGGTGGAGGCGAGGCTCTTCGTGAACGTATTCATATAGATTACGCGGCCTGCACCGTCGATGCTCTGCAGCGCCGGAATCGGTTTTCCGGTCAGGCGGAACTCGGAGTCATAGTCGTCTTCAATGATATACCGC
>JAHZCM010000189.1 GCA_019422905.1 Oscillospiraceae bacterium
TGCTGCCCGACGAGGACGGCCTTCATATCTTAAAGCGCCTGCGCAGCGGTGTGGAGACAGAGGCACTGCCGGTCATCATGCTGACGGCCAAGGGCACCGAATACGACAAGGTCGTCGGCTTGGACGGCGGCGCGGACGACTATATCACCAAGCCCTTCGGCATGATGGAGCTGGTTTCGCGTATCCGGGCGCTGCTGCGCAGGGTTTCCCGGCAGAGCGACGAAAAGCTGTACACGGCGGATACGCTCTGCGTCGACGTCAAACGCCACAATGTGTCGGTGGAGGGCAGGGAACTTGCCTTGACGTACAAGGAGTTCGAGCTTCTCTGTTATCTGCTCGAAAATCGCGGCGTCGTGCTGACGCGGGACCAGATTCTTTCAAAGATTTGGGATTATAACTACAGCGGCGAGACGCGAACCGTAGACGTGCATATCCGCACGCTGCGCCAGAAGCTCGGCTCCGCGGGCAGCCTGATTGAAACGGTGCGCGGCGTCGGCTACCGGATTGCGGAACCAAAGCCGGCCCCCAAGACGCCAAAGGAGGAAAAAGCGGATCCATGAAAAAGAAAATAATCTGGAGTATGTCGATTATAGCGCTCCTATCCATCGTGTTTTCCATGGTGCTTTCCTGCGTCGTTTCCTATTATGATTCGCTGAAAATCATCAAAAGCAGCACGGTTCTGGAGAGCGAGTATATTCGAAACGGCCTGTCCGCAGGGGACGCGTATCTGGACGGCATCCGCTCCGCCGGCTACGGCACGAGCAGCCAGTCCGTGCGCGTCACGCTTGTGGAGCCGGACGGTACGGTGGCCTTCGACAGTGTGGCGGATGAAACGGAGATGGAGAATCACAACAGCCGCCCGGAGATTCAGGAGGCGCGGGCGCACGGCTCCGGCGAATCGATCCGCCTTTCCGATACGGTGAACATGCAGTCGTACAACTACGCGGTGCTGCTGGAGGACGGCCGTGTGCTGCGCCTCTCGGTGGGCATGAAAACCGTGTTCGGCTCAATCGAGCGCATGGTGCCCTGGATGCTTCTGTGCGCCGCGGTGGTTCTGCTGGCGGCGGTTGTGCTTTCCACCTTCCGCACAAAGCAGATCGTCGCGCCAATCAACAATATCGATCTCGACCACCCGATGGAGAACGACGTTTACGGCGAGCTTTCCCCGCTGCTTCTCCGGCTGGAACGCCAGAACGAGACGATCCGGGAGAAAATGGAAGAGCTGCGCAGCAAAAAAGAAGAGTTTACGGCGATCACGGAAAACATGCAGGAGGGCTTTATCGTCGTCGATTCCAAGGGCGACGTGCTTTCCTACAATACGAGCGCCGTGCGTTTGCTCGGCGCTCAGGGCGTGGGGCAGACGCACGCCAGCGTGCTGGTCTTTAACCGCAGCGCCGATTTCCGCAATGCCGTCGATTCGGCGCTTTCGGGCAGCGCGAGCGAGCGCGTGACCCGTATCGGCGCGCGCAGCTACAATCTGATTGCGAACCCGGTCACGGATGCGGACGGTGTGCGCGGCGCGGTGATCGTGCTGCTCGACGTCACCGAAAAGGAGGAAAGCGAGCGGATGCGCCGCGAATTTACGGCAAATGTCTCGCACGAGCTGAAAACGCCGCTCACCTCCATTTCGGGCTATGCGGAGATCATTCAGAACGGGCTTGTCCGAAGCGAGGATATCCCGCGCTTTGCGGGCAATATCTACGCTGAAACGCAGCGTTTGATCACGCTTGTGGAGGACATCATCAAGCTGTCTCAGCTTGATGAGCGCGCGGTAAGTTTGGAGCGTGCGGAGGCAGATTTACTTGTGATTGCGCGGGACGTGGCGGAGCGGCTGCGCGCGCCTGCCAGACAGAGCGGCGTTTTCATGGAGGTTTCCGGTACATCCGCAAAGGTTTTCGGCGTTGTCCGGATTCTGGATGAAATGATCTTTAACCTTGCCGACAATGCGGTCAAGTACAACCGGTCCGGCGGCACGGTGCGCATTTTGACCGGCACGCAGGAGGGGCATGCGTTTGTGGAGGTGTCGGATACCGGTATCGGCATCCCGGAGCAGGACCGTGAGCGTGTATTTGAGCGCTTTTACCGCGTGGATAAAAGCCGCTCGAAGCAGATCGGCGGCACCGGCCTCGGCCTTTCAATCGTCAAGCACGGCGCTGCGTTTCACAACGCGCACGTCGCGCTGCAGAGCGAGTTGGGCCGCGGCACCACGGTGCGGATTGTCTTTTAACCTGCCGGAATAAACGAACCGCCCGCGGCACAGGCTGCGGGCGGTTCTGCTGTTTGTAAAGCTAACAGCGGGAATTTTTCTTTCTGCGGCAGATTGCTGAGCCGGTAAGGCCGAAAGCAGATGCAGCCGGCAGGATGAACCAGAGCTGGGAGATACCGGCGTCTCCTGTCTGGAGGCCGATACCGGCTTCCTGCGTTGCATCCGGAGTGGGGGTGGCTGTCGCCGGCGTTGCCGGGGAAGCGGTTACTGTGGGTGCGGCGGTCGGCGCGGGAGAAGCCGTTGCTTCAGGGGTATTGGTCGGTGCGGGAGAAGCCGTTGCCTCAGGGGTGCCGGTCGGCACAGGAGAAGCGGTCGGTGAGGGGGAAACGGCGCCGGTCGCCGGGATTTCCGTAGCGGCCGCTTTGTAACCGCAGATCGTGCATTCCTCATGCTTGCTGCCGCTTTGCGTGGCGGTAGGCTCCCGGTCGATTACCCATTCAAAGGTGTGCGCGGCTTCGCTCAGCCTTTCACCGCAGGCGCAGGTATTCCAATGGCCGGCTCCATCGGAATGCCAGCCGGTTTTGTCGGCGATGTGGTCTTCGAGTCTCGGAAGAATCGTATCCTCAGGCATGATTTCTTCGGTTCCGCTTTCATCGCGGAAATGCTTTCCGCAGGCGTCGCAGTACCAATAAGCGATATTACCCTCAGACAGATGCGTGGCGGGCTTGGCTTCAAAGCCCTGCAGGCTATCGACATGGTTTCCATTCGAGCACAATCTCAAAACGAGATGCAAAGTGCTGTCCTTCTGGATGGAATAATCCTGCAGGGTGTTTCCGTCCTCAAGCTGTTTTCCCGCGAAAATCAGGCTTTGCTGATCGGGCGGGATTCCTTCCTTATCCTGAATTTTTGCTTTTACATCCTCGATCCTGTCTGTAGGCTCCACCTCAAGCGTAATGTGCTTGCCGGTGAGGGTTTTTACGAAAATCTGCATGGCGAAGGCCGTGGTTGAAAACACGGAGAGCAGAATCGCCAGCAGGATGGAGAGGAACATACAGCGCTTGAATTTCTTTTTCATGGTTTTTAATTTCCTGTGCACAGTGATTTGCCGAAT
>JAHZCM010000190.1 GCA_019422905.1 Oscillospiraceae bacterium
CGCGGCGCGGTAACTGTCCTCGCGTTTGCGTGTGCGCGCGGCCTCGAGCGTCATGAGCTGCACGTTGATGTTTGTCATGTTCATCGCGGCGAGCTGCACCGGCAGACGGCCGACGTGGCAGGGATTGACGCCCATCCGGTCGATCAGGCACGGCACCTCGACGCACGCGTCGGCGGGCAGGTTGTCGATCAGGCCCGTGTTCAGCACATTGCCGCCGATCTTGTACGGCACGCCGGTGAGGATGGCCTCCATGATGTACGAGGCGTATTCCTCGGAGCGCGAATGGCTGACCTGGCCGTCCTGCAGAATCGAGGCCTTTTCTTCCTTCCAGCCCTTGATCTGGTTGACGCAGCGGCGCGGGTACTCGTCGAGCGGGATGTTGTACGCATCGATCAGCTCCGGGTATCTGGATTTGATGAACAGCGGGTTGTATTCGGCGTTGTGCTCGCTCGACTCTGTGCAGTAATAGCCGAGGCGGCGGATATACTCGTAGCGCACCATATCCTTGTGCTTTTCCGCGGCGTTTTTCTCCGCGGCACGGCGGCGGATCTCGGGATACAGGTCGTTGCCGTCCTTGTCCGTGATCTGCAGGAGCCACGCCATGTGGTTGATGCCGGCGATGAGCTCGCGGCGGCCCTCGAGTTTATCCTCCATGCCGAGACCCTTCAGCAGGTCGCGCGAGCAGGTCTGCACGCTGTGGCAGAGGCCGACGGTCTTTACATTCGTGTAGCGCTGCATATAGCCGGAGAGCATCGCCATCGGGTTCGTGTAGTTGAGGAACCACGCGTCGGGGCAGACCGCCTCGATGTCGCGGGCGAAGTCCTCGAGCACCGGTATCGTGCGCAGAGCGCGCATGACGCCGCCGATGCCGAGCGTGTCGGCGATCGTCTGGCGCAGGCCGTACTTCTTCGGGATCTCGAAGTCGATGACGGTGCAGGGCTCGTAGAAGCCGACCTGGATCGCGTTGACGACAAAGTCTGCGCCGCGCAGCGCCTCCCTGCGGTTTTCAACGCCGCAGTAGGTCTTGAGCGTGGCCCGGTCCTGGTTTGTGTTGTGGTTGATGGCGCTGAGGATGATGTAGGACTCCTCAAGGCGTTCCGCGTCGATGTCGTAAAGTGCGATTTCGCTTTCGCAGAGCGCGGGCGTGCACATGCAGTCGCCGAGCACATTGCGCGCAAAGACCGTGCTGCCGGCGCCCATAAAGGTGATTTTTGGCATAGCGATTCCATCCTTTCCCCAAAAAGATCGTGATTCGTAAAATCTTTTTGTGGCTTTATTATAGTGGGGGAACGCGCGCGTTCTCAATAGCTTTTGTTTCGGAAAATTGTTGTTTTGTTGTATTTTTGCCGGAAGTATGGTATACTGTAGAAAACGCAGGAGGGGAAGAACATGAACGCCATCAAGCACCGTGCTGAAAACCTGAACAACGGTGGCTCCGTGACCGTCTATTACTGCGGCTATGAGAAATGCGAAAGCGGGCACTTCTGGGGGCCGGCTGTGCGCAACCAGTATCTGCTGCACTATGTGATTTCCGGCTGCGGCACGTATGTGGTCGGCGGGGAAACGTATACGCTGCACGCGGGCTCCTGTTTTCTGATCCGCCCCGGGGAGCGCACGCTGTACACCGCGGACCGCAAAGACCCGTGGGAATACATGTGGGTGGCGTTCGACGGCTTCGACGTGCTCGAGATCCTGCGGCGCACCGGCCTTGTGAACCGGTACGTCGTCGCGGTCGAAAACGGCGAGGAATTCGCGCGCTATCTGCGTGAGATGATCGAGGAGTTCAGCGGCGGCAGCCTGTTCAAGGTGATGAGCTGCTTTTACGGCGCGATGTCCGTGCTGGAGAAATCGGCGCACGGCGGCGCCTATACGCGCGAGCACGAGTACGTGAACAAGGCGATCGGCTACATCAAGAGCAATTACGGCTACCCGATTCAGGTCAGCGACCTCGCCCGGTATATCGGCATCGACCGCACATACCTTTACCGCATCTTCTTCGCCTCGGAGAGCATGTCGCCGAAGCAGTACCTGATGCAGGTGCGCATCAACGCCGCCAAAAAGATGCTCCTGAGCGGCGCGTATACCGTGGGGGAAACCGCGCTGTCCTGCGGCTTTTCGGACGCCTCCTCCTTCTGCAGCCGCTTCAAGCGCTGCACCGGCATGACGCCGAAGGCGTTTATTTTGAATAATCGGAATTCGTCCCAAAGTAGCGTGGAAGGGGAATGACAGTGCGTGAATTTAATAATTCGCAAATTCCAATAACGGATATTGAGAAGGCCATGGAACGGATCGGAAGTCCGGTGAGAGAACTCCGCCGCTTGGATGCGGGGGATGACAGCGAAGTACTGCTTTGCAATGGGCTGTTTGTCATCAAAATCCCCAAACGGCCATTTGTGCGCGTAACACAGCAAAGAGAATTTGCGGTATATTCCTTCCTCAAACAGTATGATTTACCTGCTTTGATTCCGGAAGTGATTTTTCAATGCAACGAATTTAATGTTATGTCGTTTATCCCCGGAGAAAACTTTGGCTTTCAAGAATATGCTTTGCTTTCAGAAAAGGAAAAAGAAGCGCTTGCTTCAGATATGGCGATATTTTTGCGGAGATTGCATGGTATATCGGTGCCGCTTTCAGAGAAACCGTTCTGTCAAATCTTCGAAGATAAACGCAAAAGATATTTGGAAGACCAAGAACAGCTGCTTGAAGTGCTCGAAAACCGAAAACTCTTGAATGCACCACTCCAGAAAAATATCCAGACGATATACGAGCATATCGGTCAGAATCAGGAACTGTTTGACTATGCGGCCTGTTTAGTTCACAATGATTTTAGCTCTTCCAATATGGTGTTCAGACATAATCGTCTGTATGGCGTGATCGATTTTGGAGATGTAATTGTCGGCGATCCGGACAATGATTTTTTATGCCTTCTGGATTGCAGCATGGATGACTTTGGGAAAGATTTCGGGCGAAAGGTTTTAAGACATTATGGCCATCGGAATCCACAATTAGCAGAAAGAAAAGCAGAAATCAATGATGCTTACTGGCCGATACAACAAGTCCTGCTTGGTGTTCAGAGAGAAGATCGGTCGCTTTTCTGTAAGGGGTACCGTGAACTTCTGACCGTAGATCCAGATGCCTTCATTTTATAAAAAACACAGCAAGGATCCTTGCTGTGTCAGCCTGTCGAAAAAGGTCACCTTTTGGTGGCCTTTTTCTCGTATTGAGAGAGAAAATGCGGTATAATGGTGTAGGGTGATAAAAATG
>JAHZCM010000019.1:0-17883 GCA_019422905.1 Oscillospiraceae bacterium
CCTTGCGTATGGTGGACATAATCCGGAAAAAGCGGAACGGCATGGCGCTGACCGACGCGGAAATCGACGCGGTCGTCAAGGGCTGTACGGACGGCACGATCCCCGATTATCAGCTTTCGGCGCTGATGATGGCGATCTGCTTTCAGGGCATGACAAAGCGCGAAACCGCGCGGCTCACGCTCGCGATGGCGCATTCCGGCGACATGGTCGATCTTTCCGGCATTGAGGGCGTCACGGTGGACAAGCATTCCACCGGCGGCGTCGGCGACAAGACGAGCCTTGTAATTGTGCCGGTCGCCGCGTCGTGCAGCGTGAAGGTCGCGAAAATGAGCGGGCGCGGGCTGGGGCATACCGGCGGGACGGTGGACAAGATGGAAAGCATTCCCGGTATGCAGATGGCGCTCGATAAAGACGCGTTTTTCGCGGTTGTGAACCGCGTTGGCTGCGCGGTGATCGGGCAGTCCGGCAATCTGTGCCCGGCGGACAGGAAGCTCTATGCGCTGCGCGACGTGACCGGTACGGTGGAGAGCATACCGCTGATTGCGTCCAGTATCATGAGCAAGAAAATCGCCGCGGGCAGCGACTGCATTTTGCTCGATGTGAAAACCGGCAGCGGCGCATTTATGAAAACGCAGGCGGATGCGGAGATGCTGGCGCGGGAGATGGTGGAGATCGGCTCTGCCGTCGGACGGAAAACCGTCGCGCTGATCACCGGCATGGAGCGCCCTCTGGGGCACGCCGTCGGCAACGCGCTTGAGATCATAGAGGTCTGCGAGACGCTCAAGGGGCGCGGCCCCGCCGACTTGACCGCCGAGTGCATCGAGCTTGCGGCGAATATGATCTACCTCGGCGGAAAAGCCGATTCTATGGAAAGGGCGCGCGCTATGGCGAGGAATGCCATAGACAGCGGCGCGGCGTTCCAAAAGCTGTGTGAGATGGTGGAAGCGCAGGGCGGCGACAGCGCGTACCTGCGGGACACGGGAAGATTCACCCTGAGTCCTGTGCGGCGGGTGGTTACGGCGCCGCAGAGCGGCTACATCGTGCGCGCGGACGCCGAGCAGATCGGTCGGGCAAGCGTGCTGCTCGGCGCGGGACGCGAGACGAAGGACAGCGCAATCGACTTCGGCGCGGGCATCGTCCTGCACAAAAACATGGGCGACCGCGTGGAAGCCGGCGAGCCGCTCGCAACGCTCTACGCTTCCGATGCGGAAAGATGCGCGCAGGGCGAAAAAGCGCTGCACGCCGCCTTTGCGTTTGGCGCGCAGCCGCCGCAGGAAAAGCCGCTTATTTTGAAACGGATCGAGCAGGAAGAGGAAGGCTGAGGGAAGGGAGGCCGCAGAATCCAATGCCGGATATTCTTTTTAAAACGGACGAGTTTGTGTTCAGCTACCGCGTCGCGGGTATCTGCATGCAAAACGGCAGAGTGCTGCTGCAAAAGCCGACAAATGACGCGGGCTACGCCTTTCCGGGCGGGCATGTCGCGCTCGGGGAAACCAACGCGGAGACCCTTGCCCGCGAATTTCGGGAGGAGATCGGCGCTCAAATCGCCGTCCGCGACTTGAAATGGGTGGCGGAGATTTTCTTTCCGTGGGGCGATAAGCCCTGCCATCAGATCTGCCTTTACTATCTCGTGGATATCCTGACGCCGGAGATTCCGAAGGAAGGCAGCTTTATCGCGAAGGAGCGGCTGGAGGGGCGGGAATTCGACCTTGAATTTCACTGGGTTCCGCTCGACCGGGTACACGAAATCGAGGTGTATCCCGCGAACGCCGGCGAGCTGCTCGACCGGCTCGATGCGGGCGTGCAGCACTTCGTCTATAAAGAGGACGTGCCGGACAAATAAAAACACCCCCGCAAGGGCGAGGGTGTATAGTGGCGTATCAACTTCGCGGCGGCGTTGCCGCCATAGGAAACCCCCGGCGAGGGGTTCCTACGCTTGTGTAACGCAAGGGGTTTCGCGCGCTGTGGCGCGCAATAAGGGACTCCGTCCCTTAACTCTGCCGCCTTTTGAAAAAGGTGGGCGAAAACTTTTGGCGTTCCACTGCCGGAAGTATCCAAAATACGCGTTAACTCAGCCGCCTTCCAGCACCGGCGAGGCGAGGCTCGCCGAGCGCATGCGATACTTCGTATCGCAGCAGAATGCTTCGCATTCTCTTCCGCGACTTCGCAGCGGCACGTTGCCGCTTAGCCGCGTTCGGGGCCGGTGACCGGCTCGTCGTACTCGACGCCGAAGGTTTCGACCGTGACCTTCTCCATGACCTGATCCTCGCGGGGCCGGTCGGACCAGTCGCGGGGCGCGGAGACGATCGCCTGCGCGATGTCGATGCCCTCCGTGACCTTGCCGAAGGCGGCGTACTGGCCGTCGAGGTGCGGCGCGTCGTCCACCATGATGAAGAACTGGCTGCCCGCGCTGTTTGGGCGCTGGCTTCTCGCCATGGAGATCACGCCGGTGGTGTGGCGCAGGTTGTTCTCAAAGCCGTTCATGGTGAATTCGCCCTTGATGCCGTAGCCGGGGCCGCCCATGCCGGTGCCCTCCGGGTCGCCGCCCTGAATCATGAAGCCGGGGATGACGCGGTGGAAGATCGTGCCGTCGTAGAAGCCCTTTTTGACGAGGGAGATGAAGTTGTTGACCGTGTTCGGGGCGATTTCAGGGTAAAGCTCTACCTTGATCGTACCGCGGCTGGTCTGAATGGTAACGATAGGATTCTGCATTTTGAATTGCTCCTTTCTTAAAACGGGCGCTGCCTGCAAAAAGCCGTTTCCGTGCGACGGTTTTTGCTTCAGGCTCTGTATGCCGGAATGCACGGCGGCTCCGCCCGGGCTGTGCCTGACCCAGTATACCACATAATTTCTGAAATGGGAAGTGATTTTACCTTGAAGCTGATTTCTTGGAATGTAAACGGCCTGCGCGCCTGTATGGCGAAGGGGTTTGCCGATTTTTTGGCGGCGGAGGACCCGGACGTGATTTGCCTGCAGGAGACAAAAATGCAAAAAGAGCAGGCGGATTTTGACTTTGCCGGCTACACCGAATACTGGTTTTCGGCGGAGAAAAAGGGCTATTCCGGCACCGCGATTTTTACGAAGCAGGAGCCGCTTTCCGTGACGTACGGCATCGGCACCGACGAGGTGGATGCGGAGGGGCGCGTGATCTGCGCCGAGTTTGACGGCTTTTATCTCGTGACGGTCTATACGCCGAACGCCCAGCGCGAGCTTGTCCGCATCGATTTCCGCATGGCCTTTGAGGACGCCTTCCGCGCGTATCTCGAAAGGCTGCATGAAAGGAAGCCGGTTGTCGTTTGCGGCGATATGAACGTGGCGCACAAAATGATCGACCTCAAAAACGCGAAAGCGAATATCGGCAACGCGGGCTTCTCCTATGAGGAGCGCGGGAAATTTTCGGAGCTGCTGGCTTCGGGCTTTAACGATTCGTTCCGCATGCTTTACCCTGATCAAAAGGACGCGTACACGTGGTGGTCGTACATGGGCAAGGCGCGCGAGAAGAACGTGGGTTGGCGCATCGATTATTTCCTCGTCACGGACGAGCTGTGCGATAAGGTGGAGGACAGCGTTATCCTGAACGAGGTTGCCGGCAGCGACCACTGCCCGATCAAGCTGCTCTTAAATGTATAAACGCAGATCGGCGGGGGTACCCCTGCAAGCGATTCGCGGAGACAGTCCGGCAGGAAAGGAGCGGAAAGGAAAGCATGGAGTTTAAAGAGATGAAAACCATAACGCTGCTGATGCAGCCGGCGGAAAACGGCTGGACGGCGGTGCATAAAAAATATAAAAATGTGTATGGGCGCGTGATCTGCACGGAGGCGGGGAAAACCGCCGTGCTGAAAACGAGCTTCGGGGAAAATCAAACGGCGCGTGCGGAGGCGGTGGAAGCCGCCGTGCGAAGCGTGTTTTTGGAGACGGAAGCGGAGCGGATTCAGATAGACGGCGAAACGCAGACCCGCGCGGCGTGGCAGGCGGCGCGGGACGCGCTGTACCAAAAGCTGCACCGCACGCGCGCGGACTACGCGGACGTACTGGGCCGCCGTGTACACTGCGTGATGGACCGACCGCTCGGCTCCGCGCATCCGCGGTACCCGGATATGATCTACCCCGTCAATTACGGCTGCGTGCCGGGCATCCTTGCAGGCGACGGCGCGGAGCAGGACGTATATATCCTCGGCCCCACAGTGCCGCTTGAAACCTTTGACGGCACAGTCATCGCGGTGATCCACCGCTTTGACGACTGCGAGGATAAATGGGTCGTTGCGGCGGAGGGCGTGTCCTATACGGCGGAAGAGATCCGTAAGGCCGTAAATTTTCAGGAGCGGTACTACACGAGCGAGCTTATTCTTTGAGAAAGACTGAAAACAGGCCGATGCAGGCCGGCGCGCGGAGAAGCGGCGCACGCGCGCTGCGGAAAGGGGGGGATATCCTTGCAGGAGGAATTGATGCGGCGGCTGCGCGAGATCACGCCGGAGGAACGGCGGATACTCGACGGCGGCGCCGTGGATAAAAACACCTATACGGCGAAGGCCGTGTTTACAGTGGACAGCGAAAAGATGCTGGAGCGCGGGCGGCTGATCTCCGTGCGCGCCCATACGCGCTTTGCGCCCTTCCCGCGCCACGCGCACAGCTATATCGAGATCATGTATATGTGCTCGGGAAAAACGGTGCACCGCATCAACGGCGGCGAGCCGGTGACGCTGAATGCGGGCGAGCTTTTGTTTCTCGGGCGCGGCGCATCGCATGAGATCGAGCGGGCGGGCTATGACGATATCGCGGTGAATTTCATCGTGCTGCCGCAGTTCTTTGATACGGCGCTCGAGCTGATCGGCGCGGATAACGCGCTCGGACGCTTCATCGCGGATTCGGTCAGCCGCGCAGGCGGCTCGGATACGCTTTTGTTCCGCGTGGCGGATGTGCTTCCCGTGCAGAACCTCGTGGAAAATATGGTCTGGGCGCTTGTGCGGGAGACGAAAAACCGGCGGCGTATCACGCAGAATACCATGGCGCTTCTGTTCATGGAACTTCTGAACTGTACGGACCGCCTCGCTGCGCCGGACGATGAGGGAGAGCACAGCACGCTTGTGATGACGGCGCTCCGGGAAATCGAGGAAAACTACCGCGTCGCGAGCCTGACGGAGCTGGCGTCCCGCTGCGGCGTGACGGTTTCGTATCTGAGCGCCGCCGTACACAGCGCGACGGGCTTCACGTTCAAGGCGCTGCTGCGGCGCAAGCGCATGGAAAAGGCCGCCGGGCTTCTGAGCCGCACACGGCTGCCGGTCGGCGACATCATCGCGGCGGTCGGCTATGAAAACACCAGCTATTTTTACCGCACCTTTTCCGAAATGTACGGCGTCACGCCGCGGGAATACCGGATGCGGCAAAAGACCTAGGAGGGAAGACAATGCGGAAAAAACCACGCGTATGCGCGCCGAAAAGGATCGGAAGCTGCGGTGTGCTGTGCTTGCTTGCGGCAGTTTTGTTATCCGCTTGCAGCCTGAACCTACAGGCGGAAGCGGATAAAGAAATCATCGTTTCTCCCGATATATGGGAGTATGCGGATCAATGCTTTGCAAATAAAACGGCTGCTGACGGCGTGGAAGCGCCTGAATCCGACAGTGTGAATCTGTACTTCCAGCGCCGCCATCCGGAGCGTTTTGCCTGCGAGTATTTTTATGAAACGGAGCAAAACGAAAGAAAGCGCTACATCTGCGTTCTGGAGACGCAGGGGGATGCGATCGTCCTCCTGCGCGAAAGCGACGACCCGCAGGAGGATATAAACGCTTTACTCAATCGGGAATAATGGAGAAGCTGGGCATCGCCCGGAGATTGGGCCGCATTCTGCCACGCATCAAATAGACTTTGAGAGCTGATACGGATGCTGTCGGGTGGCTTTATATCCTTGCTGGAGATCTGCTTAATTAAAAAGTGTGAATGTAAGCAGCCCGGCCTTGAATCGAAACAGCATCGACACCAGCTTATGAATGCTGCGAATTGAAAGAAGGACGTCCCGCGCGGGACGTCCTTTCGTTTATGGCTTGTAGTTTGCGGCTTAATTGCGGCCGCAGCGGGTTCCGCTGCCATGACAGGTTCCATTTGCCTGACCGGATCCGCTGTGCATCCCGGCGCCGCATTGCTGGCCGCCGCCGTTTTGAGCGCCTGCCGCATCGGACTCGGAATCGGAGTTTTCGCCCAAAAGGGCAGAAATCCGCTCGCGGATCTCGCGCATGGATAGACTTTGCGCGTCTTCGGGCGTGACGCTCTGATCCAGCGCCTTCCATTCCAGATAGGCCTCGTACCTCCGCACACCGAGTCCGGCTGCGCTCGCTGCCTCAAGCGTTTCCGCGCCGGTGGCCTGACAGTTCACGCCCGCACAGTGTGTTTCGATTTCCGCAGAGAGTGCGGCATTTTTCTCTGTGCTGCCGGCAGCGATGGAAACGGATGCTTCCGCATCGCCGCCGTTTTCTACCAGCGCGGCGACCGCGTCGCCGTATGTGCAGTGCGTCAGGCCGAGCGCATCGACGGCCGCCTGCCCGCCGGGCGAAAGGCAGGTGTAGGAAACCACACGGTCAAAAGCGTTGATTTTCAGCTCAACGGTTTCGGCGGCCTCCACGCTGATCGCGGCTACCGGTATCGAATAGACACCGTAACCTGTCAGGGCGAGCAGAATGAGCAGCGCGCAGCAGACGGCAGGAACTGCACGGCGCAGAGCGGTGCGGTGGGCGCGGGCATACAGCTTTTTGTGCACAAAATCTGCGGTGTTATCTTTTAACGTATCGCCGGCATGTACAGTGTCAAAAGCGCGTTGAATTTTCTTATCCATCGGCATCATCTCCCAGCATTTCCCGCAAAAGGGCTTTGGCACGCTTGAGCTGCGTGTAGACGGTGTTTTCATTCCGGCGCAGCAAAGCGGCAATTTCACAGGCGGTGTACTGCTCATAATAGAAGAGATAGACGACATCACGGTACTTTGCGGGCAGGGAAAGCACGGCCTCAAGCACCTCGCGGTGCTCGTCCTCACAGGGAAGCTCGCCGATGGAATCGAGCGAAACGATGCGGCTGCGGAAAAAAGATCTCAACAGATCTCTGCAGGCGTTCACCGTTACGCGGATAATCCACGCCTTTTCATGCGCATCGCTTTCAAACACACCGGAATAAAGGGCATATTTCAGAAAAACGCTCTGAAATATGTCCTCCGTATCGGCATAGTTTTTCAGATGCAGCATGCAGATGCGCCGCACGGTGTCCGCGTACCGCTCGATGGCCTGAACAGTTTCCTGTTCGCTTCGCATAGTAATCCCTTCTTGCAGTTTTCAGCGGCTTCTGCCGCCACGGTAGCCCGTGCCATCCAGCGCGGGCATGCCGCCGTTTGGACATTCGGAAGCTGCGAAGCCGGTGTCCGCATCATTTCTGCCGCCACGGTAGCCCGTGCCGTCCAGCGCGGGTACGCCGCCGTTTGGACATTCGGAAGCCGCGAAGCCGGTATCCGCATCATTTCTGCCGCCGCGATAGCCCGTGCCGTCCAGCGCGGGCACGCCGCCGTTCGGACATTCAGAGGCTGCGAAGCCGCTTTCTACCTGCCTGCGGCGGTTCAGGCAGGTAAGCGCATTTTCAGCAGCCTCCTCGCAGGCCGCAAGTGCCGTGCGGCAAAAACCGGCACCCCTCCCGGTGGGGGCAGCGGAAACAGTCATGCTGCCGGCAGTAAGCGCGACAGCCATGACGGCAAGGATAAGCAGTTTTTTCATGGTGGGTTCCTCCGTTTCAAGGTGTTCTATAGAGAATACGATTGAGAAGCGCAGAATCTTTCACCCACGAAAAAATTTTTTAGCAAGGTGGAAATAGCCGCCTTATTTTGTAAACCGCAGGACGTTCCACGAGGTCTTTGTGAGCTTCGCGCGGTAGAGCTCGCCGTCGCGTTCCACGCGGTCGGAAACGGTTTTCGGCACGACGGCCTGCGCCTCGGCGGTGTTGACGGCCTTCATATCGCCGTTTTCGAGGACGATGTGCTCGGCGAGCGTGTAACCCCGGAAGGAACGCAGGTCGAGATCGAGCACCACGTCGTCCGTCGTGCTGCGGTTGACCGCAAAGACGGTGACCTCATCCTTTTCCTCGTTCCACACGGCGATGGATTCCACGTCCGTGACGTCGGTGAAGTCGCGCGTGTCGTGCTTCGAGGACGTGAGCACCGGCTGCAGCGCGATACCGCGCCCGTATTTTGAAGCGTGCAAAAGCGGATAGTAGATCGTCTGCTTCCATGCCGGGCCGTTTTCTTCGGTCATGATCGGCGCGATGACATTGACGAGCTGTGCCATGCATGCCATCTTCACGCGGTCGGAATGCTTCATCAGCGTGATGAGCATCAGGCCCACGAGCAGCGCGTCCTCAAAGTCGTAGTGATCCTCCAGAAGGTGCGGCGCGATCTGCCACGGGCGGTTTTTCATCGTGTCGTCGTCGGCCTCGTTTGCATGGAACCACACGTTCCATTCGTCGAAGCTCAGGTTGATGTTCTTTTTGGAGCGCTTCTTCGCCTTCACGTAGTCGCAGGTCGCGATAACGGTTTTGATAAAGTGATCCATATCGTCGCTTTGTGCGAGGAAATTTTCCGTATCGTTGAAGCGGTTGCCGTAATACTGGTGCAGGGAAATGTAATCGACGCTGTCATAGGCCCAGGAAAGCGCGCTGCTCTCCCATTCGGGGAAGGTCGGCATAGCGGTGTTCGAGCTGCCGCAGAGCACAAGCTCAATCGAGGGGTCGATCTGCTTCATGGCCTTGGCGGTCTCATCGGCAAGGTGGCCGTATTCGTCGGCGGTTTTGTGTCCGGTCTGCCACGGGCCGTCCATTTCGTTGCCGAGACACCATACCTTGATGTTGTGCGGGTCCTTTACGCCGTGGGCGATGCGCAGGTCGCTGTATTTGGTGCCGGACGGGTGGTTGCAGTATTCGAGCAGATTGCAGGCCGCCTCAATGCCGCGCGTGCCGAGATTCACCGCCTGCATGACCTCGGCGCCCGCCTTTTTGCACCATGCGGCGAATTCATTGATGCCGATGCGGTTCGGCTCGGTGCTGCGCCATGCGAGCTCCAGACGGCTCGGGCGCTCCTCAACGGGGCCGACGCTGTCCTCCCAGTAGAAATTCGAGACGAAATTGCCGCCCGGATAGCGGACGATCGGCACGTTCAGCTCACGCACAAGGTCGAGAACGTCCTGCCGAAAGCCTTCCTCGTCGGCGGTTTTGTGGCCGGGCTGCCAGATGCCGCCGTAGACTGCGCGGCCGAGATGCTCGATGAACGAGCCGTAAATGCGCTTGTCGATCTTTGAAATTTGAAAATCCTTTTCAACGGTGAGTTTTGCAGTTCTTTTCATCGTATTTCCCGTTCCTTTCCGCTGCAAAAGCAGGTTGTACGTACAGTTTACCCTCTTTGAAGGCCGGTGTCAACCGCTTCACTCAAATTTCCGCTTTCCTCATATGGATAAAAATTATTGATAAAGTTTAAAGAAACTGGCGGTTATATTGACATTCGCCGGGCGGAATAGTAAAATGAATTCGGAAAGTTCTGACAGGCGCTGTGCGGAATGCAGGCGTGTTCAGCGGGAAGGGACATACGCTTTTATAAAATGTGCCGGTTGGCCTTACGCTGTATGCCGGTCTGCTTAACGCAGGATGCGGAGCGAAAACCGCGGTGGTTCGGGGTCGGGCCGGTGCAGCAATATCGTCGGACGGGATGCTGCGGGAAAAGCCCGGCCGCAGTGCTTGGACAGAGACGGAATGCCCGGTGCCTGAGGGCAGACCTCCGAATGGTCGGCGGTGTGTTCCGTGGGAAAAGAACAGCCGGTGACGAAAATACGGGAAAATCGCAAATTGCAAAATAAGGACGTTTTTTTCTTCAAACTGCGTCCTTATTTTTTTAATTTATCTTTGCTATACTGAGAATAACAAAAGGAGCGGTGAATATGAAAACCTATTTAGCGATAGATCTCGGAGCCTCCAGCGGCCGGCACATTCTCGGCTGGCTTGAGGACGGCAGGATGCGGCTTTCGGAGGTGTATCGTTTTAAAAACAGCGCTGCGCTGCGGGGAACGCATCTTTGCTGGGACGCGGACGGTCTTCGGGAAAACCTTCTGCGCGGCATGGAAAAATGCGGGGAGGCCGGCACGGCGCCGGAAAGCACGGCCATCGATACATGGGGCGTGGATTTTGTCCTGCTCGACAAAGAGTTGAACCGCATCGGCGAGGCGGTTGCCTACCGCGACAGCCGCACGGAGGGCGTGGCGGAGAAATTTGAGGAGAAAATGCCCTTTGCCGAGCTGTATGCGCGCACGGGCATTCAGAAGCAGAGCTTCAATACGGTCTATCAGCTTCTGGCGTTAAAGGAGGAAGCGCCGGAGCAGCTCGAAAGGGCCGCGCATTTCTTGATGATGCCGGATTATCTCGCTTTCTGCCTGACCGGCGTGTGCGCGAACGAGTATACGGACGCTTCGACGACGGCGCTTGTCGGCGCGCGGGAAAAAACGTGGGATATGGCTGTTCTGGAAAAAATCGGCGTTCCGGCGGGAATTTTCCATCCGCTCAAAATGGCGGGCGACGCGCTCGGCCGCCTGACGCCGGCGGTACGGCAGCGGGTCGGCTACGACACGCTGGTGCGCTGCGCGCCGTCGCACGACACGGCCTCGGCTTTTCTGGCGGTGCCGGCGCGCGACGAAAACGCTGTGTTCCTTTCGAGCGGTACCTGGAGCCTGATCGGCGTAGAGCTGCGCGAGCCGATCACCACAGCGGAGAGCATGGCCGCGAATTTTGCAAATGAAGGCGGTTACGAATACCGGTACCGCTATCTTCGGAATATCATGGGCCTCTGGATGCTGCAGAACATCCGGCGGGAGCTTGGCCAGACGCGCTTCGATTTCGGCACGCTGGCGATGCTTGCAAAGAGCGCGGCGGGTTATCCGGGCCGCGTGGATGTGAACGACCCGCGCTTTCTTGCGCCGGAAAACATGCAGGAGGCCGTGCGCGTCGTGCTCAGGGAAAACGGCTTCCGCGAAACGCCGACGACGGCGCAGATTCTCTCCTGCGTATATCACAGCCTTGCGGCGTCCTACGCGGCGGCCGTGCGCGGGCTGGAAGAGATTACGGGTAAAACGTACACAAGCCTCAACATCGTCGGCGGCGGCAGCCAGGACGCTTACCTGAACCAACTGACCGCGGACGCGACGGGCCTGCCGGTATATGCCGGGCCTACCGAAGGGACGGCGATCGGCAACCTCGCGGTGCAGATGATCGCGGACGGCGCTTTGCGGGACGTGCAGCACGCGCGGGATGTGATCCGCGGGAACTTCCCGATCCGCGTTTTTACCCCGCAGGGAAAGGAGCATACGAAATGTTAAAGGGAAAGACCGTCCTTCTGGGCGTGACGGGCAGCATAGCGGCCTATAAAATTGCCGGGCTTGCCAGCATGCTCGTGAAGCAGCACGCAGACGTTACGGTGCTGATGACAAAGAACGCGACCAATTTTATCAATCCGATCACGTTTGAAACTCTGACGGGCAACAAATGCCTGATCGATACCTTTGACCGGAATTTTCAGTACAGCGTGGAGCATGTGGCGCTCGCAAAGCGGGCCGACGTCGTGCTCGTTGCGCCGGCGAGCGCCAACGTGATCGGTAAAATCGCAAACGGCATCGCGGACGATATGCTGACGACGACCGTGATGGCCTGCCGCTGTAAGATTCTGGTTTCGCCCGCGATGAATACCAATATGTTTGAAAACTCCATCGTGCAGGATAACCTTGCGAAGCTCCGCCGGTTCGGCTATACGGTGATCGAGCCGGATTCCGGCTATCTTGCCTGCGGTGATACCGGAAAGGGAAAAATGCCCTCGGAGCAGACGCTCTTCGAGTGGATTCTGCGGGAGATCGCCTGCGAAAAGGACCTTTTGGGCCAAAAGGTTCTCGTCACGGCGGGCGCGACGGCGGAGCGGATCGACCCGGTGCGGTTCATCACAAACCATTCCACCGGCAGGATGGGCTGCGCAGTCGCAAAGCGTGCGATGCTGCGCGGCGCGGAGGTGACGCTTGTCTGCGGGCGCATGGCGGTGGAGCCGCCGCCGTTCGTGCGGGTCGTGCGCGTAGAGTCCGCCGCGGAGATGTTCGAGGCGGTGAAAGCCGCCGCGCAGGAAGCAGATATTGTCGTGAAGGCCGCCGCCGTGGCGGATTACCGGCCGAAAACGGTCGCGGCGGAGAAGGTCAAGAAAACGGACGGCGATCTGTCCGTCGCGCTGGAGCGCACGGACGACATTCTCGCCTATCTCGGCGCGCATAAGCGGGAGGGACAGTTCCTCTGCGGCTTTGCCATGGAGACGGAAAACCTGCTCGAAAACGCCGCCGGAAAGCTCGCCCGCAAAAATCTCGACCTGATTGTGGCGAACAGCCTCCGGACCGAGGGCGCCGGCTTCGGGGGAGATACGAACGTCGTCACGCTGCTGACAAAAGAGGAAACACAGGCGCTGCCGCTGCTCTCAAAGGACGAGACGGCGGATCGGATACTCACCAAAATTCAGGCATTAAGGAGTAAAGAATCATGACCATGTATGAGAAAGCAAAGACGCGGTATGCGGAAATCGGCGTGGATACGGATGCCGCCATGCAGACGCTCGCGGGCGTGCCGGTTTCTCTGCACTGCTGGCAGGGCGACGATGTCCGCGGATTTGACGGCGACCCCTCGGCTCCGCTGACCGGCGGCATCCAGACCACCGGAAACTATCCCGGCCGCGCCCGCACGCCGGAAGAGCTGATGGCGGATATGGACGTCGTGCTCGCGCTTTGCCCCGGCACGAAGAAGATCAATCTGCACGCGAGCTATGCGATTTTCGATGCGGAAAACGGCGGCTGGGTGGACCGCGACAAGCTCGAGCCGAAGCACTTCAAAAAATGGGTGGATTACTGCAAGGCGCGCGGCTTGGGCTGCGATTTCAACCCCACCTTTTTCTCGCACCCGAAGTGCGACCCGCTGACGCTTGCAAGCCCGAACCCGGAAACGCGGAGATTCTGGATCAACCACGGCAAGGCGTGCATCCGTATTTCGCAGTACCTCGCCGAGGAGCTGGGGCAGCCGTGCATCATGAATATCTGGACGGGCGACGGCTTTAAGGATATTCCTGCCGACCGCATGGGGCCGCGCGTGCTCTACAGGGAGGCAATCGATGAAATCCTCTCCGAGCCGTATGATTTTAACCTTGTTAAGCCCTGCGTGGAGTCGAAGGTATTCGGCATCGGTGTAGAGGCGTATACAGTGGGCAGCGCGGAGTTTTCGCTGAGCTATGCCGCGATGAACCGCGATAAGTGCATTCCTTTGATGGATAACGGCCACTATCACCCGACGGAGCTGGTTTCCGACAAGATTCCGGCGCTTCTCACGTTCTTTCCGGAGATCGCGCTGCACATC
Source organism: Oscillospiraceae bacterium (assembly GCA_019422905.1). Classification (GTDB taxonomy): domain Bacteria; phylum Bacillota; class Clostridia; order Oscillospirales; family Acutalibacteraceae; genus Hominenteromicrobium. Next base: position 13,435 of record JAHZCM010000019.1, read on the forward strand.
ACGCGCAGCGTGCGCTGGGACAGCGACCATGTGGTGCTTTTCGACGACGAAACGAAGGAAATCGCGAAGGAGATCGTCCGCTGCGGCGGCCTCGACGGCCGCGTGAAGATCGCACTCGATTATTTCGATGCGTCGATCAACCGCGTCGCCGCGTGGGTGACGGGCTTCCGCAATGTGCAGAAGGCGCTTTTGTTCGCGCTGCTCCAGCCGGCGCAGTACATGAAAGCCCTGCAGGACAACTCGAAGCTCACGGAGCTGCTGGTGCTCTCCGAAAAGCTCAAGCTGATGCCGTTTTCCGCCGTTTGGGAGGAATACTGCCGCCGGCAGAACGTGCCTGCGGACGACGGGGAATGGCTCCGGACTGTGATGGACTACGAGCTGGACGTGCTCTCAAAGCGGTGAAGGGAACGCCCATTTCCCTGCGGAATGCGGCCTGCTTTATGGGCGTGAAAGACTGTCCGCGGGGCGATGTGGCTTTTCCGTGCCCTGTGCGCGATGCTCTGTGTTCCACGGTATGCGGAACCGCCGCCGTTAGGCGTGTGCGAAACCTGAATGAAAAGGAAGATGGATAACGATGATGACAGAAATTTCCGCGGTTCGCGGATTTATGCGGATGTGCAACGATGGCTGGCTGCAGGGCTGGCACGAGCGCAACGGCGGCAACCTCACCTACCGCATGAAAGCAGAGGAGGTGGGAGCGTGCAGGCCGTTCTTCACGGTGCCGCGCGAGTGGAACAGGATGGGCGTTTCGGCGAAAAATCTCGCGGGCGAGTATTTCATCACGACCGGCAGCGGAAAATTCCTGCGCAACGTGCAGGAGGACCCCGCGCACAATATCGGCATCGTGGAGATCAACGCGGCGGGCGATGCGTGGCGCATCGTCTGGGGCCTTGAGGACGGCGCGCGCCCGACGAGCGAGTTCCCGAGCCATTTCATGAATCACAGCGTCCGCAAGGCCGCGACGAACGGTACATACCGCGTGATCTATCACGCGCACACGCCGAATCTGATCGCGATGACCTATATCCTGCCGCTGACCGCGCGCGACTTCACCCGCGCCTTGTGGCAGAGCGCGACGGAGTGTCCCGTCGTGTTCCCGGGCGGCGTCGGCGTGGTGGAATGGATGGTGCCGGGCGGCGCGGATATCGCGATGGCGACGAGCGAGCTGATGAAGGAATACGACGCGGCGGTCTGGGCGCACCACGGTCTGTTCGTCTCCGGCCCGGACTTCGACATTACCTTCGGCCTGATGCACACGATTGAGAAGGCGGCGCAGATTTATATGCTGGCCATGTCGGCGGGCGGCGGGAAAATCCGCCAGACGATCACGGACGACAATCTGCGCGCAATTGCAAGGGAATTCGGCGTCGAGCTGAACGAGAAATTTTTGGACTGAAAAATCCCAGAAAAATTTACGATTGCGACAGAAAAGTTCGTGACATATTCACAATTTAGGTGTATACTGAACATATACAGCTCAAAATCAAAGACTGGAGGATGTTTCACATGGTAAACAGAATTGTACTCAACACAATTTCCTATCACGGCAAGGGTGCCATTGAGAAGATTCCCGAAGAGCTTCAGGCGCGCGGCTATAAAAAGGCGTTTGTCTGCACTGACCCGGATCTTCTGAAATTCGGCGTCACGAAGAAGGTCACGGATCTTCTGGATGCGGCGGCCATCCCGTATGCCGTATACAGCGAGATCAAGCCGAACCCGACGATCGAGAACGTACAGCACGGTGTGGAAGCGTTTAAGGCCTCCGGCGCGGACTGCATCGTTACAATCGGCGGCGGCTCCTCCATGGATACCGCAAAGGCGATCGGCATCATCGCGGAGAACCCGGAGTTTGCCGACGTCCGCTCTCTCGAAGGCGTTGCGCCGACCAAGAAGCACGCGGTCTTTACGATCGCCGTCCCGACAACGGCGGGTACTGCGGCGGAGGTTACGATCAACTACGTCATCACCGACGTGGAGAAGAAGCGCAAGTTCGTCTGCGTCGATACCAACGACATCCCGGAGATCGCGGTTGTCGATCCGGATATGATGGCTTCGATGCCGAAGGGGCTCACCGCCGCGACCGGTATGGATGCGCTGACCCATGCGATCGAGGGCTACATCACGAAGGGTGCGTGCGCGATCTCCGATATGTTCCACCTTGAGGCGATCCGCCTGATTTCCGAAAATCTGCGCGGCGCGGTGCAGAACACGCCCGAGGGCCGCGAGGGCATGGCGCTCGGCCAGTATATTGCCGGTATGGGCTTTTCGAACGTCGGTCTCGGCATTGTGCATTCGATGGCGCACGGCCTTTCCGCGCTGTACGACACCCCGCACGGCGTTGCCTGCGCAATCATCCTGCCGACAGGCCTTGCGTACAACGCTTCCGTTGCCGGCGAGCGTTACCGCGCGGTCGGCAAGGCGATGGGCGTTGCCGGTATCGATGCAATGAGCGCTGAGGAAGCCGCGAATGCGACGATCGCGGCGGTCAAGCAGCTCAGCGCGGATGTGGGTATCCCGGCTGATCTCAAGGGCATCCTCAAGGAGGAGGACGTGCAGTTCCTCGCAGAAAGCGCCTTCGCGGACGCATGCCGCCCGGGCAACCCGCGCGACACCTCCGTCGAGGAGATCGCAGCGCTGTACAGAAGCCTGATGTAATTCAAGTACATAAAGCAAAACGGAAAGCGTCCCGGAGCTCAGGCTCCGGGACGCTTTGCCCTGCAGGGAAATCAGCCGTTTGCCGCAGCCGTTCCGTCCGGGCGCCCGGCTTTGGCATTCCGGCGGAATTCGGAGGGGGTAACGCCGAAGGATACGCGGAAAAGCTGCGAAAAGTAAGCGAAGTTGCCGTAGCCGAGGCGGTCCGAAATCTGGCTGATGGACAGATCCGAGTGCGCCAGCAGTCCCTTGGCGGTGTTCAGCTTCGTCTGTGTGATGTATTCGATCAGGGAGACGCCAAGCTCCTTTTTAAACATCCGGGACAGGTATTCCGGGCTTAAATGCACGCTTTCCGCCACCTGATTGCGGCTGATCGCGGAATACACGTGCGTGTCGATATACTTTTTCGCCTGCTCGATCGCATTTCCGGCATTTGCGTCGGCGGAAAAAAGCCCGGCCGCTTTCCGGTTGACCTGCTCGACCCACGCCAGCATCCGCGCGGCGGAATGCGTTACAGCTTCCGGATATGCGCCGTTCAGGAGATTGAGCTTCAGATTATGCCGCTCCAAAAGGAAACAGATCATTTTCCAGTAGTCCTCATAGAAGGCGCACAGCACAGACCGGTTGATTTCCGGCAGGCGGTAAAAGCAGGCGCGGATGTGCGCCGTGGCGCCGTCCGCGTTTCCCTGTTCCAGTAAGCTGGTACACAGCAAGAAATCCGCGGGCGGGCAATGCCGTACCGGCGAACTGCCCGCCGCCGCGCTGACGAAAGGAAAAACGCCGCCCTCTGCGACGATTTCTGCCCCGTATTGCAGGAGCCTTTGATTTTCCGCGCGGAGCGTCTGCGGAGAAGCCTGCCCGCCGATGCAAAAGATGACGGACAGGGACAGGGAACTTTCGATGGCGGCCAGAGCTTTCCGGCAGGCGGCAGAAATGGCGTCGGCACTTGCCGTCTGCTTGAAAAGCAGGAGAATGTAGTTGGAAAAAAGAATCGGGGAAAGAAGCAGATCCGGGATTGTGTCGGCGAGGATATTCTGAACAGCCGACTTTGTGTCCCAGAGGAGCGCCTTATTTTGCAGTTCAAAGTTGTCCTTGTTTTCCAGCAGAACCGGCGTAAAGGAAAGACCGGGCGGCAGATGCAGGCCGAGACGCTCTGCGGCGTGGGCGATCGAATCGCCGATGGAGAGCGTTTCGCCGCTGATGATCTCCCGGAAGAAAATACTCAGTTTCTTCTCCTTTTCAAAGCGCGTGCGGTTGAGCTGCTGCACGGCGCGGGAAACGACGGCCTTTACCTCGTCGAAGGCGACGGGCTTTAAAATGTATTCCAGCGTTTGCAGGGAGAGGGCCGTTTTTGCATAGGAGAAATTGGCGTGGCCGGTCAGGAATATATTCGTGGTGGCGTAGCCGTTGTCGCGGACCCACTGCAGCAGATCGAGCCCGGTGCCGGCGGGCATTTCAATATCGCAGATCATGATATCGACGCGTTCCTTCAGAAAGACGCGCTGGGCCTGCCGCATGCTGTATGCGGTGAAAACGCGGCCAACGCCGAGCGTGTCCCACGGGATCGCGTCCCGCAGGCGTTCGACCGTGAGATCCTCGTCGTCAACCAAGAGAAGATGGTACATCGCTGCCTCCTGTTGCGTAGGGCAGGCGGATGTGCGCGTGCGCGCCGCCTGCGGGTGGATTGGAAAGTGTGAGCGCAGCCTCTCCGTGAAACAGGAGAGCAAGCCGGCTGCGCAGGTTCTCAATGCCGATCCGTGCGCTTCCCTGCACTTGACCTGTATTCTCTCCCAGCAT
>JAHZCM010000019.1:17893-18533 GCA_019422905.1 Oscillospiraceae bacterium
CAGGCGGGTATCCGGGGCCGTTGTCCTGAATATCAATGTCCAGAAAGGCCGGGTCCGCGCCGGCATGCACGGAAATCTGCACATGGACGGCGTGGTCGCCGAGAAACGCGTATTTCATCGAATTCTCCACGAAGGTCTGCAGAACAAACAGCGGAACCCGGCAATAATCGAGTGACGGCTCGCTTTCAATGTGTACCTGCAGCCGGTTCCGGTAACGCATTTTTTGAATCTCCACGTAGTTTTGAACGTGCTGAATTTCATCCCGCAGCAAGACGATTTGGTCGTGCTTTTTCAGCGCATAGCGAAAATAGCGGGTCAGCGCCTGCACCATGCTCTGGATTGTCTCGAAGTCGGAAACCTCTGCCAGACTGTAAATAACATTTAGGGTGTTGATAAAAAAGTGCGGCTTGAGCTGGAGCTGCAAAAACTGCAGCTCGGTGCGCTGCTCGCGCAGCTTCCCCTCGTATACGGCGATTTTCAGCTTCCCGATTTCGGCGGCCATCTGGTTGAAGGTTATACCGATCTGCTGAAATTCGTCGTAAACGTGTTTTTCGTGGATGCGGACGGAGAAATCGCCTTTTCCGAGGTTCTGCATGGCGCCTACGATCTGCATGGTGGGCCGGACAATGCGCGCCTGAAT
>JAHZCM010000019.1:18543-24230 GCA_019422905.1 Oscillospiraceae bacterium
AATCCGGAACGAGAGAAACAGCGTAAGCAGGAACAGCAGGGCGGTGGTCAGCAGAAATGCGTCCAGCAGCACCGGCAGTCCGCGCAGGATGCTGGAGGTCTGCACAAGGGCGACGATGGAAAGCGAGCTGTTGCTGAGCGGGATGGAAATCGTGTTGTAGGCGGTATCCTCGGCGTAATAGCGGCCAAAGTCGGATGCGCTGCGCGTGTCGTTGAACTGGCTGGAAAAATCGGGAAAGCCGGTAAAAAGCGTTTCACCGTCCTCGGTCACAAAGCCGATATGGTCAAGCGCATGCACTTCAGAGGTCCAGATATGGGAGAAAAGCGTTTTGGGCTGCATCCATACGCCGATGTGGTATTCCCCAAGGCGCAGGATGCGGACCAGATAGGAATTGTCCTGAAGCTGGATGCCGATCCAGTTGGTAATCTCTCCGTCTGAAAACCGTTCGGAGAGGCTGTGAATTTCGTCCAGAATCTCGCGCTTCTGGGACAAATCACCGTATTCCGATGAATAAGAGGTTACTTTTCCGGTCGCGGGGGAATAGAGGAATACGCCGTCCAGAAAATTGTAGGTGCCGAGGATGGAGCGGATGGAATTTCGCGCGCGCATCTGCGCGATGGTCTGTGCGTCGGCGCTGGACAGGGAATCGCTTCCCGGAGATACGGAACCGGGGTCCACGCTCAAAAGGCTTCTGTCAATCTGCGTGAGCGTGGCGGATATCTGGCTTTCCAGAAGGGAGATCGTATTTTTGACCAGAGAGGCGGTTTGCTCCTGCACAAGCTGGGTAGAGTAAATATTGAACAAGACCAGCAGAACCATAAGCGGCAGCAGCATAACGATCAGCTGCGCCGGAATGCGCAACTGCAGGCTGTTGGAAAGCCGGCGGATTTTCATGGTTATGACCCTCCCTGCATCTTGTGCGGCATATACCCCTGTACGCCGCACTTGAATCTGATTTCATTATTTCACAGTTGCACTTGGAAGTCAATTGAATTGACGGTATATTTTCTGGTATTTTGTGGAGAAAAGACACAAAAACAATAACTTGGAACACAATTTTAGTAGAGGATAAACGGCGGACGGACCTATAATGAGGATACAAAATTTACTTCCAAAACAGAGGAGGAGTATTCATGAAGGCAACAAAAAGATGGCCAAAAACGGTTTTTGCGGTGATGCTGATTCTTGCAATGCTGTGTTCCCTGTGTGCATGTGCTTCCGGAGGCGGAGAATCCGGCAGCAGCGCGCAGACGGGAAGCAGCGATTCTGGCTCCGAAAGCAAAACGGAGGAATCCACGCCGGAAGAGCAGCAGGAGGACATCGAACTCGTTATGGCTTTCTGGTGCAGCACCGAGCTGGCGGATATGGACAAGGTCTTTGAATCGCTGAGCGGGCTGACGAAGGAGAAAATCGGCGTTACCGTCAAGCCCTTTACGGTGAACATGGCGAACTATCCGCAGCAGACGAACCTCATGCTTTCGAGTGGCGAGCAGATCGACCTGATGTGCATGTACTACGAGTGGTTCCAGAGCATGTATGCGAAGGGACATCTGATGGATATCACGGATCTGCTGGAAAGCGACGGACAAGGTATCATCGAGGCCGTTGGGCGTGATTTCCTGGAGGCGAGCAAGATTGCAGGGCGGCAGTATGCGGTGACGACGATCCGTGACCTTGCGAAGGAATATGGATTCCTGTTTGATAAGGGAATTGCGGACCAAAACAATATAGACCTGGATTCCATCAAGACGTTTGACGATGTGGAGAAGGCATTGGGCGTCGTTAAGGCGAACGAGCCGGAAATTACGCCGCTTATTGGAACGGAAGCAACTTATGCGGCCGAGTACCTTGTTCCGGGCCTTGATTTGCTCGGAGATGGTTTGGGCGCGCTGCTAAACTACGGCGAGGGTCTTGAGGTCGTAAACTACTACGCGAGCGACGAATATATGGAAATGGCGAAGCGGATGCGCGACTGGTACCTGAAGGGCTACATTTCCGAGGACGTCGTGACGGCGGGCGAAAACGCGCGCTCCTACTTTAAAGCGGGTACGGCGTTTGCCGCGCTCAGCACCCTGAAGCCGGGCTATGCCTTTAAGGAGAGCAAGGGCATAGGAAAAGAAATGGTGCAGATCGGCATTATCCCCGCGACGACAAACACGACGGTTGTGCAGTCGATCCAGTGGACGATTCCGGAAAACACCGATTATGCGCAGAAGGCCATGCAGCTTTTGAATCTGATGTACTCCGACGCGGATGTGATGAACACGCTGGCATGGGGCATTGAGGGCGAGCATTACGAGGTGCTCGACAGCGGCCTGATCGATTATCCCGAGGGCGTCACGGGCGAAACCTCCGGCTACAACCTGAATTACGGCTGGATGTTCGGCAACCAGTTCATTTCCTATGTGTGGAACGGCGATTCCGAGACGATCTGGGCGGATACGGATGCGTTCAACAAATCCGCGAAAAAGTCTGCGGCGTTTGGCTTCTCCTATGACTCCACAAATGTCAAGACGGAAACCGCGGCGTGCGCCAACGTCGTCAGCGAATACGGCGTATCTCTGACGTCCGGCCTGGTCGATCCGGAAACCGTCATCCCGGAATTTGTCGCAAAGCTGGAGGCTTCCGGCATCGACAAGATCATTGCGGAGAAGCAGGCTCAGCTGGACGCATGGAAAGCGGCCGGCTAAGAACAGAATGAAAGGGGCCTCCTTGCGGGGCTCTTTTCAAAATATAAGGTTAGAAGGTGAGGACATTGGGGACGCGGACGAGCCGTGGGAAGATCAAAAAATTCATCCCTCTGTATGTCATGATGGTTTTACCGCTTCTGTATTTACTGATCAACAATTATCTGCCGATGTTCGGGCTCGTCATCGCATTCAAAAATGTCAACTTCAAAAAGGGCATATGGGGAAGCGATTGGGCCGGGCTGGACAATTTCAAGTATCTGTTCGCCACGCAGGACGCATGGACGATTACGCGCAACACCGTGCTGTATAACCTCGCGTTTATTGTGCTGAACACAACCTTTGCCGTGGCGATGGCGATCATCCTCAGCGAGCTGACAGCCAGGAAAAGCAAGCGCTTTTACCAGAGCGTCACGCTGCTGCCGTACCTGATCTCCATGGTGATCATCAGCTATCTCGCAAATGCGTTTTTGAGCACGGATACGGGCTTTCTCAACAACACGATTCTGCCGCTGCTGCACATCGAAAAGGTCTCGTGGTATACGGATGCCGGAAAGTGGCCGGTTATTCTCACGATTGTGGAGCTGTGGAAAAATGTGGGATACCTGAGCATCATCTATTATTCGGCGGTCATCGGCATTGACCGCGAGTATCTGGAATGCGCGGCGCTGGAGGGCGCCACAAAGATGCAGCAGATCCGGAAAATCGTGCTCCCGCTGATTCAGCCGGAAATCACGATCATGGTTCTGCTCGCGGTGGGCAAAATTTTCTATTCGGATTTCGGCCTGTTTTATCAGGTTCCCATGGATTCCGGCCCGCTGTATTCCACGACGAATGTCGTCAGCACCTACGTATACCGCGGCCTGATGCAGCTTGGCGATATCGGCATGTCCTCGGCGGCGGGGCTTTACCAGTCTCTGGTGGGCTTCGTTCTGGTGCTGCTGTCGAATCTGGTCGTTCGGAAAATCAATCCGGAAAACGCGCTGTTTTAGAAGAAAGGCGGGAGGAACTTATGAAAACAAAGGAGGAAAGGGTTTTTCAGACCGTTTCCCATATTCTGATGATTGCGGCTTCCATTGCATGTCTGCTGCCGTTTGTTCTTCTGATTATCTCTTCGTTCACGGACAACAATACGATTATCCGGAACGGCTATTCCCTTTTTCCGGAGAAGTGGAGCCTGGACGCATATGCGTATCTGTTGAAGCGCAGCGACCAGATTTTCCGTGCCTACGGGATTACGGTGCTGGTCACGCTGATCGGCACCTGCGGGAACCTGATTCTGACGACGCTGATTTCTTACCCGCTTTCCAGAGCGGACCTGCCGGGCCGGCGCGTCATTACCTTCATCGTCTTTTTCACGATGCTGTTCAGCGGCGGCCTTGTGCCGACCTACCTGATGTACACCACCTATTTCGGCATCAAGAATACGCTTGCCGGACTGATTGTGCCGCTGCTTTTGCTGAACGCCTATTATGTGATGATCATGAAGACGTTTTTCCAGAGCAGCATCCCGAAAGCAATCATAGAATCCGCGCAGATCGACGGCGCGTCGGAAATGAAGATTTTCCTGAAGATCATTCTGCCGATGGGCAAGCCGATCATCGCGACGGTGTGCCTGTTCTCCGGAATCGCCTATTGGAACGACTGGTACAACGGCATGATTTACATAACGGATTCGGAGCTTTTCAGCATCCAGCAGCTTTTGAACCGCATGATGTCCGACATCCAGTTTTTACAGTCCAATACAGCAATCAGCGGCGCGGCGGACTATATCAGCAACATCCCGGGTATGACGGTGCGCATGGCGATTGCAGTGGTCGGCATCCTGCCGATCCTGATCATCTATCCGTTTGTGCAGAATAACTTTGTAAAAGGCATTGCCATCGGCGCCGTAAAGGGCTGAGCGAAAGGGCTGAGAAAAAAAGGCTGATAGAAAGGAATGAGAGGACTTTGAAAGAGGTTTATTTACAGTTGTATTCCCTGTTTGGGGATATCGACAAGGACTTTTCGGGTGCGCTGGAATATGCCGCGCGGGCGGGCTACCGCGGCGTTGAATTTGCGCAGTCCAATTACGGCGGCATGCCGATACCGGAGCTGCGTGAAAAGCTGCGGGCGCTGGGGCTGATCCCGCTGTCTACGCATATCCGGCTGGAGGAGCTGCCGGAGACGCTGAAAATTGCGGAAAAACTCGAAATGCCGTATATCATCATCGCCGGGGCTTACTGCTATGACGGCGCGAGCGCGCTCGAGGTGGCGCGGCAGCTGAACGAGGCCGGCGCGCTGTGCAGGGCGCGCGGGATTCAGCTCGGCTACCACAATCACCGCGGCGAGTTCAGCTTGGCGGAAAACGGGAAGCATCTCTTGGACATCCTGATTGAAAACACGGACCCGGACAAGGTATTCTTCCAGATGGACGTGGGCTGGACGGTTACGGCCGGTATCGACTGGGAGGCCTACATGAACCGGTACAGCGGGCGCTTTAAGCTGATCCACGTGAAGGAAACGACGACGGATCAGCTCGGCCCCTCAAAGATGCACAATCCCAAGGAGGGCTTCAAAAACGCCGACGGGAAGAAGGAGGATTTTGTGACGGCGGTGCTCAAGCTGCGTGCCGAGCGCACGTGGAATACGGTGCTCGGAAAGGGCATGATCGATTGGAAGCGCGTCCGGGACGTGGCGGACGCGCAGGGCGCGAAAGCGTATATTGTGGAAAGAGAGCATGATTACTGCGGGGACATTTTCACCTGCATCCGGGAGGACGCGGAGTTTTTACTCAAATTGTAAGGTATATCAGAAGAAATAACGCAAAGGAGTGTACTTTTATGGAGAAAAAGTTTAGAATTGGTATCGTGGGCTGCGGCGGCATCGCGAACAGCAAGCATATGCCCTCGCTCAGCAAGCAGTCGGACGTCGAGCTGGTCGCATTCTGCGACATCATCGAAGAGCGCGCGCAGAAAGCCTGCGCGGATTTCGGCGCGGAGGGCGCGAAGGTTTATACCG
>JAHZCM010000191.1 GCA_019422905.1 Oscillospiraceae bacterium
GGGAGCGGGGACTGGATCGTGCCGCCGCGATTGCCGACATGCGTTTTTCCTTCATCGAAAGGGTTTGCGCAAAGACGGTTGTTAAGCCGAAGGAAAGCCGGGAACACGCCCGCAGTGTGCGGATCGACCGGATTCTGACGGGAAAATACACGGCGATTCCCTCGTTTATCGCGATCATGGCGTTGGTCTTTTGGCTGACGTTCAACGTCATCGGCGCGTTTCTCGCGGACATTTTGGATATGGGCATCGGCTGGCTGACCGACCTCACGGACAGCGCGATGACGGCGGCGAACGTCAGCCCGGTATTGCACTCGCTGGTCATCGACGGCATTTTTAACGGCGTTGGCAGCGTACTGAGCTTTTTGCCGATTATCGTCACGCTGTTTTTCTTCCTTTCCATGCTGGAGGACAGCGGCTATATGGCGCGCGTGGCGTTTGTAATGGATAAGCTGCTGCGCAAAATCGGGCTTTCCGGGCGCAGCGTCGTGCCGATGCTCATCGGCTTCGGCTGTACGGTGCCCGGCGTTATGGCGAGCCGCACGCTGCCATCGGAGCGCGACCGCAAAATGACCATTCTGCTCACACCGTTTATGAGCTGTTCGGCGAAGCTGCCGATTTACGGCTTTTTCGCCGAGGCGTTTTTCCCGCGGCATGGGGCGCTGGTCATGATCGGCCTGTATTTTATCGGCATTGTTGTCGGCATTCTGGTGGCGTTTCTGCTGCGCGGCACGATGTTCAAGGGCGAAGCGGTTCCGTTTGTGATGGAGCTGCCGAACTACCGGATGCCCGGCGCGCGGAACGTGGGGCAGCTGCTGTGGGAGAAGGCGAAGGATTTCCTGCAGCGCGCGTTTACCGTGATTTTTATTGCGACAATCGTGATCTGGTTCCTGCAGACCTTTGACCTGCGCCTCAACATCGTATCCGATTCCAAGGACAGCGTTCTGGCGATGGCGGCCGGCTGGATTGCACCGATATTTGAGCCGCTGGGCTTTGGGGACTGGCGGATTTCCACAGCGCTGATCTCCGGCTTCATGGCAAAGGAAAGCGTTGTGTCCACGCTGTCGGTACTCTTTGGCTCCACACAGGCGCTGACGGCGCTGCTCACCCCGCTTTCGGCAATGAGCCTGCTCGTCTTTTGCCTGCTGTATACGCCGTGCATTGCGGCGGTGGCCTCTGTGAAGCGGGAGCTTGGCGGCAAATGGGCGGCCGGCGTTGTTTTCGGGCAGTGCGCCGTCGCATGGGTCGCAGCGGGTATTGTGCGTCTCTGCGGGATGCTGCTGGGGGTGGCGTGATGAACCTCGGTACGGGCATTGTCCTTTTGCTGCTGACGGTAGCCGTGTGCTTTGCCGTGCGGGCGATCCGCCGGCATAAAACGGGCGGCTGCTGTGGGGACTGCGCGGGCTGCCCGCGGTGTGCCGGCAGGACGGAGACTTTAAATGCGCGCTGCCGCAGGACTTGACTTTTTTCAACGCGCTGTGCTAAAATAATCAGGCAAAAAAGAATATGCATGAACGACACACGTAGTGCTTGGCACGTAAATCTGATCACGGGACTTGTAAGCTTATACCGTATTGGAACGGCCGGTATTGCGTGTGTTTTTTATGCGCAAAAGGAGTTTTTGCTTATGCCTCAAAGTTCATTTCAACGCAAAATCTTTGCGCTGCTCACGGTAATCGTCACTGTGCACGCCTATGTGTTTTTCAGCCTGTATGTGGTGAACGGCTCCACGCTGATGGCGGTTACCGGCGAAGACAGTGTGCTCGGCGCGATCCACACACAGGGCGGCGTGTATATGTGCGGGCGGATGGTGCCGATTTGGGCAGTGGTGCTCACGGAATTCTGCCTCGCGTACCTTCTGGAAATCGTGATGGGAAGCCCCTGCTCTTTCCGGCTTGCCGCGCGCGTATTTGATCCGCGCACCACGCACCCGGTCCTGTTTGAAACGGCGATCATCTGCGCGACCGTCGGCCTGATGTGCCCGGCGATGAGCCTGATCGCGGCGTTCCTCTACTATCCGTACTATGCGGGCTTTAATATGCTGACGCTGCTCGCGAACTGGCTGAAGCTCGTCTGCTTCAACCTCCCGTTTGCATATTTCACCCAGCTTTTCTTCATCCAGCCGCTCGTGCGCAAGGTGTTCAAACTGCTGTTCAGAAAGCAGCTTCAAAAACAGGCAATTCCGTCTGTATAATAAAACCACTGGTAAACGGTGGCTTGCTAGCACCCCTTTCCGGGCCCGTACTTGCCGGCCCCGGAAAGGGGTGCTGAAAAATATCATCGTATCGCCCGTTCAGTAACCGGTAAACCAGTCCATATCCATATTCGGCGATTTTATGATTTTTTAAAATCCTCCGGTTTTCACGTATTTCCTCCTGGAAAATTGCGTTCTCAGGCGAATCGATCTGTTTTTTACTTGCTGCTGTTTTCCATCTTATCTATTGTTTTCTATCCATTATTTCCATGGGCTTTTTTATTCTCCTCGGTAGAACCGCGGGTTTTGTCATGCTTAAGGTGACACAACGAAAGGTCTGTGCCGTGAAATACGGTACAGACCTTTTGTATGCTTTAAGAGCCGGTGGATTTATAATGGCGGACGCCGAAGTGCCAGAGCAGCCAGCAGGGAATGAGAAACAGAGTGGCGAGGATGGGAAGCAGCATGGCGAGCGGTCCGCCGCCGCGCCCGAGCAGGTACATCAGCGGGTAATACTGCACAAGGGCATAGGGAACAACAAATGTGCAGAATTGCAGCACGCGCTTGCCATAAATGGAAAGCGGGTAGCGCCCGTGCTCCTTCATGCCGTCTGTAAAGACGTTTATGAACTCAAGCCCCTCCAGGGTGAAAAAGCACAGGGCGGCGTAAACGAGGAAAATACCCGAAAAGACGGCGGCGCCGCCGATCGTCATGAAGATCAGCGTACAGACACGCGCGGCATTCCATGCGATTGCACAGTTCCGGATGGCATAGATCAACAGGCATACGGCGACGGCCGCGCGCCCGATGCGCGTAAACTCGATCCGGCTGCCGAGCACCTGCAGAATTTCATTGCGCGGACGGACCATAATGCGGTCGAATTCACCGTTGCCAATGATGCTCCCAAACGTGTCGAAGCCCCGGGCGAGGCACTCGGCAAGCGTAAACGACAGCAGCACAATGGCATAACAGAGAAGCACATCGCTGTAGGAGAAGCCGTCTACTGTATGGAACCGCGCAAAC
>JAHZCM010000192.1 GCA_019422905.1 Oscillospiraceae bacterium
ATCGGCTACCGCCATATCGATACGGCGCACCATTACTACAACGAACGCGGCGTCGGGCAGGCCGTGCGGGAAAGCGGTAGTCCGCGCGGGGAAATCTGGGTCACGAGCAAGCTGTGGCCGAACGAGTACGGCGAGGAAATTACGGGAGCGGCGATCGACAGCATGCTTGAGCGTCTCGGCCTCGAATACATCGACCTCATACTGCTGCATCAGCAGGTCGGCGACTATCTCGGCGCATGGAAAGCGTTGGAAAAGGCTGTAGAAACCGGCAAGGTGCGGAGTATCGGCCTGAGCAATTTTGAATCCGGGCGGTTGGAAGAAATTTTGCAGGCTGCAAAGATTTATCCGGCGGTTCTGCAGGTGGAGTGCCACCCGTATTACACACAGAGCGCGCTAAAGGAGCGTGTAGCCGCTTACGGCACGAAGCTGGAATGCTGGTTCCCGCTCGGCCACGGTGACCCGAAGCTCCTGAATGAAGAGGTTTTCACGGCGCTCGGCCGGAAATACGGCAAAACAAACACGCAGATCATCCTGCGCTGGCACATGCAGATGGGGCAGATCCCGCTGCCGAAGTCGAAGAATCCGCAGCATTTGCGCGAGAATCTCGATATCTTTGACTTTGAACTGACCGATGCCGAGATGCAGGAAATCCAAAAGCTGGACCAGGGCGTGCGCTACTACAATGTAACGCTGGAAGAGCAGGAAAAAAGGTATCTGAACATCACGCTGACGGACTGATTGTATACGGAGGATTTAAAAATGGAAATGAGATTGGGCTTTATCGGTCTCGGCAATATGGGCGGGCCGATGGCGGATAACATGCTGACGAAATTCGGCAACCTGACCGTATTCAACCGGAGCCAGACGAAATGCAGGGAGCTGGAAGCGCGCGGGGCAAGGATTGCAGCCAGCCCCGCAGAGCTGGCGCAGCTTTCGGATGTTGTATTCCTCTGCCTGCCCGGTCCGAAAGAGGTTACGGCGATTGCGGCCGGAGAGAACGGCCTGTTCGAGAATAGCCGCCCCGGCCAGATTTTCGTGGATTTCAGCACGGTCGCACCCTCAACCAGTATGGAAATGGACCGCCTGGCGCGGGAAAAGAACGTCGTGTATATCGATGTTCCGGTCAGCGGCGGCGGCGCGGGCGCAGCCAAGGGCGCGCTTTCGCTGATGATTGGCGCATCGGAAGCGGAAATTGCAGATCTGGGCTTGCTGCCGTATCTGGAGGCTGTCGGCAACAAATTCCACTATACCGGCAAACGCGGCGGCGGCTCCGCTGTCAAGGTCATCAACAACTATATGGCTTTCACCGCGCAGGTCATCAACGGCGAAGCGCTTTTGATGGCCGATCATCTCGGTATTCCGGTCGATACCTTTTATGAGGTCGTCACCAGCAGCTCCGGCAATAATATGATTCTGAATGCCAAGATGCAGAAGGTGAAAACCGGCGATCTTGCGCCGGGCTTCACCGTAGACCTTGTTTTAAAGGATTTGGAGCTTGCCCGGCAGCTCTGTCAGGATTCCAGAATCCCGAATTTCACGCTCAATACCGGCATTCAATTCTACCGGGCGGCGCAGCTCGCCGGTTATGGCAGCAAGGATTCCTCCAGCGTAATCCAAATAATCCGCGGGAAGTAAGAGCATTCACGGGCAATAAAAGCGTATATTCCCACCGGATGAAAATTTGGATGGACAAAAGCCCGCTGGCTGCTGGACTTTCAACTTTCGCCGGAGCCTGCACGGGATGCCGTTTCTGCCTGCATCCTGTTTTGTGCAAGCTTGTGCAATTTTGCAAAAACGAGAGCATTAACGAGAAAATCTAAGATTATTTTGGGAGGTATTTGTTATGGAAACCATTAAGCTCAATAACGGTGTTGAGATGCCGGCCGCCGGTTTCGGCGTCTTTCAGGTGCGCGACGCGGCAGAATGCACGCGCGTGGTGCTGGATGCGATTGACGCCGGCTACCGCCTGATCGACACGGCGCAGTCCTATGGAAACGAGGAGGCAGTCGGCGAAGCGATCGCGCAGTCCCCGGTTGCGCGCGAGGAGCTGTTCATCACGACGAAGATTTGGATCTCCAACGCCGGCTATGAAAAGGCCAAGGCGTCTATTGAAGAATCCCTGCGCAAGCTGCGGGTGGATTATCTCGACCTGCTTCTGATTCACCAGCCGCTGAGCGACGTCTACGGCACCTACCGCGCCATGGAGGAGCTGTATCGCGCCGGAAAGCTGCGCGCGATCGGCGTCAGCAACTTCTATCCGGACCGTCTTGTGGATTTTGCGCTGTTCAACGAGATCAGGCCCGCCGTCAATCAGATCGAGGTCAATCCGTTCCATCAGCGTGTGGAGGATAAAGCCGTCCATGACAAATACGGCGTGGTTATGGAGGCGTGGGCGCCGTTTGCCGAGGGCAAAAACGATATTTTCACGAATCCGGTTTTGAAGGAAATCGGCGGGCAGTACGGCAAATCGATTGGCCAGGTGATTCTGCGCTGGCTCGTGCAGCGCGGCATCGTACCGCTGGCTAAGACGGTCCGCAAGGAGCGCATGCTGGAAAATATCAATATTTTTGACTTTGCGCTGTCCGAGGCGGATATGGCAAAGATCGCCGCCATGGATTTGCAGCAAAGCTCTTTCTTCAATCACCGCGATCCGGCGTCGGTGGAAATGCTGGCGGGTTTGGTTCGATAAGTCTATCTATGTGCTACGGAAAGGGGCAACAGGTATGAAAGAAAAAGTTTTAGAGACATCCCGCAGATTCTGGACTGCCATGGAGCATGCCGATGAAGCTGGAATGCGGGAAATTGCAGATGCAAATTGCAGCTTTGTGCATATTGGGATCACCTGTAAGCTGGATAAAGAAATAGAATTTTACACCAGCGGTGCATTTCAGCCCACGGAGCTTGTCATCAATACCCAGAATGCGGATCTGTTCGGAAGCACGGCTGTGGTGATTACAGACTGCAATTACAGCCTGCTGCTTGGCGGGAAAGAAACGACCCATCACTTTGCGGTGACAGAGGTCTACAATTGCGAGAGCGGGAGCTGTAAGCTGGTCACGTTCTCTTTTACTGCATTGGTCTATTAAAAGGGCTTCAAAGGCCGGCCATGCGGGCAAGCCGGGCGGCAAAGGGGACTTTCTGCGGTGGATATGGTTGCGCTGTGCCTGCGGCTATGGTACAATAAATTT
>JAHZCM010000193.1 GCA_019422905.1 Oscillospiraceae bacterium
TTTGCATGAAGTCTCTTTTGTGCCGTCCGCACATTCGGTGCGGTTCAACGCACAGCCGGCCGTTTCTCCTTATGGGGAAAACTTACATTTCCTTTAAAAAACGCCTGAAACATTGACATTTTCCCGGCTCTATATTATGGTTAATTTATAAATACGGACTTGGAAAAGGAGTTTTACTGTATGACACCAATCTTTCAATGCAATCAGCTTACGAAGCTGTACGGCGCCTTTCCGGCATTGAACAGTCTGAGCCTCACGATTATGCCCGGACGTATTGTCGGTCTGCTGGGCCCGAACGGCTCCGGCAAAAGCACGCTGATTAAGCTCGCAAACGGCCTTTTGACCCCGACTGCCGGCGAGGTTCGGATCAACGGCATGCTGCCCGGACCGGAGACGAAGCGCATCGTTTCCTATCTTCCGGAGCGCACCTATCTGAGCAGTTGGATGAAGGTCACGGATGCGATCGATTATTTCGCGGACTTTTACGAGGACTTCCGTCCCGCACGCGCCTATGAAATGCTGCGCAGCCTTCAAATCGACCCGAAAAAGACGCTCAATTCCATGAGCAAGGGCACGCGCGAAAAGGTTCAGCTGATTCTCGTGATGAGCCGTTCGGCGCGCCTGTATCTTCTGGACGAGCCGATCGGCGGCGTTGACCCCGCCGCGCGGGATTACATACTGAACACGATTCTCAGCAATTACGAGCGCGGCGCAACCATCCTGCTCTCCACCCATTTGATCTGGGAGATCGAGCAGATTCTCGATGATGTTGTCTTTATTCAGAACGGACAGATCGCACTGGCTTCCAGCGTGGCAGATGTTCACAAGAATTACGGAAAAAGCGTGGACGAGCTGTTCCGGGAGGTGTTCCGATGCTGGTAAAATTGATGAAATACGAATTTCGGGCATCGGCGCGGCTGTTTCTGCCCGCTTACTGTATTTTTGCCGCGCTGCTCGTCATCGAGCGCATCTCCATTCTCGGCGTCACGCTTCTGGAGAATACGCCCCTGGAAACGGCAAGACAGATTTCTGAAATGTCCATGTTTTTGCTCACCCTTCTGGTTGTCCTGGCGCTTTTTGCACTTTTTGCATGCCCCATGGTTTTCGCGGCGCTCCGATTCTACCGAAATACCGTCACGGATGAGGGCTACCTCACCTTCACGCTGCCGGTCAAGGCCGGGCAGGTCATTCTCTCCAAGCTGTTCGTCAGCGTGATCTGGCAGATTGCAACCGCCATTTTTGCCGCTCTGCTCGGTTTTCTGTTCTTTCTGACGATTGATCCGCCGGAGACTCTTTCCGTGCTTCGTCAGCTTCCCGAAGAGCTTTTCTCCCTGTTTCGGGATACGCCGCAGTTCCCCATCTATTTGATGGAGGGCATTCTGACCGTTCCCGTGCAGGCCGCCTGCGGTGTTTTGCAGGCCTATTGCGCGATCAGCATCGGACAGCTTTCCAACCGCCACAAGCTGCTCAGCGCAATCGGCATTTATATCGGGATGGGCATCGCCGCAAGCATTCTGTCGCAGATGATCACTTTACCGGCCTTGTTCACATTTGCGTCGTCCCAAAGCTCGGTAATTTCCGCTTTCTTCGATTCCTTCCTGCTTTCCATGACGCTTGCGCTGCTCGTGCAGGCCGGTTTGGCGGTTATGTATTTCTTCCTCTGCCGCTATTTTCTCGAAAAGAAGCTCAATCTCGCCTAACCGCTCAGAAAAAATTCAGCCCGAAGCCAATTGCACGCTTGGCTTCGGGCTTTTTTGTTTTTATTCGTTCAGCCGGGCAACTGGTATGCGCAGAACGGTTTTCAGCTTTTCCGGCGCGGTTTTGCGCGGATCGCCGAGATAGATTTCATGGTGACGGCGCATCGCGGTGTAATCCGGTACACATCCGCTCGCCGCAACAAACGCCTCCAGACGCTCCAATGTAGCCGGCTCGTCGTCATAGGGGCCGCGGTGCATCACCTGCGCGCAGAACCCCTCCGTCCAGCGGACAAGGCGCGTCCCGGAAAAATCGAGCTCCGGCTTCTTCCGGCCGAGCTTTTCCTTTGCCCGCTCAAGCACGGACTCCGTCACAAAATCCGGCTGGCGGATCATGGAAATCCAGCAGAATTCTTCCTTGCGCGTGTAATCCACCGCGCCGCCGTCCGGCGTCCACCACAGGCCTTCCAGCGGCGGCACCACGTATTCGAAATACCCTGCCGGCTGGCTGCCGTCCATCTTGCTCATTTTAATGGTATAGGACAGGCCGTACAGAATTTCCAGCGCGCTTTTATAGGCAGGGCTGGTATTCGGGTTTCCCGTGCCCGCTACCTGTATGAACAGCATCTCCGGCACATCGACCAGCTCCGGCTTTATACCCGGTGCGTACAGCGTTTTATCGGCCTTTTTAAAATCGAGTTTTTCCATCACAGCTACAAACCTTTCCTTGCGGCATTGCGCCTTTCGATTCACAGGCAGGCTGCGCTTGTTTTCTCATCCTGCCGCGTTGTGTACAGTATACGCCGGGAAACAGGACATCTATATGTCCTGTTTCCCATACCGCGCGCAAAGTATCCTGCCAAGCGCGGCAAGCTCATCCCGTACAGTCGCCGGCTCCAGCAGCTCCATGCCGCCGCCAAAAGACAAGACCCAGCTCATCAGATTTCCGCGGCTCGAAAATCCCCGCTCAAACAGCAGGCGGCCGTCCGGCTGCTCCGCAAAGCAGCCCGGCCCATATTCTTCCACAAGCCGCCATTTGTATTCCGGGGAAACCAGCGCGCGCACCGCATATTCCTCCGAAAAAATGCGTTCTGCGGAAAGGTCCGGCAGCGGCGCGGCCCGTTTTTCAAAGCGTATGCCCGTGCTTTCCAGCCCGTCCATGCGCTGCAGCTTAAACAGGCGGTAATCCGCCCGCTCCGCACACCATCCCCAGACGTACCAGTTCGCCCACTGAAACACGAGGTCATACGGCTCGATCTCCCGCACGCTTTCACCGCCGGGCGCAAAATAGCGGAAACGCACAAGCTCTCCGCGGTCAATCGCGCCGTGCAGCAGCTCAATCTTCGGCGCCAGCGACGATTTGTACCAGGAGGAGAGGTCGATCAGGATGTGCGAATCGCCCGCCAGTAGGCCGGAAGAGCCCGCCGAGAGCTTTTCCATCAGTTGGCTGTAGCGGTTTGTTCC
>JAHZCM010000194.1 GCA_019422905.1 Oscillospiraceae bacterium
CACCATGGACGACAAGGGCCCGGCGCTGGCGGCTTTGTATGCGCTGCGCTATTTAAAAGAGAGCGGCCATGCCTTTGAGCACAGCATCTGCATGTTTTTCGGCTGCAATGAGGAGGCCGGTATGGAGGATATTCCGTATTATCTCGAGCGGGAGGAGAACAAGCCGGTGTTCTCCATCGTGCCGGATGCCCGTCTCTCGGTGTGCCATGGCGAAAAAGGGCATATTGTGATCCATGCGTCCCGCACGCTGAATAGCGAAGTTCTCCTCGCGTTCTCCGCCGGAAATGCGCCGAACAGCGTGCCGGGAGAGGCGTGCGCGGTCCTGAAGCTGCCGCAGGAAAAGGTTCGGAGCGGCCTGCCAAACAGCGCGATCCCGTACACGCTCTCGGAAGAAAACGGGCAGACGAAAATTCTGGTGCAGGGAAAGGCCGCGCACGCCGCGTTTCCCGAAGGCTCCGTGCACGCGCAGGAGCGCCTTGCGCGGCTGCTGGTTGCGTCGAAGCTGCTGGATGCACCGGCGGCGGAAGCCATGCGGGGTGTGACCGCTTTTCTGGAGGATTATTACGGCGCCGGGCTGGGCGTCGCCTTTGAGACGCCGGAGTTCGGCAGGCTCACCATGGCTTCCGGCATCACAAGGCTTGAAAACGGCCGCTTTACCATGGTGTTTGATATCCGGTATCCGGCCGGTCTGGATACGCTGGACGCCCGAAAAGCGGCGGAGCGGCGGCTGCGGGCATACGGCTTCACGATCGATAAATGGTCGGACAGTGCAGGCTATTACATCGATCCAAACCTGCCGGTGATTCAGGAAATGAAGGCGATCAGCGAGCGCGTCTGGGCGCGCGAATTCTCGCTCTACATCATGGGCGGGGGAACCTATGCGCGCAAAATGCCGAATGCCGTGCCGTTTGGCCCCGGACTGCCCCGAACCGGCGAGGAGGGCGGGCGCGGGAGAGGCGCGTGCCACCAGCCGGATGAGGCGATTGAGCTTGAGGTGCTCGAAAAGGCCATCGAGATCTATGCGCAGGCGCTGCTCATGCTGGACAGGCAGATCGATTGAGAGAAAGGAAATGAAAATGCGGATAAACGGAAAGATAAAGGGAATTCTTTGTATTTTGAGCGCGGCGTTCTGCTTTGCCATGCAGGGATGCTTTGTGCGCCTTGCGGGTGATCTGCCCTCCATGCAGAAGAGCTTTTTCCGCAATCTGATTGCCCTGCTCTTCGCGCTTGCTTTGCTGCTGCGCTCCGAAGAAAAATTCAAGTGGAACCGCAGGCTGCTGCCGGTGTATCTTGCGCGGGCCGTTTTTGGAACGATCGGCGTTTTGGGCAATTATTACGCGATTGACCACCTTCTGCTTTCAGACGCTTCGATGCTCAATAAGCTCTCTCCGTTTTTCGCGATTCTCTTTTCCTATTTTGCGCTGCGCGAGAAGGTAAAGCCCGTGCAGATCGCCGGCGTTGTGATCGCTTTTCTGGGCGCATTACTCATCATTAAGCCCGGCGGCTTCGGCGGCGCGGACTGGCTCCCCGCCGTCATCGGCGCAGTGGGTGGCATGGCGGCCGGCGCGGCTTACACGGCGGTCCGGGTATTGGGCCAGCGCGGCGAACGAAGCGCCTTTATCGTGTTCTTCTTTTCCGGATTCTCCTGCCTTGTCAGCCTGCCGTTCCTCCTGTTTGATTACCATCCCATGTCGCTCTTTCAGGTCGGCATGCTGCTGCTCGCCGGGTTGTCGGCGGCGGGCGGGCAGTTCTCCGTGACGGCGGCGTATACGCATGCGCCGGCGCGCGAAATCTCCGTCTACGACTATACGCAGGTGATTTTTTCCGCACTGCTCGGCTTTTTTCTGTTCGACCAGATTCCCGATCTGCTGAGCGTGGCGGGCTATATCGTCATCTGCGGCGTGTCCGTGGTGCTGTTCTTTTACAATGACCGAAAGCAAATACCGGCGGAAGAAAAGGGCGGATGAATGCCGCCGCAATGCTCATAAAGAAAGGGCCGTTTCCGATCTCTGTTTGGAGAAAAGGAAACGGCCCATATTTTTTGCGTTGGGAGCGGCGCTTCAGCTTGCGCTTTCCTGGAGCTGGCTTTGCGGATCGGAGCTCAGCTCCTTATAGGTTTTGCAGATGATAATCAGCGCGATGATAAAGGTCAGGATATCGGCGGCGGGGAAGGAATAGAGCAGGCCGTTCAGTCCGAAGAAGATGGGCAGGATGATCGGAAGGGCCACGCCGAAGATGATCTCACGCGTCAGGGAGATGATGGTGGAGAGCACCGCCTTGCCGAGCGCCTGCAGGTAGATGAAGGTGCCCTTGTTGACCATGGCAAGGATCATCATGCCCAGGTAAATGCGGAAGCTCTTTACCGCAAATTCGGTGTAGTAGACGCTCTCGTTTCCGGCGCCGAAAATGCCGATCAGCTGCTTCGGCAGAAATTCGACGATCAGCAGAGCAACGGCGCCGATGGCGGCTTCGGCGATCAGCAGGTACGTGAAAAGCGTTTTTGCGCGGTCCTTTCGCTTTGCGCCGATGTTGTAGCCGACGATCGGAATGCTGCCGGCTGCGAGGCCGATGGAGATGGAGATTGCAATCTGGAAGAACTTCATGACGATGCCGAGAACCGCCAGAGGGATCTGAGCGTATTCCGGCTGGCCGAAGATCTCGTCCATCGCGCCGTACTTTGTGCACATATTCTGTACGGCCGCCATGGAAATGACCAGGGAAATCTGCGCCAGAAAGCTCGTAAAGCCGAGCGACAGGAACTTCTTCATCAAGCGGCCCCAGAAGCCGATGCTGCTCTTGCCGAGACGGATGGCTTTCATGTGGCAGAGGTACCACACAGACAGTGCCGCGGTCAAAACCTGGCCGAGGACGGTCGCAATGGCCGCGCCCTTCATACCCATTTTCATTGGGAAAATAAAGATCGGGTCCAGAATGATGTTGGCGACGGCGCCCGCAACGGTGGCGAACATGGCGAATTTCGGGCTTCCGTCCGAACGGATAATCGGATTCATGGCCTGCCCGAACATATAAAAGGGAACGCCGAGTGCAATCCAGAAGAAGTATTCCGTGGCGCACGCATACGTCTCATCGTTGACCTTGCCGCCGAAAACGGTCAG
>JAHZCM010000195.1 GCA_019422905.1 Oscillospiraceae bacterium
GTCTGTTGGCATAAACCACTTCCAAGAGCAAACTACTCCCCTATACTCTTATTAGTATACCAATATAAGGGATACTTGTCAAGAAAAATCACTGAGCTTCGTATACCTTTCGGAAATAAGCGCATGCGCCGAGTAAACCGGCATTATTGCCGAGCGCGGCCGCCTCCACAGCAAGTCCTTTGGCGAACTGCGGCATTGCACGGGAAAGTATCTTTTCCCGCAGCGGCCGGATGAAAAGGATCTCCTCCCTGGAAATTCCGCCGCCAATCAGCACAATTTCCGGGTTGAACACGTGAATCAGCCCGACAATGCCAAAAGAAATGCAGTCCATCCAGTGATCGACAGCCGCTTTGACCGCCGGGTCGCCGAGATGCTCGAAAATCACCTTGCCGTTGACTGCCTCCGGCCGCACACGGAGCGCCGCCATCAGCGCAGGGCTGCCCGTAAACCGCCGCACCAGCGCGCCGGTCGAGCCATAGCGCTCAAAGCAGCCTCGGTTGCCGCAGGGGCAGGGCTCGCCGTCAAAATCAATGATATAATGCCCGATTTCGCCGCCGATGCCGCGCCTGCCCTGAATCAGCCGCCCGTTCTCAATGATACCGCCGCCGACGCCGGTGCCGATCGTAACGATCAAGGCGTTGTCTCTGCCCCTGGCACGCCCATAGCATTGCTCCCCCAGTGCCGCCGCATTCGCATCGTTGATGACGGTGATCGGAAGATGAAATGCATCCTCCAGTATTTTCGCAACGCCGCTTCCGAGCCAGTTTCCCAAATTGGCGCCGACGCCGATCACCGTGCCGCTGCGCACATCAATCTGCCCGGTCGCCGAAACGCCGATGCCCACCGGCTTTTCCGGGCTTTTTCCGAGAATTTCAGCCGCCAGGGCCGTGACCGTGTCCATAATCGGCGTTTTGTAGCCGTCGAAATTCACGCTGCGCGTCTCCGAAAGCAGAATCCCGCCCGCCTCGTCGACAAGGCCGATTTTAGCCGCCGTACCGCCGATATCGATGCCAAGCAGCACACTCATGAGATGGCCTCAACAAAGCGGCGCGTAATGTCGCGCGGACGCGTGACCGCCGTACCGATCACGGCCGCATGCACCGGATAGGAAAAGACCTTCTGCAACTGCCCGCGCTCCCAGATGCCGCCCTCCGCGATAACCGGAACGGAAAGCTCCGTTGTGATGCGCCGGATCAGCTCGTAGCTTGGAATCTCCGTGCCGCGGGTTTTTTCCGTATAGCCGCAAAGCGTGGTGCCCACGATATCAAAACCGAGCTCCGCTGCATGCCTGCAATCCTCATAGCAGGAGCAGTCCGCCATAAAGAGCTGATGCGGGTATTTCTCGCGCACAGCTTTGAAGAAGCCGTCCAGCTCGCCGCCGTTCGGGCGCGGGCGGTCCGTCGCGTCGAGCGCGATAATCTCCACGCCGGTCTCCGCCAGCGCGTCGACCTCCTGCATCGTCGGCGTGATGAACACATCACTGTCCGCGTAGACGCTCTTAATGATGCCGATTACGGGCAGATCGACCTCCTTCCGGATGTCGATGATGTCGGACACCGTGTTGGCGCGGATGCCGACTGCGCCGCCTTCTTTGGCTGCAAAGGCCAGCTTGCCCATAAAATGATAGCCGTACAGCGGCTCATCCGGCAGCGCCTGACACGAAACAATTACGCCCCGGTGGATTTTTTTCAAAATTTCTGCATTTGTCATGACACACATTTCCTTTCCCTGCATCAGTCTGCCTGGTATACGGCCGTCAGGCCGATTTCAAACATGCGGCTCCACGGCAGATAGACCGATTCCAGCGTAACACGGTCCGCAATCGAGGTCAGTTCCCTGCAAATGAATTTTTGCAGCTCCTCATAAATTGCCTGTGCCGCTTTGCCGCGCTGCTCCGCGCAGTAAAAATAATCCATATTCCACGCCGGCAGAACATTCTGTGTTACATATGCGCGGACCATGGAATCATAGCCGAAATCCTCGATAAAGCGCTCGACGAGAAAATTATCCGCAGCGGCCCTATTCTCCTGATGCAGATGATTGACAGCCTGCGCCAGTACGGTTCCCATGGAATTTGCAGAAGTGTTCCAGCCCGCATAGCCCGTTAGCTTCATCAGGCAGTTCTGCTTGTTCAGCATGCGCAGAAGCTGGAGCTCACCGCCGTTTGCGTAAGCGTTGTCGAGAAGCACAACCGGGATATTCCGGCGGATGCAGTCACGGACAAAATGCAAAAACTCCGCCATATTGCGCTCTACGTCGTAGTCCATGTTGTCTGCGGGCTGCTGGGCCGCTTCCAGCATCTTATTCGCCGGAGCCGTGATCCCCATGACAAAATCCGCATCGCTGAGCGACGGCACCGCAACACAGCCCGCCGCCATCACATGGTATTTGACCGTCTCGTTCAGGCTCCGGTCCTCATAGCTCGGAATCAACTGCGGCGCAAGCGTAGACGCGTATTTGAGATAGACGCGCGGCGTATCGCCCTCAAGCGCGTTGACCGCACGGGCTGCAAGGACCATGCCGATCTCATCGGCACCCGGATACAGAATTACGCGGTCATTCAGGATTTTCTCATCCAGCACGGCGCGCACGGCTTTCTGATCCATCGCGGTATAGCCGTATTTTGCGGAATCGTCCTGCGGGATGATCAGGAAATCAATCGTACCGTCCTCCACGAGGTCCAGCGCGCGGATATTGAACCGGCCGTTAAACGCCCGGCGGCTGAGATAATCCTCCAGCGCCGCGGGATCCACTTTCTCTTTCAGCGCAGAAAGCGCCGCCGCATCGCCCATGCCAAGCTTCTCAAGATGCGTCAGGCGGCCGATATTGTGGATTTCCTGCCCGAACTGCTCATAGTAGTCCGGCTCCTCATCGTCCGAAGAATAGGACGGGCAGCGCATGATGCAATGAAAGGCATACAGCTTTACACGCGGGTTCTTTTTCCGCAGCGTTTTCAGCAGCATCAGCCGCTCCTCCACCGTCTCTTCCGAAAGCCTGTGCAGCCTCGAGGGAATCAGCCCGCCGT
>JAHZCM010000196.1 GCA_019422905.1 Oscillospiraceae bacterium
GCCGTAAGCAGCGAAGGGCTCCCACAATATGCAAGTGGTCAGTATACAGAGCTCGGTAGCAACATATACACTTTTGGCACCAGTCCCGAGTATAGTTTTTATTTTGCATCAGCAACCAAAGCTATGCCATGGAGCAGTATAACCGGCAAGCCATCCACGTTTGCGCCTGCAGCGCACACACAGGCAATTTCGCAGGGCGGCACGGGGGCGACCACTGTTCAAGGCGCCAGAACCAATTTAGGCATGTCCGGGACTCCGATGTACGCTCTTTGGAGCGGAACAAATAACCTTACTTCCCAATTGACGGTTTCGGGGATATGCGCAAACCCCGGATATAATACGCTCATCTTTATTTTTCAGGAGGGATCATACAATTTCAGGCAGCAAGTTGTAATTCCCGTTTCCTATCTCGGCACCTCAAAAAGCGTAATTTTCGGCGTCAACGATTCGGGCACCGGCTCAAATAAAAGATTTTACGCTTGGAAAAGCGGAAATGACTTGATTTTGGAAGGCTACAATTATACCGGTAGCGGTGGATCGCTCAGAAATATATACGGACGATATTAAAAGAGGTGCTAAGCATGATCGTGTCAATCAAAGACGGATATGTAGAAAACTACGCAACCATCGGGGGCCTTGATGACGGCATTGAAGTTCCCGATCTTTCCGGGGACGAACTTGTGAAGTTCGAAAACAATCACACGGCCTACAAGCTCGAAAACGGCCAACTCCTCCTCGACGAGGACAAGCTCGCCGCCGATCAGGCAGCTGCGGAGCAGGCGGCGCTTTCGGCACAGTACATACCGACCGAGGCGCAGTCTGCTGCGGCAGTCGGGCGGCTGCTGCTCGCGCAGATGACGGATTTGGACGACGACGCGCGCATCCGGGTATCGGGCTTATATGAGCCGTGGGCGGCCGGGCAGTACGTGGTCGGCGACGTCCGCAACGCCGCGGGTCAGACGTGGGAGTGCTATCAGGCGCATGACAACGCGGAGCATCCGGACATCAAGCCCGGCTCCGGCGCTTGGTATACGTTCTGGCGGTCTTTGCACGGAAAATCCCCCGAAACAGCCCGGCCCTTTGTGCCGGTGCAGGGCGCGCACGACATGTACCATGCCGGGGAGTATGCCGTATACAACGACACGCTCTATAAGTGCGTGCAGGACACGGCCCACAGCCCGGAGGACTATCCCCCGGCGTGGGAGATTGAGGCGTAAGCCGGGGAGGTGACACCACTGTACATTCATGCGAATACCATAATTATGGCGGGTTCTGTGCTCGCGGCGGCCACGGCGATCTTCACGCTGATTTTCAAGGTCTACCGCTGGGTCCTCAAGCAGAACGAGCAGGACCGCGAGATCCAGCGCCTGAAGGACGAGAACACGCTGCTCTGCTACGGCGTTTCGGCCTGCCTGGACGGCCTGATCCAGCTCGGCGCGAACCACACCGTGCCCGCCGCGAAGGACAAGCTCGACAAGTATCTCAACCAGACCGCGCACAAATGAAAGGGAGGGCTTTTATGAAAACAAACTGGAAAAACTGGCTCAAGGCCGCGGGCGTCCGCGCGGTCAGGACGATGGCGCAGACCGCCGCCGCGACGATCGGCACCTCCGCGGTGCTCGGCGACGTCAACTGGCTCATGGTCCTGAGCGCCTCTGCCCTCGCCGGCGTGCTCTGCATGCTCACGAGCATCGCGGGCCTGCCGGAAGTCGAGGAGGAGGAATAACATGGCAAGCAGAGTATTGCAGACCGGCAGCAACCAGATCACGCAGCACTACGGCAACGCGGGGCACGGCGGGTGCGACCTCGTAAAGAAGACGAACCAGCTCGACGGAATCACCGCGCATTCGGCGGGCACGGTCGTCTGGTGCCAGTCCGGCGTCCCGAACGACACGGGCAGCAGCGGCAACCGCTCCTACGGCAACGCTGTGAAGCTGCGCCACGCGAACGGCTGGTGCACGCTGTACGCGCACATGGACTATATTTCCGTGAAGAACGGGCAGACGGTCAAGAAGGGCCAGAAGCTCGGCTACATGGGCAACACCGGCAACTCCTACGGCGCGCATCTGCACTTCGAGGTGCGGGACAAGTCCGACGCGCGCGTGAACCCGGAGCCGTACCTCAATGCCGACCTGCCGGGCGCAGAAACGGACGAGCCTGCGGGCTCTACCGGCGATCTGACCTACTGCGCCTACACGCAAAAAACGTGGCAGCCAAAGGTCGTCAACGCCGGCGACGGCCCGGACGGATATGCGGGGATTTACGGCTCCGCGGTACAGGGCATCCAAATCAATGCCAAAAACTGCGATGTTTACTACCGCGTGCACACACCCAAAAGCGGATGGCTGCCGGAAATCAAAAACAGCGGTACCGGCGCAGACGGCTACGCGGGCCTCTACGGGCAGGATATCGACGGCATCCAGATCCGCACGCCGCAGGGCTATGTCGACTGCCGCGTGCATCTCAAGGACGGCGGCTGGCTCAGCTGGGTGCGCTTCGGCTCGGCCTATAAGGGCGGCGCCGACGGCTATGCCGGTATCCTCGGCAAAGCGATCGACGGCGTGCAGATGAAGTAGAAAACAAGATAGGAAACAGGAATCCCCGGATCGGGTCTGCGCTTGCCGCCCGGTTCGGGGATTTTTGTTTTTTGTCGCTTTTTTGTGATACATTAAAATTTTTTAATTCAAAAAGTTGACAATCATTCACAAAATCGCCATGTGCCTTTTGCAAGCGTGATATGATAGGCTCACATTACAAACGGGAGGCCGGATTCATGACAAAAGACAAATTTTACCAGAGATACAAGCGCTGGGCAACGCGCTGCCAT
>JAHZCM010000197.1 GCA_019422905.1 Oscillospiraceae bacterium
G
The DNA here is from genome assembly GCA_019422905.1 of Oscillospiraceae bacterium. GTDB lineage: Bacteria > Bacillota > Clostridia > Oscillospirales > Acutalibacteraceae > Hominenteromicrobium. The sequence goes on from JAHZCM010000197.1 coordinate 2, forward strand.
GATGCGCTTGGCATCCGATAATATAAAAACAACGGCGAAGCGACCGGCTGGACAGTGATGTCCGGTCGGTCGCTTCGCTGTTATACTCATTACTCAGACGGATAAGTATCAGACACGCGGTTCTATCACTTTTCCGTGCAGGATGAAACGCTCATCCCAGTGCGATGTCCAGCAGCATCATCAAAGCGAAGCCGACGGCTACGCCGATTGTTCCAATGTTGCTGTGTTCGCCCGACTGGGATTCGGGGATCAGCTCTTCCACGACGACATAAACCATGGCGCCGGCGGCGAAGGAAAGAATGTACGGCAGAACCGGCGTGACCAGAGCGGTCAGCAAAATCGTGAGGACCGCGCCAATCGGCTCAACGACGCCAGACAGAACGCCGTACAGAAAGGCCCGCTTTTTCGAAAGCCCGCTGGAAACGAGGGGCGCGGAAATGATGGCGCCCTCCGGAAAGTTTTGAACGGCGATGCCAACGGCCAGCGCGAGCGCGCCCGCGGAGGTGATGACAGCGCTGCCTTCGAGCATTCCGGCGAGCACGACGCCGACCGCCATGCCCTCCGGAATATTGTGCAGCGTCACGGCAAGCACCAGCATAAAGGATTTGCCGAGACCGCAGGGCCTTCCTTCCGGCTTATCCGCGTCAAGGTGCATATGCGGGATCACCGTATCCAGAAGCAGCAGGAACCCCATACCGAGCAGGAAGCCGACAACGGCCGGCAGCCATGCGGGGCCGCCGTCGCTTTCCGCCATTTCAATCGCCGGGATCAGCAGCGACCAGACGGAGGCGGCGATCATAACGCCCGAGGCAAAGCCAAGCAGCGCTTTTTGCAGGGAGGCCGCCATCGTTTTCTTCAGGAAGAAAACCGTTCCGGCTCCGAGCACCGTGCCGATGAAGGGCAGAAAAATGCCGATCAGCGCCTTGCAGGTGTCGTTCATTTTGCGACGGCCTCTTCGTAAGCGGCTTTGAAACGATACATCGCGGCTTCGATCATCGCCGTCGGGCCGGCAAGGTTGATGCGGATATAGCGGCTGCCGCCGGTGGAGAAGAAACGCCCGTCATTGCAGTACAGGTCGTGCTTGTACAGCAGCTCGTGCAGCTTATCGTCGTCAAGCTGGAATACTTTGCAGTTGATCCACATCAGGTATGTGCCCTCCAGCTTGCTGTAGGTAACGCCGGGGCAGTTTTCGTCGATAAATTTGCTGCAAAGCTGGAAATTGCTCCAGATGAGCTTGAGCACCTCCTCGAGCCATTCCTCACACTGCGTATAGCCGAGGCGGCAGGCCTCCATGCCGAGTGCTGCAGCGGCGCTGATATGCACCGTATCCAGCACAGCCTGAAACTTTTTGCGGTTCTCTTCCTTTGGAATAATAATATTGGAGGTTTGAAGCGTGGCGAGATTGAAGGTCTTGCTCGGTGCGGTGCAGACAATGTAATCCGGGCAGCCATTTTCGCAGGCATTCGGAAAAACAACATGCGTATGCCCCGGCATAATGAGGTCAAAATGGATTTCATCGCTCACGACGAAGACGTTGTGCTTCGCGCAGATTTCGCCGATTTTTGAAAGCTCCGCTTTCGTCCAGACGCGTCCGGCGGGGTTGTGCGGGCTGCAAAGGATAAACATCTTGTTTTCCTCTTTAGCGCAGAGCGCTTCAAACCGCCCAAAATCGATCGTATAATACTCGTCCTTGTTGATGAGCGGGCACTCCACATTTACGCGCCCGTTTTGCTTAATCGAAAAATCGAACGGCCCGTAAACCGGCGGCATAGTGATGACGCCGTCTCCCGGCTCGGTATAGGCCAGCACTGCCGTGAACAGCGCCGTGACAACGCCGGCGGTCAGGATAATTTCCTCCGGCTTTACGTCCCAGTTATGGCGGCGCTTCATCCAACCGCACACCGCGTCCATATATTCTTCGGTCGGGGAGGTGTAACCGAGAATATGCGTATCCAGATACTGCTTCAGACCCTCGATAATTTCCGGCGGGTTTTTCAGCTCCATATCCGCTACGGAGAGCGGCGCCACGTTTTCAGAGACGTTCGGATTTTGCTTTAACATCGTTTCCCATTTTCCGGAGCCGCAGTTGCGGCGCGAAACCAGTGTTTCAAAATCGTATTTCATTCTAATGCCTGCCAGTCCTTAATATTCTTTCCCTCTAACAGTGCGCATTGCGCCCATACGCATTTGCAGTTTATGTGAGCGGCTTACTCTTCTGAGCGCTTTATCCTTCCTCAACCTCCAGCGCGGTGAAGGAGAACGTGGTGCAGTCCACGAGGCCGCGGTCTGTCAGGCGAAGCTCCGGCAGGCAGGCGAGCGGGATCAGCGCCATAGTCATGAACGGGGACTGGATGTCACAGCCGATGGCCTTCCATGCCGCGCCGAGCTTCTCGACCAGCTCGTTCATTTCCTCTGCGGATTTCGTATTCATCAAGCCGGCAAAGGGCAGCGGTACGCAGCCGAGAACCTCGCCGTTCTGCACGATGACCTCGCCGCCGCCGCAGGCAATCAGCGTATTCGCCGCAAGCGCCATATCCTCGTCGTTGGTGCCGATCACCAGCAAGTTGTGCGCGTCGTGTGCCACAGTGGACGCCATCGCGCCGCACTTGACGTGGAAGCCCTTCACAAAGCCGACGCCGTGCTTGCCGGTCGCATTATGGCGTTCGAAAACAAATGCCTTGAGTACGTCCTGTTCCGTATCGCTTTTCAGTTCACCGTTTTCAACCTTGAGCTGCACATGCCGCTCATAATCGCCGACATGCACCGGAATGATTTCTATGGCGCGGACC
>JAHZCM010000198.1:0-583 GCA_019422905.1 Oscillospiraceae bacterium
GCATTCCGCGGTCTCTGTCAGCACGCCAGTCAAGCTGTGGATCTTTTCGCTTTCCCTTGAGGAAGAATGGTCCAAAACCGTACTGTCTCCCACTGTAGGCTGCATCAGGCCGGTCAGGAGCTTCACGGTCGTCGTTTTACCGGAGCCGTTCGGGCCGAGGTAGCCCGTCACACTTCCGGTTTCCACCTCGAGGTCCAAACCGTTCAGCGCAATAAGCTGGTCGAATTTTTTTGTCAGGTTGGTCGCTTGGATTGCGTACATGATCAATCTCCCTTTTTGTCAGCGGACGTCTGAGGTTCCTTTTTCGCGCAGATAGGTCGATTCCAAATCGGCAAGATGGAGCTTCACCGCCAGCGGATAACGGTCAAAGGCCAAGCTGATCGAAAAGCTGCCGCCTTTCACGGCGTCGTCAAACCCACCCATGTGCCAGCGGATCGCCATAGCCTCGGCAGGCTTCAGGCGCATAAAGCGCTCGATCAGATAAACGGATTTTTCGCCGTGGCCAAACGGGAACGCATCCTCCACCGTGTAAAACGGTTTTTTCTCCCATTGGCCTGTCTCGTCGTTTTTGACATTGCGCGTG
>JAHZCM010000198.1:637-2717 GCA_019422905.1 Oscillospiraceae bacterium
TTGCATACATCGTGCAAAAGTGCGCAGATCGCATAGCTTTCCTCGCTTTCCCCTTCTTCAAAATAGCGTTCTCTCAGCGTTTTGTAAACATTAATGCTGTGCATCACAAGGCCGCTCGTACAGGCGCAATGGAATTTCGTGCTGGCGGGTGCCGTGTAAAAATCCGTCGTATCCAGCCATGCAAGCAGCTTCTGCGAGCCCTCTCGTGTAATATTGGACGCAAACAACGCGATAAATTCATCTCTGTATGAATTTGCCATCTCGCTTTTCCCCCATCTGTGACAATTTCATACACAGTATAGCACAGAAAGCGCCCTTTTTCAAACGCTTTCACAGATTCTTAACAGCTTTCAAAAAAGCTCTCTTCCGCAACGGAAGAGAGCTTCATGCTATCAGTGATTCCCGGCGCAGCCGTGTTTATTTTCTCCGCAGCCATGGCTGCCGCAGGTGTGGCCTTCTTCGCCGTGGTGGTGGCTGCAGACCGTGTCCGGGTTAAAGATCAGCGTGCCGTTCAACAGAGCCTTTACCGCTTCATCCGCACTGCCGGAGGCTCCCGGAAACAGCTCGATGCCGGCCTCCGCCAAAGCCATGCGCGCACCGCCGCCGATTCCGCCGCAGATCAGTGTATCCACACCGTTTGTTTTCAGGAAACCGGCAAGCGCGCCATGGCCGCTGCCTGCGGCGCTGACAATCTCGCTGGAAATAACTTGATTCTCCTCCACAACATAGAGCTTAAAAGCCTCACAATGGCCAAAATGCTGGAAGATCTGTCCGTTTTGATACGTTACTGCAATTTTCATGTCTCTGTTCCCTTTCCATATTGTTTCTCTGTTTTCATTCGCCGCCAGCAAATTCGCCGCCTGCCGGCATTTTCTGAATTCCTCCTGCGAGCAGCCGCCATGCAGCGGTGTGCAGGGCGCACACGCGGCGGCGCTTGACATAGCAGCCAATATGTCGGCGAGCGCTTGGAGCGTGGCGCGGTTGACCGTATAGTGTGTGAAATATCCGGACTTTTCGCCGGAAACCAGCCCCGCTTCCCGCAGGATTTTTAAGTGCTGCGAAACTGCGGCTTCCGAGATGTCAAGCTGCCTCGACAACGCGCGCACACAGCAGCTGCGCCGCAGCAAAAGCCGCAGGATCAGCATTCGGTTTTCATCCGCCAGGGCTTTAAACGCCAGGTTGGTTCCAATCATCCGCACTTGCGCTCCTTTTAATTCAGGATTGACTTAATTATACCACGTAATTCAATTAAGTCAACGCTTAATTATTATTTTTCATCCTGTTCTGAAAAATAATTTCCTTCATATTATATAAAAATACCCGCGTCCGGCAGCAGGCCCAATGCAAAAAAACTCCTTCTCTTGCGGAGAAAGAGTCAGAGCACGGCAATTATACGGTGCGAAAGCCTTTGCCGATGATTTCACTTGTATTCGTGATGAACATGAACGCTTTTGGATCGACGGACTTAATGTACTGGCGCAGCCGAACCGCTTCGCCCCTTCGGCACGCGACCAGAATAATTTTCTTATCCTCATGTGAATAGGCGCCCACTGCGTCCAACACGGTGGAACTGCGCTTCATCTCATGAATGATATACGCACAAATCTCATCCGGATGCGCCGTAACAATAGAAAAATACTTACAGAGATTGATGCTCTCAATCACCGAATCAACCATAAATGCCTTGATGATCAGTCCAAGCAGGGAGAACAAGCAGGTTTTTATCCCAAAAACAAAGCAGGAGGAAAACGCAATCAAGAAATCGCTCAGAAGCAATGCCTTGCCGATATCCAAATTCGTAAACTTCTTTAGAATCATCGCTACAATGTCGGTACCACCGCTGGAAGCATTGCAGTTAAAAAGAATCGCCGATCCCACCGCCGGCAGCATCATTGCAAAGCAAAGCTCCAGAAACGGCTGGTCTGTAAACGGCCCCTCCATCGGAAAAAGGCGCTCAAAAAGCCATGTTAATGCAGACAGCAGCATGCTGCAGTATGCTGTCATGACGCCGAAGCCGCGCCCCAGAAACAGAAATCCAATAAACAGAAGGATTACATTGATCACCCACATCGTCACGGCC
>JAHZCM010000199.1 GCA_019422905.1 Oscillospiraceae bacterium
GCATGAAGCCGCTCAGAATTGCCCTGACCAAGGGCCGTTTGGAAAAGGATACGGTCGCTCTGCTGGAAAAGATCGGGCTGGACTGCACACAGGTGCGCGAAAAGGGGCGCAGGCTGATTCTGCCGGTCGGAAACGGCGAAATCGAGGTCGTGCTGGCAAAGGCCGCGGACGTGATCACCTATGTGGAGAACGGCGTGTGCGACCTCGGCGTGGTCGGCAAGGACACGATCATGGAGAACGGCAGCCATTTCTTTGAAATTCTCGATCTTGGCTTCGGGCGCTGCCGCTTCGCGTTGGCTTGCCGGAAAGGCACGGACTTTTTCGGCGGCTACAAGGTGAAAACAGTCGCTTCCAAATACCCGAACGTGGCGCGGCAGTTTTTTGAAAGCCGCGCAATGGATGTACGCATCATCAAGATCGAGGGCTCCGTGGAGCTTGCGCCGCTGCTCGGCCTTGCGGACGGAATCGTGGATATCGTAGAGACCGGCACAACCTTGAAGGAAAACGGGCTGGAGGTTACGGAAACGATCGCGCAGATTTCTGCGCGCCTGATTGCAAACACCGCAAGCCTTAAGCTCAGAAAACAGGAAATTGAAACGCTGGCGGCGCGGCTGGAGCGCTGCATCGCTGAAAGCAGAGAGGAGAAAACCGTATGATTCGGATAGCCAAAGGGGACCGCGCGTACTGCGAAGCGTTTATCCAAAGCCTCAAGGACCGCGTGCAGGAGAACGACCGCAGCGTGGAGGACAGCGTCGCCGCCATCCTGAAGAATGTGCGGGAAAACGGCGATCAGGCCGTGCGCGAATACTCGATGAAGTTTGACGGCTGGGTGCCGGAGAAGCTGGAAATCACGCGGGAGGAAATCGACCGCATCACGGCGGACTGTGACCCGGCGTTCCTCGCTGCCATGGAGCGCGCCGCGGAAAACATCCGTGCCTTCCATGCGCGCCAGAAGCAGCAGAGCCGCATCGACCCCGCGCCGACGGGCGTGATCATGGGGCAGCGCGTGCGCGGCCTGCACCGTGTGGGCGTTTATGTGCCGGGCGGCACGGCGGCGTATCCGTCCTCCGTCCTGATGAACGTGATTCCGGCGAAGATCGCCGAGGTCGGGGAGATCGTCATGGTCACGCCGCCCGGACGCACCGGAAAGCCGGATAAAAATATCCTCGCCGCGGCGAAGATCGCCGGCGTGGACCGCGTGTTTTTAATCGGCGGCGCGCAGGCCGTGGCGGCGCTGGCGTTCGGTACGGAGAGCGTGCCGAAGGTCGATAAGGTCGTCGGCCCCGGCAATATTTTTGTGGCCACGGCGAAAAAGCTGCTGTACGGCACGATCGACATCGATATGATTGCCGGGCCGAGCGAAATCCTCGTGATTGCGGACAGCTCTGCGAAGCCCGAGTTCCTTGCCGCGGACCTGATGAGCCAGGCGGAGCATGACCGTATGGCCTCTGCAATCCTCATCACGCCGGATGAAGCGCTGGCGAAGGCTACGGCTGAAGAGATCGAGCGCCAGATGGCGTCGCTCTCCCGCCGGGAAATTATCCGGGCGTCCATCGATAATTTCGGCGCGATCATCGTTTGCGGAGACATGCAGGAAGCCGTAGACTTTGCCAATGAGCTGGCTCCGGAGCATCTGGAGGTCTGCTGTGAGAACCCGCTCGAGTATATCGGGCGGCTCGACAACGCAGGCTCCGTTTTCCTCGGCAATTATTCGCCCGAACCGCTCGGCGATTATTACGCCGGCCCGAACCATGTCCTGCCCACAAGCGGCACGGCGCGCTTCTTCTCGCCGCTGTCCGTCGATGATTTCATCAAAAAATCGAGCTTTATCTACTATACGCAGGCAGAGCTTTTAAAAGCCGCCGCCGATATCATCTGCATCGCGGAAACCGAGGAGCTGACGGCGCACGCCAATTCCATCGCGGTCCGCAGAAAGAAGCTGTAAGGCAAGAGGTTGTAGCTATGTATGAATTGAATGAGAAAATCCGGGATTTGGAACCGTACGCGCCGATCGAAGGCCAGTATAAAATCCGGCTGGATGCGAACGAATCCTTTCTGCGCCTGCCGGAATCCATCATGGCCAGCGCGCTTCACGCCAGCTTGGGGGTGGAGCTGAACCGGTATCCGGACCCCGCGGCAAAGGGGCTGTGCGCGGCGTTTGCAAAGGCTTACGACGTGCCGGTGCAAAACGTCGTGGCGGGAAACGGTTCGGATGAGTTGATTTCGGTGATTTTTCAGAGCTTCCTGCAAAAGGGAGACACCTACGCCACGATTGTACCGGATTTTTCCATGTACAATTTTTACGGCTATATCGCGGAATGCCGCGGGATTTCCATATCCAAGGCAAAAGATTTGACGGTTGATGTTGACAAGGTCATCGAAACCTGCAACAATGAAGGTGTAAAGCTGTTGATTTTCAGCAATCCCTGCAATCCGACCTCGCTGGGGCTCACGCGCGGCGATGTGGAAAAGCTGGTGGCTTCCGTCTCGGCGCTCGTCGTGCTGGACGAGGCGTATATGGATTTTTGGGATGAATCGATGCTCGGTAAATTTGAAGCATTTGACAATCTGCTGATTCTCAAAACCTGCTCTAAGGCGTTCGGCCTTGCGGCGCTGCGCGTCGGCTTCGCAGGCGGGCAGGAAAGGCTGGTCCGCGCCATCCAGGCGGTCAAATCGCCGTAC
>JAHZCM010000200.1:0-578 GCA_019422905.1 Oscillospiraceae bacterium
GGCAGCCAGCACGGCGATGAGAATACACAGCCAAATGGGGATTTGTGGCATTGGGCACCTCCTTTGCTAGGTTTTTCAATATTCAGTTCCAGAAATTAAATTTCAGGCAGGGTGCGTTAAGCCCTGCGAAAAGGACGCGCATAAAAATGCGCATACGATTCCAATTACAATTTTATAACTTTTTGTTCTATATGTCAACCGAGAATTTTAAGAACCGGTTCACAAATCTTCATGGTTTAGACAAGAATCCAGCAAATAAGCCAGCTTTGGAAGCCCTGCCGCATGAAAAAATTTTTACAGCGGGGTGTTGACTTTTCGGTTAAACGGTGATAGTATGGACAAAACGGCAAGGAAGAGGACGTCCGGCAGAAAGACCTTTTTCAGAGAGCGGCTGCCACCGGCTGAAAGCGCTGCAAGGGAAAATGCATGGAAAACCGCCTCGGAGCCGCCGTCGAACGGGCTTTGGCTCTTTAAGGCGGACGTGTTGGCTGCGTTAAAGCCGCAAACGAAGGTGTGCGCCTGTTTTTGCGCACATGAATTCGGGTGGAACCGCGCGTTGTCGCCCCGAAATCCCGCAT
>JAHZCM010000200.1:698-2657 GCA_019422905.1 Oscillospiraceae bacterium
AGATGAGTCATGATTCGAGTCAACCTCAAGGGAAGCGAAAGGGAATTTGAAAGTGGAATTTCCATTGCGGAAGTTGCGAAAAGCATCGGCATGGGGCTTTATAAGTCCGCATGCGCCGCCAGAGTGAACGGCGCGGTCTGCGACCTGCGCACGGCTTTGACGGAGGACTGCAATGTGGAAATCCTCACCTTTGACGATAAGGACGGCAAGAAGGCGTATTGGCACACGACCTCCCATATTCTCGCGCAGGCGGTCTGCCGCCTGTATCCGGGCACAAAATTTGCCATCGGTCCCGCGGTGGACAACGGCTTCTATTACGATTTTGATTTCGAAACCCCGATTGCCGGCGAGGATCTCGAGAAAATTGAGGCCGAGATGAAAAAAATCATCAAGGAGGATATTGAGCTTACGCGCTTTGAGCTGCCTGCCGACGAGGCGATGCGGAAGATGGAGGGCCAGCCCTATAAGCAGGAGCTTATCGAGGAGCATGCCGGCGAGGGTGAGAAGATCTCCTTCTACGAGCAGAACGATTTTACGGATCTCTGCGCCGGCCCGCACCTGCTGCGCACCGGCTCCGTCAAGGCTGTAAAGCTCACGTCCATCACCGGCGCGTACTGGCGTGGAGACGCGAAAAACAAGATGCTCCAGCGCATTTACGGCATTTCGTTCCCGAAGCAGAGCGCGCTCGAGGAGCACCTTGCGATGATCGAGGAGGCAAAAAAGCGCGACCACCGCAAGCTCGGCCGCGACCTCGGCCTGTTCATGCTCACGGAGGAAGGCCCGGGCTTCCCGTTCTTCCTGCCGAAAGGCATGGTGCTCAAGAATACGCTGATCGACTACTGGCGCGAGGTGCATAAGCGCTACGGTTATGTGGAGATTTCCACGCCGATTTTGCTGAACCGTGGGCTGTGGGAGCGCTCCGGTCATTGGGACCACTATAAGGACAATATGTATACGACTGTGATCGACGACGTACCGTTCGGCGTAAAGCCGATGAATTGCCCGGGCGGCATGCTGGTCTACAAGGCGGAGCCGCATTCCTACCGCGACCTGCCGATGCGTGTGGGCGAGCTGGGGCTTGTGCACCGCCACGAGCTTTCCGGTACGCTCCACGGCCTGTTCCGCGTCCGCTGCTTCACGCAGGATGACGCACACGTTTTTATGACGGAAGAGCAGATGAAGGATGAAATTCAGAATGTTGTCAAGCTGTTCGACGAGGTTTATTCCGTATTCGGCCTGAAATACCAGATCGAGGTTTCCACCATGCCGGAGGATCATATCGGTGAAAAGGAAACGTGGGATTTTGCAACCGAGACGCTGAAGCAGGCCGTCGCCGAGATGGGCAAGGACTATGTGATCAACGAGGGCGACGGCGCGTTCTATGGCCCGAAGCTCGACTTCCATCTCGCGGATTCTCTCGGCCGCACATGGCAGTGCGGCACGATCCAGCTCGACATGCAGATGCCCGAGCGCTTTGAGCTGGAATACGTCGGCGCGGACGGCGAGCGCCACCGCCCGGTGATGATTCATCGCGTGGTTCTGGGCTCGATCGAGCGTTTCATCGGCGTGATCACCGAGCATTTTGCCGGCGCGTTCCCGCTGTGGCTCGCTCCGGTGCAGATCAGGCTCCTGCCGATTGCGGACCGCCATATCCCGTATCTGAACGAGATCAAGGCGAAGCTCGAGGAGAAGGGCTTCCGCTGCGAGATCGACGAGCGCAGCGAGAAGATCGGCTATAAGATCCGCGAAGCGCAGATGCAGAAAATCCCGTACATGCTTGTTGTGGGCGATAGGGATGTGGAAAACGGGACAATTGCTGTCCGCAAGTACAAGGGCGGCGATCTCGGCGCAATGTCGCTGGAGGCGTTCCTGGAGAAGGCCGTTTCCGAGCGCGACAGCAAGGCGATCGACTGATCACCGCGCCCGCACAACGATCCAGAAACAGAAAAGCGCTCCGAA
>JAHZCM010000002.1:0-3800 GCA_019422905.1 Oscillospiraceae bacterium
CGCCGCGAAAATATCCACCGCGGTTTGGCGCGCCGGCGTATAGAGCCAGACGCCCAGCTTCACGCTGCCCACGCTCTCCGCCTGCGCTTCGCGCAAAAGGCCGATGCACAGCACCGCCTGCCCGGGTCTTCGCACCATTTCCCCGGTGTACGCCGCGCGGACCTCAATTTCCGGCAGCGCTTCACGCAGCCGCAGAATCAGCGCCTCCGCCAGTTCACTTCCCGTCATCCGTTTCCGCCTGCCTTTCCAAAATCGCCTGTATGTACGTCTGCCCCCGCGGGCCTGCCACCGGCATGCATTCCAGCACGGCAAACGTCCCCATTTCCGAGGAGACCGTTGCGCCCGGGCTGTTCAGCAGCTCCCCGGCGTCACCGAAATACCGGTACAGCGGCGTTTCCAGGCTGCCGTACCGCTCAAGCTCCGGCGTGGAAAAATCCTGCGCGTACTTTCCCAGCGCATAGATCACACCGCGCCGGGTACAGGTTTCGCCGGACGCCCGCACCGTCACACATCCCGTGCGGCGGAAAAGCCTGCTCATTCTTCCCATGCGCGCACCCCGCCAAAATAGAAGCCCTCGTCCCGAAGCAGCGGCGCCACCGCAGCCTCGCATGTACGGTAATACGCCAGCGCACGCGCGCTTCCGTTTTTAAACTCCGCGCGCACCTCGCCCGCCGTCATGCTGTCCGGCGAGAGCGCCTCATCCAGGAGCGTGAGCAGATACGCCGCATATGCCGCCGCTGCCGCACAGAGCGCCGGGGCATTCGCTTCCGCCTCCTCCGCCGTACAGCGTAGCCTGCCCGAAAGCATGCGCACCGCGTCGGCGCAGAGCACAGAGAGCGGCCCGCTGCGGTCATCCTCCGTCAGAAGCTGCAGTCGTTCCAGAACCTGCTGTTCGTCCATCTCTTCCTCCTTTTTGCGGTCCGCCGCCCCGGAGCTTCGGAGCGGTGCCGCAAACAAAAACTCAGGTGTAGCTCAGGCCCTGCGCCGCATCGTCGACCAACTGGGCAAAGCCCGCGATCGCACTGATGCCCGCGCGTTCCATCTGGCGGTCAATCAGCTTATCGTAATCGGTGGTGACCTCGCCCGCCTGCACCATCTCCAGCGCGCAGCTCCTGTCGAGACCGATGACCTTCTTCGCCGCCATCGACGGCACATGGATCAGCGTTGCGCCGAGGGGCGTAATCAGCTTGCCGGTTCCATGGAAATCCTGCCCGGCCTGCGCGTCCTTGAACTCCGTGATCTTCAAGAGCGCCTGCAGCGCGTCCGTACCGGCGAGCAGTGTGTTGAAGCTGTACGGGGAAAGCGCGCCCCAAAGCGAGACCAGGTCGCTGTAGGTCGGCGCGGCACTCAGCGTCGTCACTGTGATGCCCGTGCTGCCGGCGCTGCCGTCGCCGCTCAGAAGCACGTTTACCGCGTCGTTCATCTGCGCGCGCGCTATGTACGCGCCGATCTGGCGCAGGATCACCGTAAACAGGTCCAGCTTGTGGAAGCGCAGCGCTTCATAAGAGCTGGAAATCAGACGGCCGCGCTTCTGGAGCTTTACGAGCGCATCGCTTGTCTTGATGACCGTTTCCGGAAGCGCATTCCCCTCCGTCACCGCATCCGCAATTTTTTCGTTCTCGTCGGTCGTTGCCTTGATCGTCCGGTAATCGAGCGCGTTCACCATCGTCACCGTCGCGACCATATCCGGCAGGTGGTTTGCCATCTCCATGCCCTGCTTGACCGCGCGGGCCACGTATTCCGGAAACAGCGCGGCGCTCTGGGACGAGGTGAAGAACTTTTCCACCGTATCGCAGCCCGGTCCGCTGACCTTGATGCCGAAGCGCTTGAGCTGGCGCTGGTAAGCGTCCAGCCCCGCCATCGGTGTACCGGCATAATTGTGGGAGCTGTCCAGCTCCTCAAGCACCTGCGTAAAGCTCTTGCCCGGCACACCGTACATGCCCTTTTCGAGTGTGATATTTTCAAATGCCATTGTCCTTTGTCCTCCCTGTTTAAATGTAAAACGCGCGGTCGTCCGGCGTTTCCTGAACCGTTTCCTCATGCTTCACCGCGAGCTGCGGCGTCACCGGCATACGCGCCCCGGCCATCCTGCCGAGCGCCTGCGCCATCTCCTCCAGCTCGCCGATCGAAAGCCCTTTGACGATCGCCTCCGTCAGGCTATGCCCAAACTGCGGCTGCGCCACCGCGCTCAGCTTCGCAATCTGCCTGCACAGCGACGCGCGGTAGCGGTCGCCGCATTCGGCGCGCGCCTTGAGCGCGGAAAGCTCCGCCCGCAGCGCTTCCGCTTCGGAAGCGGAAAACACGATGTCCTCGCCCTCAAGCTCCAGCCTTTTCAATAAATCCTGCACCGATTCAACCTCCTTTTTCCGTTCTTTGTCCTGCGAAAACCGTTTGATCACGCCTGCCGCCCGCTGGGCAGGCACCGCCACAAACGAGAATTCATAAGCGTCAGTCGGCTCATCCAGAATCCGCACGCAGCGCTCGCCGTCATACAGACGGCCGCGCAGATGCGCGCACGTCTCGGCACCGCAGATCGAGCAGGTGCGCTTTGCCACCGCGCAGCCGACGCTGACCTCCTTGCGGATGCCGCTCTCGATCGATTCGATAAACGCTTCCGTCTCCGCATTTTTCGGGATATACGCTTCGGCGACAAGCTGCGCGTATGCCTCGCCGCGCGCCGTGCGTTTTTCCGGATATTCTTTCACGGATGTCCCGAAAATCCGGGCCGACTGCCCGCGGCTCGTGTGCTCATGGTCCAAAAGCCCCGTCTTGCCCACAAACAGCGCCGCCAGCTTTTCGAGCGCATCCCGTGTGAAGCACTCGTAATCGCGGTCCACCTCGTTGTCACAGAGCACCACGGAAAACGCATACACCTCCTCCGCCGTATACGGGCGGCGCGTGTACAGGTTAATCCGCGCGAGCGCTTCCTCGCCGTTCAACCGGCCTCCCCCTTTCTCTGAAGCTCCGCCGTCCGCGCCATCAGATACGCGGCATTGGCGTGATCCACCTCATCCTGCATCGTGATCTCGTCCCATTCAATGGAGACCTCGTCCGCACAGCCGTGCAGGCGCAGCCATGTCCGGCAGATTTTCAGCAGCACCGGCTCCAGCAGACGGCGGTAGGCCATCAGCTCGCTTGTCAGCATGTCCGCCTGCTGGCTCGACATGCGCTCCGTGGAGGACCACGAAAGCCCCAGCAGAAACGGCGGTACACCGAGCTTTGCCACCAGCTGCTCCAGAATCTGCCGCACCGGCACCTCGCTCTCCATCTGCTGCCCGTCCGCGCCGATCGCCTTGATCGACACGTCTCCCACCGCCACGAAATCGCTCACGCCCGGCCCGCGCATCGCGCGGCTCCATTCCTGCGCAAGCTGCCCGGCGCGGTCGCCCGCATTCACATAGCCCTCGTTTTTACACGTCACCGCAAAGCGCACGTTTCCCATGCGCTCCCAGTTGATGCCGATCGTGCGGTAAATGCGCAGCAGCACCTCGCTGACAAACGGCAGGCTCTTCAAAATCGACGTTCCCCGCGCGCTGCCCGGCGGCGGATTCAGCGCCGAGGAGAGGATCAGCTCCGGATAGCGGCACGGCTCCGGCCCGCTGTTACGGACCACAAAGATCCCCGCCTCCAGCGGCGAAACCAGACGGATCTCAAGATCCTCCAGCGCGGCGTTATAAAGCGCCCGGATCTCCCCGTCCGCCACAACGATTTCGCCCACCGCATTGCCGTACGTCAAAAGCTGCTCGAAGTACGAGGCGATGAAGCTGTCCACGCCGCAGTTTGTGCCGTTGACCGGCACC
>JAHZCM010000002.1:3835-8580 GCA_019422905.1 Oscillospiraceae bacterium
GCAAAAAGCGCGCGAGCGCCGCCTCCGTTTTCTTTTCGGGGCAGAGCGACTGAAAGCCGCCCACAAGGCGCACGAGCTTAAAAATCGCCGCGTCGATGATCGGCACCTGCTCCCTGAGCGCCCGGTACAGCCCCCGTTCGCCCGCCGCCGTCGGCAGCACCGGCGCATAGTCGCCCTGCGTCTGCACCGAAACGGCGGCCCTTTTTCCTTTTTTCAGAAAGCCCAAAAGCTCCCTCCTTTCCCGTCCATCCCGCCGCGCTCCACCGCGCAGGCAAATTGCCCTGGCGCGGGGAGCCTCGTCGAGACGAAATAGCGGATGTCATCCATAGCATGATCGTTTTCCTTTACCGGCGCGTCGCGCGTTTCGTCGTCCGCCCAGCGGTACAGAGAAAGCTCCCGCACCGTGTCGGCGCAGCAGGCGGAAATCCGGATTCTCCCGGTTTTCAGCGCCGTCGCCGTCTCGCGGATGCCGTTCAGCACGTCGTTTTTCGCCGGCGTTACCGTATAGCCCCGGCTTTGCAGCAGCGTGATAAAGCTCGCCGCCGAAGGGTCGCACACGATAACCGACGGCGTTTTGCCCGCCGTCAGCCTCTGAAAGCCCTTGAAATGCTCCTCGTCCGTCCGGCGCATGCCCTCGGCGCGGGCGTCATAGTAATACTCGTCGATGCGGTACCACACGCCGTGCAGTTTTCCCCACAGGCCCATGGAGGTCGGATTCACCGTGCCGTAGTCGATGGAAACGCCGTACCGCTGGAACGGGCCCTCCGGCGCGTCGCAGAGCAGCTCCGGCGCAAACGGATATATAAGCCCACTGGCCGCCGTCCATTTGCCCTCGATAAACCGGCTGTAGAACGCCCCGGTAAACATGCGCCGGTAGCGCGCCTTCACTGCCCGGCTCAGCGACGGGTTATCCTCCATCGTAAAGTGCAGGTACAGCGCGCCTCTGACTTCAGCCCTGAGGATCCACTCACGGTAAAACCAGTGCTGCGGGTGCTCCGGATTGCAGTTGAACCACAGCCGCGCGCCCGCCGGTGAGCACCGCGCGATGCCCTGCTCCACAAACGACCGCGGCATCAACGCCACCTCATCGAACAGGATGCCGCCGAGCGTCAGGCCCTGAATCAGCGCCGCGCTCGATTCATCCCGGCCGCCGAACAGATAGAAGCGGTTTTCCCTGCCCTTGTACCGCAGCATCAGCAGGTTTTCCGAATATTTCGCACGGATGGAAAACCCCATGCGCTTGAGCTGCGGCAGCAGCTCCGCAATCACGTTTCGCCGCACCGAGCGGATCGTTTTGCCGCACACCGCAAAGCTCGTTTCGGAAAACCGCGCCATCGCCCACAGGAAAAAGGAAATTCCCATGCAGACCGTTTTTCCGCTGCGTACCGCGCCGTCGCAGATGATCGCCGTTTTCTCCCGGTATGGGCTGCTTTCCGCCCACCAGCAGAGCACGCGCATCTGCTTTTCGGAAAACGGAACCGCATTCACGGCGCTTCCCCGTCCCGCTTACCGAGCGCCGCCGCGCCCTGCTCGATCGCCCGCAGAAGCTCGTCGGCGCCGCCGCCCGCGCTTTCCAGCTCGCTCAGAAGCCGCAGCGCCTCAATCCGGTCAAAGAACCGGATCTCCATGCCGCCGCCCTTCGGCCTCTTGATTTCCGACACGGCGAACAGATTCATGTTCCGGAGCATTCGCGGATTGACCTCGTCGCAGAACAGCAGCCGCACCGCGTCGCGGATATCGCCGAACGCCAGCCTGCGGAAGCCCTCCAGCGCCGTCTCCTCATGCATGTCAAACACCCTCTTTTGAAAGACTCCGAAGGTCTTCCCGGCATACCGCCGCACGGCGTTCGCGTGATCCGCGCGCCGGCCGGCAAACCGGCGCGGCCTTTGCCGCCCCATACCATACGCCCCGATGAAAACGCCTCGCAGCACAATTTTCGGCCGTGCCGAAGCGGTACCGCCCAAAAAGTCCCTTCACTAATCCCCCCAAAAACGCAAAAAGTTTCCCTGAAAAGGGAAACTTTCCGAAAAATTTTTATAAAATACGCAGGTGCGTATACATGTTTGAGCAGGATCTCTTAAGATAAATACTGAGGTGAACGATATGCAGGTTAAAGACGCCATCGTGTGGCGCTTTCAAAATTTGTGCGCGGCAAGAAATATCCGCTTTAATGAGCTGGCTACCCGCTCCGGAGTTACCCCCTCTACAGTCTACAGCATGATGGATCCGGCGCAAAGGGGCGTATCCGTTCCAACCATCAAAAAGCTCTGCGACGGGCTTGACGTCACAATCACGGAATTTTTCAACAACGAAATTTTTTTGACGCTTGAGCAGGAGATCGAGTAGACGCAAAAATCCCGCAGGCCCATGCCCGCGGGATTTTTCTTATCCGGAAAATTACATGTTGTAAAGCGCGTCGGCGGTGAGAAGCTCCACGCCGTTCTCCGTCAGCACCCCGGCGGCGCGGGCGCTCTTGTCCGTGCGGATAATCACATACGCCTTGCCCTTGTCGCGGCTGACAAACGCGTAGATATACTCCACGTCGATACCGGCGTTCGCAAGCATGCGGATTACCTTCGCAAACGCGCCGCGCTCGTCGGAAATGCCGACCGCGAGTACATTCGTCAGCGAAACCGTCATGCCGTGCTCCTTCAGCGCGATCACCGCCTCCTTCGGGCGGTCCACGATGACGCGCAGAATGCCGAAATCGCTCGTATCCGCCACGGAAATCGCGCGGATGTCCACCTCCGCCTCGGCCAGAACCTCGGTAATCTCCGCCAGCCTGCCGGGCTTATTCTCAATAAAAACCGATAACTGCTGAATCTGCATAGCCTTTCCTCCTTTTATCTGTACGCTCCGCGATCCGCTGGTCCTCTCCAAACTCAGCCGCCCGCGCAAGCCTGCTTTCTTTCATATTATAGTTTACGCTTATCAATGACCCGCTTTGCCTTGCTTTCGCTGCGCTCGATCGATTTCGGCTCCAGCAGGCGGATCTTCGCCACGATGTTCAGCGTAGACTGCAGCGCGCCTGCAATCTGCTTCTTAACCGCTTCCAGATTACGCACGGTGTCGGAGAACATCGCCTCGTTCATTTCCACCTGTACCTCCAGCGTGTCGAGGTTGTTCTGGCGGTCGACAATCAGCTGGTAGTTCGGATCCATGCCGAGGTCGAGCAGCACGCTTTCAATCTGGGACGGGAATACGTTGATGCCGCGGATGATCAGCATATCGTCCGTTCTGCCGCGCGGCTTGCACATGCGCACCAGCGTGCGGCCGCACTTGCATTTTTCATGGTTCAGCGCGCAGATATCGCGCGTGCGGTAACGCAGCAGCGGCAGCGCCTCCTTGCCGATACAGGTGAACACCAGCTCTCCGTACTCGCCGTCCGGCAGCGGCTCGCCCGTCGCGGGGTCGATGACCTCCGGATAGAAGAAATCCTCGTTGATGTGCATGCCCGCCTGCTCCGTGCATTCGCAGGATACGCCCGGGCCTGCGATCTCGGAAAGACCGTAAATATCGTACGCCTTGATGTCGAGCAGGCGCTCAATCTCCCGCCGCATCTCCTCGCTCCACGGCTCCGCGCCGAAAATACCGGCTCTCAGGCGCAGGCTTTTGGGATCAATGCCCTTGTCGCGCACGGTTTCGCCGATATACATCGCATACGACGGCGTGCAACACAGGATATCCGAGCCGTAGTCCTGCAAAACCTGCACCTGACGCGCCGTGTTGCCGGAGGATACCGGAATCGCCGTTGCGCCAAGCTCCTCCGCGCCGTAATGCAGGCCGAGTCCGCCCGTGAACAGGCCGTAGCCGTAGGAGACGTGCACAAAGTCATCCTTCGTGCCGCCGACCGCCGCGATGCTGCGTGCCGCGCAAACCGCCCAGACCTTGACGTCGTTTTTCGTATAGCCGACAACGGTCTGCTTGCCGGTCGTGCCGGAGGATGCGTGGATGCGCGCCAGTTTCTCGCGCGGCACCGCGAACAGGCCGAACGGATATGTATCGCGCAGATCCGTCTTCGTCGTAAACGGCAGCTTCGTAATGTCGTCTATGCTCTGGATATCGTCGGGCTTCAGGCCCATCTCGTCAAAGCGCTTTCTGTAAAGCGGAACATTTTCATAGCAGCTGTGCACGATCTTCACCAAGCGCTCCGACTGGATTTTCCGCAGCGTTTCGCGGTCCGCACATTCGATTTCCGGACTGTAATAGCTCATGGGTAACAACGCCTCCTGTGGTTTCATTTCTTTCGCTTATGCCTGATAACCAAGCGCAAAAGCGCACTTGTTCATCTCCAAAAATTTTGCCGGAACGGTCTTCTCGATCGCCGCAAGCCAGCACGCCTCCGGAATATCCAGAGAGGACGCCATCGCACCGATCAGCACGACGTTGACCGCCTTCTGCGAGCCGGCCCGCTCCGCAAGGCCGAGCGCGTCCACGGCCGTGAGGCGCACGCCCTTTTCACGGATTTTCTCGAGCAGCCCTTCCGGGTACGCCGCCGCGCCCGTAATAACGGGCATGGGGTCGATCTTCTGCGTATTTGTAATTATAACGCCGTCCGCTTTGAGATACGGCAGAAAACGCGCCGCCTCCAGCTGCTCAAAGGCCAGTAAGATATCGGCCTCTCCCTCGTTGATGACGGGCGATTCCACATGCTCGCCCCAGCGCACATAGGTGACCACGCTGCCGCCGCGCTGGCTCATGCCGTGCACCTCGTTGACCTTCACGTCAAAGCCCGCGTCGAGCAT
>JAHZCM010000002.1:8590-37380 GCA_019422905.1 Oscillospiraceae bacterium
GAAGCGAGCAGCGTGCCCTGTCCGCCCACGCCGACAATCATAACGCTTTTCATTGCTGCGCTCCCTCCTTCCGTTCCGCCTCTCCGATGGCCTGCTTCGCGCACAACGCAGTGCATACGCCGCAGCCGACGCACTGCGTTCCGTCGATCACCGCCTTGCCATCCCGGATGCTGATCGCCGGGCAGCCGATGCCCATGCAGGCTTTGCATCCAATGCACTTTTCCGCATCGATTTTGAGCGCGGGCTTGTGCTTCACACTCTTCAGAAGCGCGCACGGACGGCGGCTGATGATAACGCTCGGACATTCCGCCGCAAGCGCTGCACGGACGGCCGCGCGCGTCGCCTTCAGGTCGTACGGATCGACGACCCGCACGTCGGAAATACCGACCGCACGGCACAGCGCTTCGAGATCGACCGCGCTGGTCGGGTCGCCTTTAATCGTGTAGCCGGTCGTCGGGTTTTGCTGGTGGCCGGTCATGCCGGTAATCGAGTTATCGAGAATGATTACCGTGGAATTCGAACGGTTATAGGCGATATCGATCAGGCTCGTGATGCCGGAATGGATAAACGTCGAATCGCCGATGACCGCGACAGACTTTTTCTCCGCCTCGGCGCCCCGCGCCTTGTTGTAGCCGTGCAGCGCCGAAACGGATGCGCCCATGCAGATGCAGACGTCCATCGCGCCGAGCGGCGCCGAAGCGCCCAGCGTATAGCAGCCGATGTCTCCGCTGACATACACACCCTCCCTTTTCAGCGCATAGAACAGCCCTCTGTGCGGGCAGCCGCAGCACATGACGGGCGGGCGCACCGGGATGCTCTCCTCAAGCGCGGGCGCACCGCCGCGCGGCTCGCCGAGCTTCTCGGCGATCAGCTTCTGCGAAAACTCGCCGCAGCGCGGGAAAACTTCCTTGCCCTGCACCGCAACGCCGATCTTTTTACAGTGCGATTCGAGGATGTCGTCCAGCTCCTCGATCACATATACCGTCTCAAGGCCCGCCGCAAAATCCCGGATTTTTTGCACCGGCAGCGGGTTCACGACGCCGAGCTTTAAATAGTTGACCGTATCGCCCAGCGCCTCCTTCGCGTATTTATACACGGAACCGGCGACAATCACGCCGGTTTTCGCGCCGTTGTCCTCGACGAAATTGAGCGCGCACGTTTCGGCCCACTCGCGCTCGGCGACGGTCCGCGCCTCCACCTTCTCGTGCTTCGGGCGCGCAAACGCAGGCAGCATGATGTTCTTCGCCGGGTTCTTCTCGTATTCCCGCACCGGCACGTTTTCGCGCTCCGCCGTATCCACAATGCTTCTCGAATGCGCGATGCGCGTGGAAAGGCGCAGCATGACCGGCGTGTCAAATCTTTCCGAAAGCTCGTAAGCGAGCTTCGTCATATCGCGGCACTCGGCGGAATCCGAAGGCTCCAGCATTAAGAGCTTCGCCGCGATCGCATAATTTCTCGAATCCTGCTCGTTCTGGGAGGAATGCATGCCCGGGTCGTCCGCCACGCCGATCACCATGCCGGCGTTCACGCCGATATAGCTCATCGTAAAGACCGGGTCGGCCGCCACATTCAGTCCGACATGCTTCATGCCGCAGAAGCTGCGCGCGCCGCCGATCGCCGCGCCCGCCGCGACCTCCGCCGCAACCTTCTCGTTCGGCGCCCACTCGCAGTATATGTCGTCGTATGTCGCCGCCGCCTCGGTAATCTCGGTGCTCGGCGTGCCCGGATAGCTTGAAACCACCCGGACGCCCGCCTCATACAGGCCGCGTGCAACGGCCTCATTGCCCTGTAAAAGCTCTTTCACAATATCAATCCTCCATGTTTCTGAGGTCTAAAACCCGTTTCGCCTTGCCCTGGAACCGTTCAAGGGTTTTCGGCTCCGCCAGCGTGACCTTCGTTTCGAGGCCGAGCACGCTCTTGAGCCTATCGTGGATCGCCCTTTGAAGCGCCTCCAGCTCGCGGTAGCGGTCAAGGAGCGAAGCGTCGATCAGCTCCACCTTGACCTCCAGATTGTCCATATAATTCTTGCGGCGCACGACGAGCTGGTAATGCGGGCCGATTTTGTCGGAAATTCCCTTTGTGCCGACAAGCACGCTCTCGATCTGCGACGGAAACACGTTGACGCCCTTGATGATGAGCATATCATCCGTGCGGCCCATTACCTTATCCATGCGGACATGGGTACGCCCGCACACACACGGCTCGTAATTCAGCCGCGTGATGTCCTTCGTGCGGTAACGCAGAACCGGGAAGCCCTCGCGCAGCAGCGTCGTAACAACCAGCTCGCCCGCCTCGCCCGGCGCCTTGCGCTCGAGCGTGTCCGGATCGATGATCTCCGGCAGGAACGCATCCTCCGCGAAATGCAGGCCGCAGCGGTACTCGCATTCGCCGGAAACGCCCGGGCCGCCCAGCTCTGTCATGCCGTAGTTATCCGTCACGCGGATGCCGAAGTTCTCCTCGATACGCGCGCGCATTTCCGCCGTGCAGCCCTCGCTGCCGAGGATGCCGTGCCGGAGCTTGTACGCCGAAGCCGGGTATTCGCCCTCGCGCACCATCTCGCTCAGGTAGATCGCGTAGGACGGCGTCGCCACAAGCCCCGTCACGCCGAAGTCGCGCATCATCATCAACTGCTTTTCACTGTTGCCGGAGGAGGCGGGAATCACCGTCGCGCCCAGCTTCTCCAGGCCGTAGTGCAGGCCCAGCGCGCCGGTGAAAAGGCCGTAGCCGAAGGCAATCTGAATGATATCCTCACTCGTCACGCCCGCCGCCGCACAGAGGCGCGCCACATTGTCCGACCAGTTGTCGAGGTCGTTCTGCGTATAAACGCCGACCGTCGGCTTGCCCGTGGTGCCGCTGGACGCATGAATGCGCACGATGTCCTTCATCGGGCGCGCCAGCATGCCGAAGGGATAATGGTCCCGAATGTCGTCCTTCGTCGTAAACGGTATGTACTGAATATCCGAGAGCGTCTTGATCTGGCTGCCGGAGGTAATTCCCGCCTGCTTCAGGCGCTCATTGTAAAACGGTACATTGTTAAAGCAATACTCCACCATACGGCGCAGCCGTTCAAGCTGCATGGCATCGATATCCGCCCGTTTCATCGTCTCTATATCTTTCTGAAAAAACATTGCGTTCAACCCTTCCCTGATCTGCACCGCGACCCATAACGGGACACAGCACATCTTTCGCGCAAGGCGTGTGAAATTTTCTTTACTATTATAAAGGATTTTTGTCTACCTTTCAAGAGAAAAGACGTCTTTCATCACAAAAGGCAGGCATTTTTCAAATTTCACGCCCCAGCGGGTATCCGTTTGCCCCGCTTCCAGCGTCGCTCTGCAGCATTCCGCCGTAAAGCGCACGGCACAGCCGCAGGCGTCCGGCAGCGCGCGGCCGTTCAGCAGCGCCCCAAGCAGCACGGAGGCAAACGCGTCCCCCGTACCGTGATATGCGCCCGCAATCCGCTCCGTCAGCACCGTTTCCTGTAAGCCCGCCGCACGGTCAAAGCAGGCCGCGCCTACCCGGTTTTCCTCAAGCCACACGCCCGTCAGCACAACGGTTTTGGGCCCCAGTGCCGAAAGGCCCCGGAGTATCCGGCAGATCTCCGCCTCGTCGTACGGCCCCTCGCGGTATGTCTCGCCCAGAAGGTAATAGGCCTCCGTCATATTCGGCACGATGATGTCCGCCGTCCCGCACAGCCGCGCCATGCCGTCCGCCATTTCTTTCGTGTACGTCCTGTATAGCCTGCCGCCGTCGCCCATCACAGGATCGACAAGCACCCGCGCCGCGGGATTCACGGCCCGGAACATCGAGAAAACCTCCTGCACAATCCCGATCTGCCGCCCGCTGCCGAGGAACCCGGAATACAGCGCGTCAAAGCATGCGCCCTCCCGCCGCCAATGCTCCGCCATGGGCAGCATATCGTCGGTGAGGTCCCGGTAAACCGGATTTGTGAACCCGCCGGTGTGGGTGGAGAGCACCGCTGTCGGCAGCACGGAAACCTCGCAGCCCAGCGCGGAAAGCACCGGCAGCACCACCGTCAGCGAGCATTTCCCAGCGCCGGAAAGATCATGGATCGCCGCCACGCGCCGCGCTGCGCTGTCTTTCTGATTCAGCATACATCCGCCTCCTTTTTCTGCATAAACTAAACCGATTGTACCGCCTAGGCAAAATAAAGTCAATTGGTAGTTTACACGCCAAAAAAAGAATGGTAAAATAATGGAGAATACGATACAATCATCCGGAGGACAAACACCATGCTGATGGAAAAAAAGAGAAAGCTTATCATCCGAATCGGCGCGGCAGCGCTTGCGGGTCTGATGATCCTGTCCGCTCTGTTTGCTGTTTTGTTCACCTGACAGCGCTCCGAATCCAATACGAATTGAAATAAAGGAATGATCAGAACCATGTGCAAACCAAAGTATTACATTACGACGGCGATCGCCTACACCTCAAGCCGCCCGCACATCGGCAACACGTACGAGATCGTGCTGGCCGACAGCATCGCGCGCTTTAAGCGGCTTCAGGGCTACGACGTTTTCTTCCAGACCGGCACCGACGAGCACGGCCAGAAGATCGAGGAGAAAGCGAAGGCCGCCGGCGTCTCCCCGAAGGAATACGTCGATAACATCGCGAAGGTCGTCCGCTCAAACTGGGACGTCATGAACACCTCCTACGACAAGTTCATCCGCACCACGGACGATTACCACGAGAAGCAGGTGCAGAAGATCTTCAAAAAGCTCTACGAGCAGGGTGATATTTATAAGGGCCACTACGAGGGCATGTATTGCACGCCGTGTGAATCCTTTTTCACCGAATCCCAGCTTGTGGACGGCAAATGCCCGGACTGCGGGCGCGAGGTCAAGCCCGCGAAGGAGGAAGCGTACTTCTTTAAGATGAGCAAATACGCTGACCGCCTGATCGAGCACATCAACACGCATCCGGAATTCATCCAGCCGCCGCAGCGCAAGCACGAGATGATGAACAACTTCCTGCTGCCCGGCCTGCAGGATCTCTGCGTTTCGAGAACCTCCTTTAAATGGGGCATTCCGGTCGATTTCGACGACAAGCATGTCGTCTATGTCTGGCTCGACGCGCTCACGAACTACATCACCGGCATCGGCTACGACTGCGACGGCAAGAGTACCGAGCAGTTTAAGCGCGACTGGCCCGCCGACCTGCATCTGATCGGCAAGGACATCATCCGCTTCCACACGATCTACTGGCCGATTTTCCTGATGGCGCTCGGCCTCCCGCTGCCCAAGCAGGTGTTCGGCCACCCGTGGCTCCTGATGAACGGCGGCAAGATGAGCAAATCGACCGGCAACGTGATTTATGCGGAGGATCTTGTCGAGCTGTTTGGTGTGGACGCCGTGCGCTATTTCGTGCTGCACGAGATGCCCTTTGAATCCGACGGCACCATCACATGGGATCTCATGATCGAGCGCACAAACTCCGACCTCGCCAACACGCTCGGCAATCTCGTGAACCGCACGATTTCGATGAGCAATAAGTATTTCGGCGGCGTTGTCGCCGACAAAGGCGTCGCAGAGGACGTCGACGCAGACCTCAAGGCCGTCGTGCTCGGCGCGAGAGCCAAGGTTGAGGCCAAAATGGACCAGCTCCGCGTGGCGGACGCGATCTCCGAAATCTTCACGCTGTTCAAGCGCTGCAACAAATATATCGACGAAACCATGCCGTGGGCGCTCGCAAAGGACGAGGCAAAGGCCGACCGTCTTTCCACCGTGCTGTACAATCTTGTGGAAAGCATTTGCATCGGCACGACGCTGCTGATCCCGTTTATGCCCGAAACGGCGGAAAAAATCTTCGCACAGCTCGGCACCCGCGCGCGCGGGCTCTATGATCTGGACACCTTCGGCCTCTATCCGAACGGCGGCAGGGTCACGGAAAAGCCGCAGATCCTCTTCGCCCGCATGGACCCGAAGGAGATGGCGGAGAAGATTGCCGCGGTCGAGGCGAAAAACGCGCCCAAGCCCGAGGCCGCGCCCGCAGAGAAGAAGGCGGAAATTCCCGGCGTCGCACAGATCGGCATCGACGACTTCGCAAAGGTGGACCTGCGCGTCGCAGAGGTCATCGACTGCGAGCCGATCAAGCGCGCCAAGAAGCTTTTGAAGCTCACGCTGAACGACGGCGCCGGCACGCGCACAGTCGCCTCCGGCATCGCAAAGTGGTATAAGCCCGAGGATCTCAAGGGCCGCCACGTCGTCATCGTCGCAAACCTCAAGCCCGCCGTGCTCTGCGGCGTGGAGAGTCAGGGCATGATCCTCGCAGCAGACGCAGGCGAGGACGACGTCCGCGTGATTTTCGTGGATGATATCCCCGCAGGCTCCAAGGTCCGGTAAAGGCCACGCCATTTTCGCACGCCGCCAAAAACCGCCGGGTACCTTTGCGCCTTTTTCCCGCCAATCGGTTCGGCGCAGCGTTGCCGTACAAGCCGCATAGTATAATAATGTATACCGTTAATAAGGAAGTAAGCATACGCAATGATTTTTGATTCGCACGCCCACTATGATTCCGAGCAGTTCGACGCAGACCGCGCCGAGCTGCTCGGCTCTGTCCTGCCGCAAAAGGGCGTTTGCGGCGTCATTCAGATGTCGTCGGACTTCGACAGCCTCGAGCAGACTGTCGCACTCTGCGAGCAATACGATTACATTTACGGCGCCGTGGGTATTCACCCCGAATGCGCCGCAGAGCTGCCCGAAAACTGGCTGCAAAAGATCGAAAGCCTGCTTTCCCACCCGAAGATCGTCGCGGTCGGCGAGATCGGGCTGGACTACTATTGGGAGGACCTCTGCCCGCGCGAACGTCAAAAAGAGGTTTTCATCCGGCAGCTCGAGCTTGCCGCAAAACACAATCTGCCGGTTTCCATCCACGACCGTGAGGCGCACGGCGACATGATGGATATTCTTCGAAAATATAAGCCGAAGGGCGTCGTCCACTGCTTTTCCGGCAGCGTGGAGCTGGCGCGTGAAACCATTGCGCTCGGCCTGTACATCGGGCTCGGCGGCGTGGTCACGTTTAAAAACGCGCGCCACAGTCCGGAAGTCGCGAAGGCTGTCCCGCTCGACCGCCTGCTCACCGAGACGGACGCGCCCTATCTGGCGCCTGTCCCTTTTCGCGGCAAGCGCTGCGACAGCACCATGATCCCCTATGACGCGGCAAAAATCGCGGAGGTCCGCGGCATCACGGCCGACGAAGTGCTGCGCGCCGGCTGCGAAAATGCACGTAGGCTGTTTTCCATCCCGGCGAAGCCGAACTGAGCAGCCGTTTTACGAAAAGGAGGCCATTTCCAGTATGGCGATCACCTATGAATACGGCGGAAATTTATACATCAACGTCACCAACCAATGCCCGAACGTGTGCGACTTCTGCCTGCGCCAAAACAGCAGCGGCAGCCTGTACGCGGATAACCTCTGGTATGAGGGCGCGGAGCCGTCGAAAGAGGAAATGCTCGCCGACATTAAAACCCGCGATCTCACAAAATACGGCGAGATCGTTTTCTGCGGCTGCGGTGAGCCTGCCTGCCGCTGGGACGACATGCTCTGGCTGGCGAGGGAAATCAAGGCGATGGGCGGCTATCCGCTGCGCATAAACACAAACGGCCTTGCAGACTGCATCACCGGGCGCCATGCCGCGCCGGAAATGCGCGGGCTGATCGATACCGTGTCCGTCAGCCTGAACGCGCCGACCGCCGAAAAGTACGACGCGGTCTGCCATTCGAAATACGGCCCCGCCGCCTTTGACGCAATGCTTCGCTTCACGGCGGAGGCGGTGAAGGTGGTCCCGCATGTTGTGATGACGGTCGTCAGCACAATGCCGGCCGAAGATATCGAAGCCTGCCGCCGGATCTGTGAATCCACCGGCGCGAGCTTCCGCATCCGTGAATATATTTCGGAATAACCGAGCATGAACGTCCTCCCGCGGGTTCAGGGTCTGCGGGAGGACGTTCATATTGAAAAACAAGATCGGCGCAAAAGACCGGCGGAGCCCATGCCCCGCCGGTTTTCACATTGTCTTTTTAACTTCATGCTTTGGCCCTGTAATAAGTCTGGTTGAGCTTTTTGAGCCAATCCCTGTCGATCCCGTTCATCTGGTCCTCAGAGAGGCGGAACGCCCAGTTGCCGTTCGGCACGCCGGGCACGTTCATCTTCGTGTCCTTGCCGAAGCCGCAGAGATCCTGCACCGGCACAATGACCGTATTTGCCGGGCTTCGCCACAGCGCCCGGATCATCGCACGGCACGAAGCGCTGTCGCTGCCGCCGACGGCCCAGTCGCCGCCTGCGAAGCCGCAGTATTCCAGCGCGTGCGCGCGCTCGTGCGGGAGCGCCTCCCACAGCCAGCCGAGCACCGTGTTGTTGTCGTGCGTTCCGGTATAGGCCACGCAGTTCTTTGGGAAATTGTGCGGCAGATGCATATTATCCTGCTGCTCCATAAAGCCGAACTGCATCACGCGCATGCAGGGCAGGCCGGTCTTTTCGAGCAGATCGACCACGCCTTCATCGATAATGCCGAGATCCTCCGCGATGATCTTCGGGTCCCTGAACGTGCGGTTCACCGCATCGAAAAAGTCCATTTTAGGGCCGTCGATCCACTGGCCCTCCTTTGCGGTCTCTGCCTCGGCAGGCACCGCCCAGTATGCGGAAAGCGCGCGGAAATGGTCGATGCGCACCGCGTCAAACAGCTTGAAGCACGCACCGAGCCGATCCATCCACCAGCGGTAGCCGTCCGCCTTCATCGCCTTCCAGTTATAGAGCGGATTGCCCCACTTCTGGCCGTATTCGCTGAAATAATCCGGCGGCACGCCCGCCACATTTTTCGGCTCGCCATCCTCCGTCAGGTCGAAAAGATGGCGGTTCGCCCACACGTCAGCGCTGTTGCGCGCCACATACATCGGCAGATCCCCGATGATCTGCACACCCTTTCCGTTCGCATAGGTCTTGATTTTCTCCCACTGCCTGAAGAACGTATACTGGATGAACTCCATGAAAAGGATCGTCTCCGCGTGCTCCTCCATCGCGGCGGCCACCGCTTCGGGGCGGTGGAATTTTAAGTCCTCGTCCGCCCAGTCGTACCACTCCGCGCCGATATTCGCTTCCTTCAAAATGATGTACAGCGCATAATCCGGCAGCCAGCTTTTGTTTTCTTCGGCAAACGCACGCACCTTGTCGCGATAGGCCTCGTTCGTGCGCGTAAACGCCCGGTAAAGCACCGGAATGCGGCGAAGCTCCAGAAAATCGAACGCCGCGGAATACGGGTTCGCGTACATCTGCTCGCGCAGCTCCGCATCCGTCAAAAGCCCTTCGTCGCGAAGCTGCTCAAGGTCGATAAAATTCCGGTTGCCTGCAAACGCCGAAATGCTGGCGTAGGGGGAATTGTACGCATCCGTCGGTGTGAACGGCAGAACCTGCCAGTAGGTGCAGCCGGCGTCGCTCAGAAAGTCGATAAACCGCTTCGCTTCTTTGCCGAAGCAGCCGATGCCGTAAGCGCCCGGTAGCGAGGAGACGTGCATCAGCACGCCGCTTACGCGTTTATTCATGGGTTCGCCCCTCTCTTTTGATGTATTTTCTCAATTTTCGGGTGTATATCCCCGATAATCTTGTACAATCATACCACAAAACAAGGTAAACCGCAATAGTAAGAATGCACAGAGAATTTCACACGATTTTTCCGTCGGCGATAGAAATATAGAAATGCGGTGGTCGGTCCAGCGCCATCGCGGCTTCGCCCGCATCTGCGTTGCGGATGCCGTTTGCCATGCCCGGCCGCGCGATGGCGTCCCGCCGTCCAATGCAGTCCGGTTCACGCCGCGTTCTGCGCACGTAGTCTCCGACATGCTCCCTATAGTAATTGGGAAACGATCCGGATAAATCGAAACGGTTCTCCGTTGCCGGCCTATCCACGTCCCGACGGCACGAACAGATTCGGGGGCGCACAAACCGTCCGTGCGCCCCCGAATCTGTTTTAGCAAAACAACCACCGGCTCTATGCAATTGCAAGACAGAGATAGACCCATGGAAAACCACCGTGACGTCTACCTTACCTTTTAGATAAATATAGACGGAGGCTTTGATTACCTTGTCGATCCGGTATCCCCTTTCTTCAGATTTATAAATCCTTCTTAACGGCTTCTCCGGTATCCCGCGCAAATCACTGTATCAAAAGCACCAGAGCGCTCACATCGTCTTCATGCCCGTCCGTGCGGTCCTTCACCGCGCGGTCCACGATCTGCTCGGCAAGCTGCTGCGGGTCGTCCTCCATGTAGTTGCCGACAAGGTCGGTCAGCCATTCGGTTCCCGCCGCGGTTACGCCGTCCGAAACCATGACGAGCAGATCGCCGGATTCGAGTGACTTTTCGCTGCGTGCAAAGCGGATTTCCGGCAAAATGCCAACCGGCACACTCTTCGCCTCCAGATATTCCGCGCGGTTTTTCCGGCGCAGGATCGTGCCCGCCGCGCCGGCCTTGCGCAGTTGCGTCTGCCCGGTGAAGAGATCGATGCAGGCCACGTCCAGCGTCGCAAGGGATTCCTCTCCACCCTTTGCCAGCATGGCGGAGTTGATCATGCGCAGCGTGCTCTCAAAGCCGATGCCTGCTTTCAGCAGCGACTGCGTCATGGAAGCCGTCATCGTGCCGTCCACGGCCGCCCTGCCTCCGGTACCCATGCCGTCGCTGAGCAGAGCAAAGTAGCGCCCGCTGCCGTCCGTAAAGGTCGCGGCGCAGTCTCCGCAGAGGGAAGCGCCTCCCGCCGCATGCTGAGAGAAGCCGCGCTGGACCGCGTAAACCGGCTTTTGGCACATCTGCAGCTTGACGCGCTCGCCGGCAACCGCGACGCTGGGCTGCGCAAAGGTGCGGCCGCAGGCAGACGAAATTTCCCGGGTGAGCTGCCCCTTGTTGATATGTACGCCCCGCGGGCGCATCACGTGCGCCTCCACGGTCATCCGCCCGAATTTGTCGATGCGGCAGCAGACCTCAACCGGCGTCAGATCCCGGCGGCGCAGCACCTCCCGCACCTGCTCCGCACTGTCCTCGTCAAAGTGCTGGTACTGTTCAAACTCCTCCGCCATGTCGCCGAGCATCTGCGAGGTGGAGCGGAAATGCTCCTCCACCACGGCCCGCACCTGCTCCGCCCGCATCCGGGCGCTCTCCTTTGCGAGCAGCTCCTTGTACTCGCCGTTCACCGCGTCCCGGACCTCCCCGGCCCTGCCGCACCGCGTCAGAAACGGCACGTCGAAATCGCTGCGGTCCACACGGCCGTGCTCGCGGAGCGGATAGCTGAGCCGCGAAAAGCTCTTCTGCGTCTCGTCCCGGTTTTTCCGCCAGCAAACGGCGCACTGGCTGCATCCGGAGCACACCTTCTCTGCCGCGCGCCCGTACACACCCGGAAGGTCGTCCGCTGCGGTATCCTGCAGCTTCTTCGAAATTTTATCCACGGATTCCGACGCGCCGCGCATGGCGTCCGCCGCGTAGCGAAGGCGAAGAATCACATTCTTCCGCAGAGAATCGCCGGGCAGCTTGTCTCGCCGAACGGCGAAGAGGTTCGTCAGCCTGCGGCTCTGCGGCAAAATCATATAGAGAATGGACGCGACCGCCACCTCCACCGCTCCGTAAAACACCTGCACCGAGCCGCTCACCTGCAGGGACGCAATGCCGTTGGAAATGACAAAGGCCACCGCCACGGCGATTTTACCCAGCGGCGAAAACACGCCCGCCATCAGGCCGCCGAGACCGTACGCGCCGGAGAGATAGGAGAGTCCTGCGGTGGAAAGCCCCTGCACAGCCCCAGCCCCGCACCCTGCACGGCGCCGGCCGCAATGCCCGCCACCGCGCCGCCGGACAGCCCACCCAGCCGCGCGCAAACCAGAATTGTCAGCACAATCAGCACACGGCCCACGGAAACGCCGGAAATCGTCAGGCCGGAAAAGGAGAGCAGCAGCACGCCCAGCGAGACGATGACCGCCGCCACATCGCCGCTGTCAAAGACGGCGCTCTCCCGCCGGGTCTCCAAAAGGTGCATCGCACGGCGCAAAAAGTATGCCGTGCCGCCCGCAAGGAACGACTCCGCCACGTACATCGCCGCCACGTTGGAAAGGGAGCCGTTGATAAAAACCATGGTCACACCCGTGGCGAGCAGCGGCAGAAACGCGACCGCGGGCGCAAAGATGGGATGGTCGCGCACCGTTTTCAGCTCGGAAAGTGACCAGCGAATCGCACCGACCGCCAAAAGCGCTGCAATGTACCGCGCCGGTATATCGGTCGGCGCCGGAATCAGATACCCCACGGCGCCGCCGGCCACCACCGCCCACATGGTCGGAAACGGCGCAGCGGCGGCAGCCGCCACGGCAAAGGGCGCGTATTTCCCGAATACAAGGCCCCGCGCCGAAAGGAAACCCGTCAGTACCGCCATGACCAACAGCACCGCTTTCTGCACATACGGCACGTGCAGCGCTTCCCGCAGCCTGTCCCGCACCCTCCATAAACTGTTTTCTTCCATATTCATACGTCCTCTTCCTTTCGTCCGGGGTACGCCCGGGCCGCGCACCGCCTGATTACGGCCAACTTAAAGAATATGTAAACCGTACGCTCATTATACGCAGGAGGCTTTGCAGGAAAACGCGAAACGCGCAGGGCCGTTTTTTGAATGTTTTGCGGTTTGTCCGCCGTTCGTGTCGCGCGGCTCGGAAAGCGCTTCGAAAAAGCGCGCAAAGTTTTTCGGAAAGGTCCCGCACGCCGTACCGGACAGATATTTTTTAAAGCGGACATTCAAAAAGGAACCTCTCTTCCCCCTTCTTTTGCCCGCAGCCGCAGCACAGGGACTTGACAAACCGCGTAAAAAAGCATAGAATAGCGATAATATCAAAACCGAGGATTGGAAAGAGTACCCGTGTTCAAGCGGCACAGAGAGCTCCCGGCGGTGGAAACGGAGCGCGTGCGGCACGGCGAATGGAGCCATGAGGGTGGGCGGGAAAATCGCCCGACGTTCGCCGCGTTAAGGCTTTGAGCGGGCGCTATGCGCCAATTTGGGTGGTACCGCAGGAAGTTTGACCTCTTGTCCCTTGTTTTAAGGGCACAAGGGGTTTTATTTTATCCTTTTAAAGCCCGGATTTCCAGATGCCCTTCCCCGCACAGGCCGCCCCAAAACGCAGACTGCCAGTGGGCGCTTCGGTCCGGAGCGGTACATTGGGGCATACACCCGGAGCAACGACGCAGTCAGGCAATACATGCAGCGATTAAAAGCAATAAATATGTAAAAACAATAAACATATAAAGAAAGGTGACCGATATGGAATACAAGTTTTCCGAAAGAGTTCTGGCCCTAAAGCCCTCCGCAATCCGCGAGATCTTCAAATACGCGGCGAACCCCACGTACATCTCGCTTTCCGCGGGCAATCCCGCGCCGGAAGCCTTTCCGGCAAAGCAGCTCGCCGAGATCTCCGCAAAGCTGATGGCGGAAAACCCGATCCTCGCGCTGCAGTACAGCACGACCGAGGGCTATACGCCGCTGCGCGAGCATCTCACGGCCTACATGAAAGGGACGCACAACGTGGGCCGCGATTTTGACGACATCATCATCACGAGCGGCGCGCAGCAGATCATGGATCTGTTTACAAAGTCCATCCTGAACGAGGGAGAAACCGTTCTTTGCGAAGCGCCGAGCTTCATCGGCTCCCTGAACGACTTCCGCTCCTATCAGGCGAAGCTCGTCGGCATCCCGATGGACACAGACGGTATGAACATGGAAGCGCTCGAAAACGCGCTGAAAACCGAAAAGAACGTCAAATTTATCTATACGATTCCGAATTTCCAGAACCCCTCCGGCATCACGATGAGTCTTGAAAAACGCAAAAGGCTCTATGCGCTCGCAAAGCAGTACGGCGTGATGATCCTTGAGGATAATCCCTACGGCGATCTGCGCTACGCGGGCGAGCCGCTGCCGGCGATTAAATCCTTCGATGAGGACGGCATCGTTCTTTACGCCGGCTCGTTCTCCAAGGTCATCTCGCCCGGCATGCGCGTCGGCTATGCGATCGGCCCGAAGCCGGTGCTCAGCAAGATGACCGTCTGCAAGCAGGGGCAGGACGTGCACACCAACATCTGGTCGCAGGTGCTGTGCTACCGCTTTATGACCGAATACGACTACGACGCGCATCTGGAAGGCTTGCGCGCCATTTACACGAAAAAGCGGGAGCTGCTGCTCGACTTGATGGAAAAGAACCTCGCGCCGCACATCACGTGGGATCCGTTCAACGGCGGCCTGTTCGCGTGGTGCCATCTGCCGAAGGGCGTCGATATGGCGGCGTTTGTCCAGAAAGCACTGGAAAAGAAGGTCTGCGTCGTGCCGGGTACCGCCTTCCTCACGGACGAAAACGAGCCGTGCGATGCGTTCCGCATCAACTTCTCCACCCCCACCGACGAACAGCTCACAAAGGGCATCGAGCTGCTCGGCGAGGCCATCCGCGAAATGATTTGAGAAAGGCAAGGGTAATCTTTATGGAAAATACGGTTGAAACCAGAAAAAAACGCGTTCTGAGCATGATTCAGCCTACCGGCATGTTCACGCTTGGCAATTATCTCGGCGCGCTGAAAAATTTCGTCGCCCTACAGGATGAATACGAGTGCGTCTATGCGCTTGCCGATCTGCATGCGATCACCGTGCGGCAGGAGCCCGCGGCGTTCCGCAAAAATACGCTCTCCGCTTATGCGATGATGCTGGCGCTCGGCATCGATCCCGAAAAGAGCATTTTCTTCATCCAGAGCCAGGTGCCTCAGCACGCACAGCTCGCATGGATTCTGAACTGCTACACGCAGTTCGGCGAGCTTTCGCGCATGACGCAGTTCAAGGACAAATCCGCAAAGCACGCCGACAACATCAATGCCGGCCTGTTCACCTATCCGTGCCTGATGGCGGCCGATATTCTGCTCTATAACGCGGATTACGTGCCGATCGGCGCCGACCAGAAGCAGCATCTGGAGCTGGCCCGCGACGTTGCGGAGCGCTTCAACGGGCTGTATTCCCCGACATTTGTCGTGCCGGAGGGCCTGATTCCGAAAACCGGCGCGCGCATCATGTCTTTGCAGGATCCGACCAAGAAGATGAGCAAATCCGACGAGAACACCGCGGGCTTTATCACGATGCTCGACACGCCCGACCAGATCATGAAGAAATTCAAGCGCGCCGTCACGGACAGCGAAGCGTGCGTCCGCTACGCTGAGGGCAAGGACGGCATCAACAACCTCATGGGCATTTACAGCTGCATCACCGGCAAAAGCTACGCGGAAATCGAAAGGGAATTTGACGGCCGCGGCTACGGCGATTTCAAAACGGCGGTCGGTGAAGCGGTCGTCGGCGCGCTCACGCCGATCCAGGCCCGCTACAACAAGCTGATCAAGGATAAGGCCTATCTGGAAAAGTGCTACAGCGAGGCCGCGCCGCGCGCCGAAGCGATTGCGCGCCGCACGCTGCAGAAGGTCATGAAAAAGGTGGGCTATCTCCCGCTCGCCCGCTGATCTTTTCCCTGCGGGAATTGACTTTTTATCGCGAACTGGCTATAATAAAGGCGATACCGCGCAGTGCCTTTGGGCGGCGGGTATTCTGCGGTACTGCCTGTAAAAAGAGACGAAGAGGTCGCGCGGGCTTTCCGCACGGCCTCTTTTACAGTGAATCCGCAGCGCCTTACAGACACAGAAAGGATGAACGCCCATGGCAAAGCATATGAGCGGCAAACACTACCGCAGCGATAAGCCCGAAAAGGCCCCACGCCGCACACAGCCGGAAACGCCGCATATCCCACAAGAAGAGCAGGAAACAGAAGAGGCGGCTGCCTCCCGGCTGCGCAGAGAGCCCGTTTCCTATGAGCCGGATGAGGAAGCCGCCGGGACGCGCACCCGGGCCGCTGAGCGCCCACCGCAAAAGCGCCGCCGTTCCCCGGTGATTCCCATCGTCATTTTCCTCCTCGTCGCGGCAATCGGCATCATCGTCTATATTTTATGGAGCTTTGGCCTGTTCGGCGGCGCCGGCTTGCTCTCCTCCGCTTCGAACGCGGCGCCCACGCCGGGTATCTCCGCCACCGCAGAGCCTACGCCGACGGCGGAACCGACGCCTACCCCCACACCGTCCCCGACGCCGGTGCCGACACCGCCTCCGATTTATGACGACGGCACCGAGGGCTATATGTCCTCCGGCATTTGCATCTATAACAACCAGGGCTTTGAGATGTTCTACGGCAGCGACGACATGGCCGTGGCTTATGCGGAAATGATCAACACCTTTGCCGACCGTCTCCCCGGCATTCAGGTTTACAATATGGTCGTGCCGAACCATTCGGAATTCGGTCTGCCGGAGCGCGTCCGCGACTATTACGGCGAAAGCTCCCAGCGCCAGAACACCTCAACGATCTATGAAAACCTCTCCGGCAGCGTGAAGGCCGTCGATGTCTACGATGTTCTGAACCTGCACAACGATGAAAACATCTATCTCGGCACCGATACCCATTGGGCGCCGCTCGGCGCGTATTACGCCTACACGAAGTTCTGCGAGGTCGCGCAGTGCGAAACCGCCTCTCTGGACGATTACGACAAGACCACTTACTCCTTTACCGGCTACTTGGCTTACGCCACCGGCGAGGACGTCCTGTATAACAATCCGGACACGCTCGATATCTACGACCCCACCTTTGACTATACCTGTGAGATGTCGTACGACGGCCTCAGCTTCTACGAAACCGATACGGTCAATACGCACGACGAGAGCATGGGCTATTCGATGTACCTTTCCGGCGATATGGGCTGCGTGCGCGTGACGAACAACACGCTGAGCACCGGCCGCAAGCTGCTGATCATCAAGGATTCCTATGGCAATGCGATCGCGCCGTTCCTGATGGCGAGCTTTGACGAGGTGCATGTCGTGGATTTTCGCTATTTCTCGGATAATCTGCCGGATTACTGCGCAGCGCAGGGCATCACGGACGTCCTCTTCTTCAACAACGAGATGTCTGCCAATACCTCCGTGCAGCACGACTCCATGTGGAGCCTGTTCGACTGAGCCGCACAGAGCATACGGAGCATGTAAAAAGCAGGAAAAAGGGGATAACCGTGTCACACGGTTATCCCCTTTTTTTGTCCGCCGCTGTTGCACCCGTCCGGAAAGCTCCGGAGGCTTCCTTCGCCGTGACTTTGGCGGCTTTTGCCGAAGCCGTCCCAAGCACACAGCCGGCCTGCGGACAAAACAACAGCCGGCCTTACAGACAGAGCAAAGGACGCGGCGATATTTGCATGCAGAAAAGGGGACGTATCCACGTCCCCTTTTGTTTCAGGCCTCACAGCTTGATATTGAGCTTTTGCGCCAGTCCCTTGATGTGCTTTGTCGCTTCAATATAGTCGATCTCCTCGGTCATATGCTCCAGCATCATGCAGGCGCGGTCGTCGAGTCTCGTCATGCACTTCAAATACGTCTCATAATCCAGCGCGCCGAGACCCGGACGGCATTCGTCGAGATGTACCGTCAGCTTGCCGCTCAGGATGATGTCCTTCGCATGGCAGCTTCGGATCTGCGTGCCGAGCTTATCGAACCACTCCTGAATGACCTCGCCGTTGCGGTAGTAAAGCTGCGGGCTGCAAATGACATTTACGGGGTCCAAGTGCGCCGTAAAGCCCTTGCGGTCGATGGCCTCAATCAGCTTCAAATACGAATCCGCCGTGTCCGGATACATCCACGGCATCGGTTCCAGCGAATACGCCGTATTTTGCGGGTTGACCGCGTCGATGATCCGCTGCGTCGTCGAGACAATCTCGTCAAACGCCCGCTGCGTGAGGTTGTCCTTGTGCGGGCCGTCCCACTGCGCGCTGTAGGAGCCTGCGATATTGACGCAGCAATTCGCGCCCACATAATCCGCCAACTCAAGCTGGTGGATCGCCTTGTCGATCGCCGCCTCGCGCTTTGCCATATCCCGCTCCAGCGTGTTGTTCCACACGCCGATTTCACAGATCACCAGGTCGGCATCCTCCGCGGCTTTTTTATAGCCGTCGATCACCTTGACATCCGCCGTATAATCCACCGGAAAGTACACCGCCGAATATCCGGCCTCGAGCGCCGCCTGCGCCCATTCCTCCGGCGTGTTCCATTTTTTAAAAATTAAGCCTCCGAAACGCATAAATATAACCTCACCTTTCTGCACGGTGCAGCTTTTCAATCTCTGTTTTCAGGAGAATGCCGTCCTGCACCCGTAGCCAATAAAATAAAAGCAACGTCCGGGAATCCGCTTTTCATCCTGCGCTCCCCTTTGTTTTTCGTCCGTTCACCAGACATGATAGACATCGTGCACCGGCTCGCCGTTCAGCGCGCGGCGCGCGCGGTCGATATTCCACGCAACATGCTCCTGCAAATCTTCATCGCCGTCAAAGCGCAGCCCAAAGACACGCTCCATTTTTTCCACGCCGTAATACGCCGGTTTTTTGCGCCTGCCCGTTTCGATGATCTCCGAAGCGGAATCCGGGACAAGCGCCTTTGTCATGCGCGCGATATCGCCCCACGAGACAAATTTGGTGCCCAGCGCAAGAAACACCTCCTTATCCAAATCGCTTTCCAAAATCTTCAGGTATAGCTGCGCAATCTGCCGCCCGGAAATAAACTGCGTGCCGTCCATAGCGTCCACGGTTATCGGTTCATTTTTCAGAACCGCCTCCGCAATCCGCTTAAACCGCACGTCCGACTGCGAGGCGCCGCCCTCAAAGGCCGGATTTGAAAACGTATAGCCCGGACGGATAATATTCCGGCGCAAGCTGGTTTTCCGGCCGTATATCCCCTGTCCGTCATAGTACTGGTTGAAGCCCATCAGGTACATTTCCGCAGAGGCCTTCGTCGCACCATACAAGTCGCCCGGCAGCAGCGGGGCCGTTTCATCCATGCCGTCGCGCAGGGGTCCCATGGCCGCCGTCGAGCTTGTATAGAGGAAACTCCTTACGCCGGATCTTTCCGCCGCGTCCATTAAAAACGCCGTAACGCGGGTATCGTGATCCATCATTTCCACCGGATCGTTTCCCCATCCGAGCGCAATATGAATCACAGCTTCGCATCCCTGCATGGCCCGCTCCATCACATCCAGCTCAAGAATATTGCCGCGCACAACCGTGACATTCGGCAATGCCTGATAAGCCGGAATGCGGTTTGGCGTGCGGGTGAGCAAAACGACGGAGTGCCCCGCCTCCAACAGCGCTTTCGTAACGTACTGCCCGATATTTCCCGTACCACCCGTAACAAAAACCTTCATAAAGCCACCAAAGCTCTTACACATCAAGAGCTTTCCTTTCCGTTAAAAAGTAATCGGTGCATACCCAATCGGATATGCACCGGCCTGTTTATCCCAAATCCACGTCTACCCAACCGCCGGACAAAGAGGATTTC
Source organism: Oscillospiraceae bacterium (assembly GCA_019422905.1). Classification (GTDB taxonomy): domain Bacteria; phylum Bacillota; class Clostridia; order Oscillospirales; family Acutalibacteraceae; genus Hominenteromicrobium. The sequence continues at coordinate 28,003 of JAHZCM010000002.1, forward strand.
CGCGCCGCTTCCAGGCAGGCCAGCGTATTGCGCCCGTCCAGACCGGTGACCGGCGGCTCCGCACCGCGCAGGATGGTATCGACAAACGCGTCGATAATTCCCGAGGAAAGCTGATTGGTATTCGTGCTCATGCGGCTGACGTGATGCCGCGCGCTGGTGCCGTCCCGCAAATCCACCACGATGTCGTCCAGCTCGCTCGCAAAAATTTTCATCGTGCCCTTCGTCCCGTAAATCACGGTGCTGTTGTCCTCCACACCGTAATTCGTCCAACTGACAATCATCGTGCCGGGAATGCCGCTGCGCATTTTGAACACACAGATCGCGTTGTCGTCGAGATCGATCAGGTTCCCGTCCGCGTCCCGCTTATCCAGCGTCTGCAGCGTGGCGAAAATGCTTTGGATCTCGTCGCCGAGCAGATAACGCACAAGGTCAAACTTATGGGAGCCCAGATCGCCCAGCACGCCGAAGCTCGCTTTATTCTTGGAGAAGAACCACGTGCCGCCGCCCTCCACGCTCCAGCTTTCGGGCCCGCTGTGCTTGAAGTTTGTCTGTACAGACAGGATCTCGCCGATTGCGCCGCTCTCCAGCAGCTCCTTCGCGCGGATGTGCGTGCGCACAAGGCGCTGGTTGTGCCCGAGCATCAGGATGCGCCCTGTTTCGCGCTGTACGTCGATCATCTGCTGCGCCTCCGCGACGGTGGCGGCCATCGGCTTTTCGCAGAGCACGTCCTTTCCCGCGCGAAGCGCCTGCACGGCGTATGCGCTGTGCAGAAAGTTCGGCGTGCAGATGCTCACAGCCTCAACCCTGCCGTCCGCCAGCAATTCCTCATAGGTATCGTAAACACATCCGCCATACTGCTCGGCGAGCGCTTCGGCATTCGCGCGGTTCCTGTCAAAAAAGCCGATCATTTCCGCATGGGGGTTTGCATGATATTCCGGCGCGTGACGCGAGCGCGCAACCTGCCCGCAGCCCGCAACAGCGACGCCGATTTTTTTCTTTTCCTTCACAGACCTGCATCCTTTCCGATTCGGTATGCCATCCATCGTCCTGACCGCTTACCTTTCTTACGCAGCATACATTCTGCGCTTTGGCGCCGGCGGAATATCCGCCGGTTTCCGTCGGCCGGCAGGCAAAAGCACCGTCTGCAAAACCGGCCTCTCAAGCCTTCATTACCGTACAGGCTTAATATTGAGATTGACGCCGAGATCGTCCTCACCGTCCACGATGGTCCAGCTACTGCCCGGATAAATGCCGAGCGTGCGGTCGGTGTCGTAGCCCGCGGCCTTCAGCTCTTCAATGACCGCGTCGCGCTTGCCGCCTACCTCAAAGCCGATATGGTGCACGCCGTTGCCGTGCTTGTCGAGGAATTCCTGGAAAGAGCTCTCACCGCCGGCCGGCTCGTGCAGCTCGATGACAAAGCCGTTCATTTCAATGTTGCAGACCTTGAGGTCACAGGAAATGGGCTTGCCGCGATATGTATAGTTTTCGCCGCCCTCCAGATGGTTGATGTGGATTTCCGGCTTTTCGATGCCCAGCAGATCCGCCCACTTCTCCGCCGCCTTTTCGATATCGGCGACAACGATGTTGATCTGGATAAAACCGTTTTTATCTACGGGTGTTTTCATAAATATGCTGTCCTTTCCGAGTTTTAATGTAAATCAGCCCTTCACGCTGCCCATCACAAGGCCCGTCGTGAAATACTTCTGCAGGAACGGATAAACGCAGAGGATCGGGATCGTCGCGAGGAAGAGCTGCGCCGCATTCGTGGTGCGGGCATTGACGAGGTTCAGGAAATTGCCCAGCTCCGCGCTGATGTTCGTCGCATTGCGGAAGAAGGCTTCCGGGTTAATGACGATCGTCTGCAGATAGGTCTGCAGCGGATATTTGTCGACGGTGTTCATGTAGATCATGCCGTCGTACCAGCTATTCCAGTGCCCGACAAAGGAGAACAGCGTAACCGTTGCCAAGGTCGGCGTGCAGACCGGCAGAATCACCCGAAACAGCGTCTGGAAATGGCCGGCACCGTCGATATAGGCGGCTTCCTCCAGCTCGTGCGGCAGGCTGCGCATATAGTTCATGACGACCAGCATGTTAAAGACCTGCACCGCGCCGGGCAGAATCAGCGCCCAGAGCGTATTGGTGATGCCCGTGTATTTGACGACCATGTAGGTCGGAATCAGGCCGCCGGAGAAAAGAATCGTAATCACGAAATACCACGAGAAGACGTTGCGCAGCCGGAATTCCTGCTTGGATTTCGAGAGCGGATACGCCGTGAAAACGATGAGGATAATATTGATCGCGACGCCGAGAACGGTACGCTGTACGGAAATCCAGAGCGCACGGAGGAACTGGTCGTTATTCAGGATGAACTTGTAAGCCGCCGTGTTGAAATCGACCGGCCAGAAAGAAACCTGATTGGCCACAACCGCCGTCTTGCTTGAGAACGAGATCGCAAGCAGGTTGATGAACGGCAGGACGCAGATCAGCGAAATCAGCGTCAGCAGGATGTAATTGATTACAAGAAACAGCTTTCTTGAAGGAGACGTTTTACTTTTAGCCATAGCGATGCCACCTTTCTTCGTCCGTCAGAATATCCGGTAGCCGGCAAAGCGGTCTGCCAGCCAGTAGGATGCGACGATAAAGACAAACGACACGCCGGATTTAAAGAGCCCGGCCGCCGTGGACAATGCGAACTGAGCATTGTCGATGCCCAGGCGGAAAACAAAGGTGTCGAGGATATCTCCGGTCGCGTAAACAGCAGGCGTATACATATTGTAGATCTGGTCGAAGCCGCCGTTCAGAATATTGGCCATGCTGAGAACCGTCATCAGCACGATGGTGCTCAGAATGCCCGGCAGCGTGATATGGATTGTCTGCTGGATCCGCCCGGCGCCGTCGATCTGCGCGGCCTCATAGAGGTTTTGGTCTATACCGGTCAGCGCAGCCAGATAGATGACCGAGCCGAAGCCGAACCCCTTCCAAATATCGGTGACAATCATGGTGATCGGAAAGAGCTTCTGGTCGCTCAGAAAGCCGATGGTATCCAGTCCCATAGCGGACATCGTCGTATTGATAATGCCCGTTTGCGAGAAAATATCCTTAAAGATACCGGCTAAAATGACCCACGAGAGGAAGTGCGGCAAATAAACCAGCGTCTGATACGTCCTTTTAATGCCGAGGTGCGCAACCTCGTTCAAGAGCAATGCAAAAATTACAGGCACCACAATGCCGCCGATCATCTTGCACAGCGAAATAAAGACCGTGTTGTAAATGACCTGTCCGATGGTCGGCATCGTAAACAGGTTTTTGAAGTTGTCCAATCCAACCCACGGAGAGCCGAAGAAGCCCTTTGTCGGATTGAATTTCTGGAAAGCGATCACCGTTCCCATCATAGGTCCGTAGCTGTAAACGGCCACAAGGATAACGGCCGGCATCAGCATCAGAATCAAAGGAAGCTCTCTTCTGAATCTTCCCGGGGCTTTTTTCTTTTTTTCCATACTCCCCACCACTTTTTAAAGAAATGCCCGGGGCAGGCGCACGCATATGCCTTTCCCCGCCCCGGGGCTTTTTGTCTTTAAACGAACTTATTCGGGCTTATTCCGCCGGATACATCTCATCGAGTGCGTCAAGCGTTGCCTGGCCGCCGGCGGCAAGCCAGTTTTCAACGAAGGTGTCGAAATACTCGACCGGCTGGTTGCCGACAATAATGTCCACAAACGTCGTATCGACCATATCGCCGAGCACGGAGGAATTCTGCATCCAGATTTCCGGCTGCTCGTTCTCCATCACATTCGTAACCGTCCAGCCGTTTGCCTTGTAGTCAAGGTCGATCTTCATGGAACCGCCCTGGCCGTTGAGATACATTTGGCCCCATGTGCCGTACGCGTTGGTGTCGTTCGCAAGAGAGCCGTCCTCAAAACCTACAACGTAGTTGTAATACTCAAGCGCCGTGCCGGAGAGGCCTTCCGAAGTACCCGCCGCAAGCGCCTCGTGCAGAACCGGAGCAAAGAGCTCGGTCGGAATGCCGATATACGCCGGGCAGAGTCTGTACTGCTCGTTTGCCCAATAGGTCTGGAAATCGTTCGGGTCGTCGGAGCTGATCGCAACCTGCTCGTAGAGGTTCAGAATCTTGACGATCGCTTCCGGATGCTCGCAGTTCGCGCCGATCATGAACAGGTCGCCGGTCTTTGCGGATTCGATGCCGATCTTCGGCTCATAGCCCTCCGCCGTCGGGATCGGATACGGTCTTGTGAGGACGCCGTCCTGCTGGTAGGAATAGTTGAACGGGTGCCATGTGCCCCAGCACGCATGGTACATCATGCCGATTGTGCCGTTTGTGACATCCTCTTCCATCGTCGCAACGTCTTGCGCCGTAAACTCGGGGTCAATATAGCCCTTCGCATACATATCGCGGACGATGGACAGAACTTCCTTCATCTCCGGCTGAATCCACGCAAAAGTCATTTCGCCCTCGTCGTTGCGGAAGAAAATGCCAGTGTTGTTGAAGCCCGGAACGCCGTAAGCATTCGCGAGGCCTGAGATCGTGCCGTAGTTATTCTGCACAACGCTGCCCGCAAGGCCGAAGCCGTAGGTATCGTCGATGCCGTTGCCGTCGGGATCCTCTTCCGTGAAGATCCGCGCGAGCTCGACCATTTCCTCGACGGTGGTCGGCGGCGTGGTGTTGGTGTTCTCCAGCCAGTCGTCGCGGATCCAAAGGTTATACGCCTGATGGAAATTGTCGTTCATGTACGGGAAAGCGTAGAGCACGCCGTCGATCGTCGCGCCCTCAAAGGCTTCCGCATAATTCGTCTGGTAAGCCTTGACCGCGTCGGTCGCATAAGCGTCGAAGGACGGGCCGATCGGCTGAATGTAACCGGCGTCCTGTGCCTGCTTGAAGAACGTTCTGTCGCTCCAGCGCAGGACATCCGGGAATTCGCCGGAGGCGAGGAGGACGTTCATCTTCTGCTTGTAAGCATCCGTGGATGTATCCGCAGAGAACGCAACCTCAAGTTCAATGTTCAGCTTTTCCTTAATCAGTCTGGACCATACGTTATCGTCGTATGTGTCGCCATCCATAAACTGCTGCACGGCGGACGCCTGAACAGCCCATGTGATCTTGACCGGCTCCTCATACGGGGTAAGCGGTCCATCCTCCGCCGCAGTTTCCCCCGAACTGTCGGCAGAGCTTTCACCGGAGCCGGAAGCCGTGCTGCTGGAGCTTTCGCCGCCGCCTGCGCAGGCCGTCAGGCCGACAAGCATCGCAAGCGCGAGAAGCATAGCAAGAACGCGTGTGATTTTTTGCTTCTTCATTACTTTTCCTCCACTCTGTTTTGAGCTTTATAAATTAGCGGCCGCAGCCGATAATTTCCCCTCGTTCCCCTTCTCATTCCTGACCGCGGATGCGGTAGCTGACAAAGGCAAACTTTTTGCTGTCCGGCGACCAAGAATTCACATTGATCGTGCCCTGTCCGCCGAAGAGCTTCACAACCGTCTGCACCGGCCCTCCCTGGGCGTTCATCAGCCGCAGCTCCACGTGCTTGTGCGGCACATGCTCGCCGGGCTTCACGTCTCCCTTGCGGTAAGCCAGCATGACGACCTTCGTCCTGTCCGGAGAGATATGCGGGAACCACGTGTTCCAGTTCTCGTCGAACGTCATCTGCGTCTGCTCCGAGCCGTCCGCCTTCATGCGCCACGCCTGCATCAGCCCCGTGCGCACGGAATTGAACCAGATGTACTCGCCCGCGCGGTCATATTCCGGGCCGTCGTTCAGTCCCGGCGCGTCGGTGAGGCGCTTCTCCTCACCGCCATCGACCGGAATCGTATAAATATCAAACTCCCCATTGCGCTCCGCACAGTATGCGAGCGTGCTGCCGTCCGGCGACCAGCCGTGCAGATAGCTCGGTGCGAGCGGTGTAATCAAGCGCGGCACACCGCCTGTAAGCGGCACCGTGTAAATTCTGGATTTCCCGTCCTCCTTTGTGCCGTGGCTCACCGCGATGCGGTCCCCTTCCGGCGAAAGGACGTGGTCGTTGTTGCAGTTTGTGACAAAGTCCGTAAAAACCTCGCAGCTTTCCTTGGTTTCCAGATCGAATTTAAAAATCCGTCCGTCGCTGTTGTAGGTCAGGAACTTGCCGTCCGGCGACCAATTCGGCGCCTCAATTAAATAGTCGAACTCCTTCAAAACCGTACGCGTCCCAGTTTCCACATCGTAGATCTCGAGGATCGATTCGTCGTCGTCCCGGTACCATGGGTTCGATTTGTCGATTTTCTCCGGCATAAAACAGCCTCCTCTTCCCGCGGAACAGACTTATCCCGCTTTATTAAAATCATCATAGCATAGTAAACACGTGTTTTCAAGTCCATATTTGCGATTCTTGCATTATTTATGATAAATAAATTAAATTTTAGTTAATTTTTTACAAACATACCGTTTCATTCGAAAAAATTCTTTTTGGGTATTGACACGATAATCCTCAAAATGCTAGTATTTATTTGGATGAACTCGTGTTCACAAATTCTCGGTGTCTCTCTCGATATACCGTTTGTTTCCGCCCTTTCCCAGCATTTTCCGGTATGTTTTTCAATTATTGCTTTACTTTTTTCGTTTTCCAATTTACAATAAACGAGAATACTAAGCAAAATCCTGCACCGGTTTCCGGAAGCCGGCAACGCCTCTACAGAAAGGACTTTCAAGCGTGAAGAGAATCAACAGCAATGACATTGCGCAGCTCGCAGGCGTATCCCGCAGTACGGTCAGCCGCGTGATCAACGGCTATTCCAACGTGCCGGAAGAGACCCGCAAAAAGGTTATGAAGGTCATCAAGGAAAATCATTACTACCCCTTGATTTCGGGGCAGCTTTTGACCGGCAAGCAGACGAAAACGCTGGGCTTATTCTGGCTCGGCCATGCTTCCATCGCACGCGATTCCCTGACCAGCAGCTACTTCATGCACGTGATCGACGCCGCCGCACAGCGCGGCTATCTGGTGCTCTCCTGCATTCTCGACAATCTGACCGATAAAAAGAACATCAACTATGTCCGCAAGATCTTTATGGAGGGACGGATCGACGCCGGCCTGTTTGTGGGCATCAGCAACAATGAGCCGCTGATCGACGAGCTGGTCAGTGTGGATAAAATCGTCGGCCTTTTCGACTATTACCATGAAAATGAAGATATTCCCAATCGGATTTCCGTCAATTTCGATCGGAATTCCGGCGAGGCCACCATCGATTATCTGTACGCGCTCGGACATCGGAAAATCGCCATCATCGACGGCGACCTGAGCCGCCTGAGCTGCGTTCACCGCCACGAAAGCTACATGCGCGGGCTTATGAAGCACAGCCTGCCGATGCAGAATAAGTGGATGACTTATGGCGGCATCGTGGAGGAAACCGGCTATGCGGCGGCAAAGCGGATGCTCTCCGCCTGCATGGATGATCTCCCCACCGCGGTCTGCGCCAATAACGACGGTGTCGCCTTCGGCGTTTACCGGGCCTGCAGGGAGCTTGGGCTGCGCATCCCGGAGGATATTTCCGTGGTGGGCGCGGACGGCCATGCCAACGGCCAGTACACCACGCCGCCGCTGACGACCTTCTCCTTCGACTTCAAGGAGATGTTCGCCTCCCTCGTCAACCGCGTGATCGACGTTGTGGAGCAGAAGGAAAATGTGCCCCAGAGCGATTTTATCGAGCGCAAATTCATCGAACGCGGCTCCTGCCGCCGCATCGATGCTTAAAATCTGTGCTGCCTCACAGCAGCATGATTTTTTCAAAATTTATAAACACGTGTTAATTCGGCGGATGGCCGCTGAATATATTTTTGGAGAGAAGGTATTTACACATGGCAAATCCAATTTTGGCAAACAGACTGGCGCAGGTCGGCTTTATCGTGCGTGACGTTGAAGCCAGTAAGGTAAAATTTGCGGAATTCTTCGGCGTTCCGGTGCCGCCTACCTGTGACGGCGGCAAATTTGAAGTGACGGGTACCACGGTGAACGGCGAGCCCGCGCCGGATGCAAACTGCTTTATGGCGTTCTTTGATCTTGAAAACATCCAGCTTGAGCTGATCCAGCCCAACGGCGTGAAGAGCACATGGCAGGATTTTCTCGACGAGCACGGCGAGGGCATCCACCATATTGCGTTCCCCGTCAAAAACACTGATGAAAAGGTAAAGGCTGCCGAGGCGTTCGGCGCGGTCTGCGTACAGCGCGGCAAATACGGCGGCGGCAACGGCGAATATGCATATCTGGATCTCACGAAGGATCTCAAGTGCATTGTCGAGACGCTCGAAAGCTATTGATCCGGACAAGGACTGGTGACTCCTATGAATTTTGTTGTAATCGGCGCTACAAAGGGCCTCGGCCTCTGCCTGACAAAGCAGCTTTTGGAGGCGGGCCACCGTGTGGCCGCCGGCGCCATCGTGATTTCCGCCGAGCTGGAGGCATTGAAGGCACAGTATCCGGACAGCCTGCTCGTTCTGGAAGCCGACGTGACCGACGAGGCGCAGATGATTTCCGTTGCCGAAAAAGCCGGAGCATTTCTCGGTGAAATCGACGGCCTGTGCAACGTTGCGGGCGTCCTGCTGGACGGCGACCGCGTGAAGCTGCTGCACGAATGCGATATCAGTGAGCTGCGCCGCACGCTCGACGTGAACACCGTCGGCCCTGTCATCGTTGCAAAGAGCTTTTATCCCCGTCTCAAAAAGGGTGCAAACGTCTTTACCGTCACTTCGGAGGGTGTGGGCATCCGTAGCTGCGGCACATGGGTGCCGTGCTACGGGCTTTCGAAGGCCGCGGCCACAAAGGTCAGCGGCATCCTGAACGCCTCCGTTTCCGACGTCAACTTCTATTCCGTCCATCCGGGCCGCATGAATACCGACATGGGCCGCACCACCGCGCAGATCGAGCCGGAGGAATCCGCCGCCGGCTTCTGCCGCCTGATGACCGGCGAAACGCCGGTTTCCCGTGACAGGTGGTATATCGACTACCTGGGCGGAGAAATGGACGCTTAATTTTGCTTACGACCAATCTGAAATAAACACGCTAAGAACCCCGGACTGCAGCTCCTCCTGCACGCCCGGGGTTCTTAGCATATTTTGACAGAAACCGAAAGAAAGCTTTACATGGTTTTGATGCGCGGCGGAAAAAATCGATTTAAAATAGTCGTGGAACAAAAAAATTACGGACGCAACCCTTGCAGCGTCAGAATGGAGCAAAATGAAAAACGCAATTTCCATGACCCGGTTCGCCGCTTCGATTGCCGAATGCATCGGTATCCCCGCGCCGGCAGAGGCCGGAGAGCCTTTCGCACCGGTGAAAGCGCTCCTGCAAAAAAACGGTATGAGCCGCGCTGAAAAGCTGCTCATTTACAATCCCGATG
>JAHZCM010000002.1:37390-49450 GCA_019422905.1 Oscillospiraceae bacterium
CTGGCAGAAATATACCGAATGGTTTGCCCCGGTGATGCGCCACACGCAGCTCGCCGTGCCGGTCTGCACCGTGCTTCCCTCGTACACACCCGTCTGCTTCGGCACCATGTACACCGGCGTGGAGCCTGCAAGGCACGGTATCCAGAAGTATGAAAAGCATGTGCTCGGGCAGGAATCCCTGTTTGACTGCCTCGCAAAATCCGGGCTTAAAACAGCGGTCGTCGCCGTCGAAAATTCCAGTATGGCGACCATCTTCGGCGGGCGCGAGATCGATTATCACATCCTCCCCTACGACGGCGAGGCAACCGACAAGGCGGAGGAGCTGATCCGGAAAAGTGACTATGACGTGATCGTCGTCTACAATCAGGAATACGACGACGTGATGCACCGCACCTATCCGGAATCCGGGCGCTCCCTTGCGGCGCTCCGGCACCATATCGCCGCTTTTGACCGTCTCTGTACCGCGGCGGAGGAAAGCTGGGAGGGCTTCGACCGTATGGTCTGCTGGGCAACCGACCACGGTATCCACACGAACGAGGAAGGGCACGGCACGCACGGCAGCGATCTGGAGGACGACCTGAACGTCATGCACTTTTTCGGCGCGGAAAAGAAAACGGAGGGTTAATCGTGAATAAGATTGAAATCCGTGACGTCTTCAAGACGTACGACGGTAAAAAGAACATTTTGGAGGGCATCAGCCTCGACGTGCGTGAGGGCGAGTTTTTCATCCTCGTCGGCCCCTCCGGCTGCGGCAAGAGCACGCTGCTGCGCATTATTGCCGGCCTGGAGAAGATCTCCTCCGGCACGCTCAAGATCGACGGCAAAGCCGCGAATAACATGCCGCCGAAGGACCGCAACCTCTCCATGGTTTTTCAGAACTACGCGCTTTATCCGCACATGACTGTCAAGGATAATATCCTGTTTGGGCTCGATGTGCGCAAGGTGCCGAAAGCCGAGCAGGCGGAACGCCTCCGTGAAGCGGCGGAGCTGCTCGGGCTGACCGATTACCTGAAGCGCAAGCCGCGCGAGCTTTCCGGCGGACAGCGCCAGCGCGTCGCGCTTGCCCGCAGCGTATGCAGCCATGCGCCGCTGCTTCTGATGGACGAGCCGCTTTCCAATCTCGACGCAAAGCTGCGCGGCCACATGCGCACGGAGATCCGCCGCATCCAGCGCCAGCTCGGCCTCACCGTGATCTATGTCACGCACGACCAGGTTGAAGCGATGACGATGGGCGACCGCATTATGGTGCTGCACGACGGCAAGGTACAACAGACCGGCACGCCGCTTGAGCTGTACAATACGCCAGCCAACACCTTCGTCGCAGGCTTTATCGGCTCTCCGCAGATGACTCTCGCCGAAGCCGTCCTGCAGGGAAGCGAGCTTATTTTGAACGGATCGGTCGCGGTCCCGCTGACCAAAGCGGAAAGGGAAGGTCTGCCTGAAGGCAGCGGCTGGCACATTGGCGTGCGCCCGGAGCAGATCGAGCTCTGTGCACCGACGGACCGCGGCGCCGTCGCGGTCACGCTTCTGAGCACCGAAATGATGGGCAACGAGACGCAGGTTCTGTTCTCGGTCGGCCGGGAAGCCTTCACAGCCCGCTGGCAGGGGCAGTACATACTCGAAAGCGGCTGCACGCTCCATGTGCGGCTCTGCCCCGACGCGTTCCATTTCTTTGATGCCGCGAGCGGCGCGCTTCTGCGTCCGGCGCTTGCCATCAAGGGCAGCGAACGGAAAACGGCTTAACTGGAGGTATATCTATGGAATCCATACTCCGCGAAAACGCGCAGGCAGTGCCGGACGCCACGGAAAAGCCCAAAAGGCGGCTTCCGCTCTGGATAATTTACCTGCTCCCCTCTATGCTGGTCTTCCTGATTTTCACCTTCTATCCCTTCGTCAAGACGCTTGTCACAAGCCTGTTCTCCACAACCAACATCGACGCCCTGACGCAGTTTATCGGCGTTTCCAACTACACCGCGCTTTTCACCGATCCAAAGTACCTGCAGTGTCTTGGGAACACGCTGAAATATATCCTGCTGACGGTACCGCTCACGGTGATTATCTCGCTCCTGCTCGCGGTGCTCTCCTGCAGCAACCTGCCCGGGATGGGCGTGTTCCGCACGATCTTTTCCTCCACGATGGGCATCTCCGTCGCGGCGGGCTCCGTCTGGATGAATATCGGCTTCTCCTATCTCGTCCTGATGGGCGGGCTCAAGAATATCGACGACTCGCATTACGAGAGCGTTGAAATCGTCGGCGGCGGCTTCTTCTACCGCCTTTTCAAGGTGACGGTCCCTCTGATCTCCCCTTCGCTGTTCTTTGTCATCACAACCTCGCTGATCGGCGCGTGTCAGCCCTTCGGCCTCATCGATATGCTCACGTCCGGCGGCCCGAACAACAGCACAAACCTGCTCGTCTACCGTCTCTACAAGGATGCGTTTGTGAACTTCCGCATCGGGTCGGCCTCTGCGCAGGGCGTTGTGCTCTTCATCCTGATCCTGCTTGTCTCCCAGCTTCAGACCAAGCTGACGGAAAGGCTGGTGACGTACCAATGAGAAAATCCCAGATGACCGTTACCTACGTCATCCTGACCGCCGCCGCCATTCTGGTATGCTTTCCGGTTCTCTTTTCAATCCTGCTCAGCTTTTCCGATATAAACAACATTTTAAAGGGCAACTATATCCCCTCAAAGCTGGACTTTACAAACTACGTCAACGCCTTCAACACGCAGTCGCTTCTGCACTACATGCTGAATTCCGCAATCACAGGCGTGCTTTCCACAACCTTCCAGATCGCCTTTGCGCTTCTTGCGGCGTACGCCATCGTCTTTATCCCGTTCCGGGGCAAAAAAATCATTTTCCTCATCATGATGGCGACCATGATGATTCCCGGCGAAGTGCTGGTGATCTCCAATTTCCAGACGATCCGCTCATGGAACCTTCTGAATACCTTCGCCGGCCTGGTTCTGCCCGGCGTGGCTTCCACCTTCGGCATCTTTCTGTTCCGTCAGAACATGATGCAGATCCCGCTGGAGCTGAAGGAGGCCTCCACGGTCGTCGGCGTCTCGGATTTCGGCTTCTTCGTGCGCGTCGTCGCGCCGATGGTCAAGAACACGGTCGTGACGCTTGCCATTTACTTCTTCCTCGTAAGCTGGAACGCCTATCTCTGGCCCCTGCTCTCCACAACGGAGGATACGGTGCGCACCGTGCAGATCGGCCTGCGCCAGTTAAAAAACACCGAGGCCGTCAGCGATTACGGTATGATGGCAGCCGGCGCGATGATTACCTCGCTTCCCACTCTGCTTTTAATCTTCTTCGGTCAGAAACGCCTGCAGGAAGGCATGACCAAGGGAGTATTAAAATAATGCCGGAAACCGGCAAAACCTGAAAGGAATGGATAAAAATGAAAACAACGGTCAAGAAAAATATGCTGCGCGTACTTGCCTGCGCGGCAGCCGCCATGCTGGCTCTCTCCGGCTGTGCCTCCGGCGCGGCGGCAGGCAGCGGCTCCGCCTCCCCGGAAAGCGGCTCCTCCGAGAGCAGCGCCGCCTCTGAAACCGGCGCCGCCTCCGGCGAAAAGGTCCAGATTTGCTTCTGGCACTCCATGAGCGGCAACAACCAGGAGGTGCTGGAAGGCATCGTGGCGGATTTCAACGCGAGCCAGGACCAATATGAGGTCGTCGCGGAAAACCAGGGCACCTACGATGAATCCACCGGCAAATTCTTCAGCATGGCAAACGGCGACGGTTCCGCAGACATCATCCAGATCGGCGAGCAAAACCTGCAGTCCATGATCGATTCGGGCATGGTGCAGCCCGTCTCCGGGCTGATCGAAAAGTACGATTTTGACGACAGCGACCTGCTTGAGCAGGCGGTCAACTTCTACACGGTGGACGGCACGCTCTACGTCATGCCGTTCAACTGCTCCTCTCCGGTCGTCTACTACAACGCCCAGCTCTTTAGGGACGCAGGCTATGAGGAATTCCCGACAACCTTCAAGGGCATCACGGAAGCCGCACAGAAAATTGCGGCGCTCGGTACAAGCACCACGCCGGTCGGCATGTTCGCTTACGGCTACGCGCTCGACCAGATGGTCACAAATATGGGCGGCTATATAATCAACAACGAAAACGGCAGAAGTGCGCGCGCGACCGAGGTCGCTTATCAGGAGCAGATCACCGAAATCTTCAACTGGATCAAGGACCTGCAGGATCAGGATCTCCTTCTCAGCTACGGCTCCGACAGCACAAACACACTGAGCGGCTTCACCCAGCAGCAGATCGGCATGTACATCTCCACCTCAGCGCTTGCGCGCAGCGTCATCGATAGCTGTGAATTCGAGGTCGGCATTGCAAAGCTCCCGACTCCCGAGGGCGTTGAAGCGCAGGGTGTCTACGCGGGCGGCGGCGCGCTGTGCGTCGCAAACGGTATCGATGAAGCGACCGAAGCCGGCGTCATGGAGTTCTTCAAATACGTGACCTCCCCCGAGGTACAGGCCACATGGGCGGGCGGCACAGGCTACTATCCAATCTGCTACGGCGCTTATGAGACGGAGTCCATGCTCGCCGCCTACGAGGAGTACCCGCAGCTCAAGGTTTCCGCCGATCAGCTTCTCAATTCCAAGGTCAACGGCATTACGGCAGGCCCGCTGCTCTCCCAGCTCCCGCAGCTGAGAACCGACCTCGTGGCGGCGCTCGAGTCCGTCTGTAACGGCGGCGAGGTCGCTCCGGCCGTTGAGGAGGCCGCCCGCAGCACAAACGCGGCCATCGAAAGCGCCAATCAGGGCGTGCAGTAAAACAACGCGTACGAGTTATTTTTCTTCAACCTAAAAGGACGGGAGAGGGCGTCGCATCCGGCGTCCTCTCCCGTCCTTTTATTGTTATGAAAGCCACCGGCTCTGCCGGCGCAGGTATCCCGTAAAAGAGCTTTGGCTTCAGGCGGCGAGCGAAGCGAATCGCCGATAAACAGACGGCAGGTTAGCAGGCAGTCCAACATGCGGAAAAGATTTCTTCAGCATGCGCATCGCCCGCTTACGGGCGGCAGGGCGCTGGATGCAAAAGATAAAATGCCCCATGCGCCTTAAGGGCACCAAGCGGTAACAGACCCTTACCGAGTCTGCTCAAGCCCCTTGCCGAGCCGGCGGTTATGCCTGAAACTACGCCCTCGCCTTGAACTGCTGCGGCGAAAGACCTGTCTGCGCTTTAAACGCCTTATAAAAAGTGGAATAATCCGAAAACCCGCAGTCCCGGCCGGCCTCCACCGCCGGGACGCCCTCTCGGAGCATCCGCCGCGCATGGGTGATGCGCAGCGCCATCAGGTAGGCGTAAACCGTCGCGTTCGTATACGCCTTAAAGTGCCGGTTCAGGTAGGACTTGCTGATGAAAAAACGCGCCGCAAGATCGTCCAGCTTGACCGGCTCGCTGAAATGCTCGGTCAGATACCGGATCACCTGCGGGATCACCTCCGGCTGTCCCCGCTCTGCGGTCTCCACCAGGCTGTACGCATCCAGCACGGTTTTCAGATAAAGCCGGACCGACGCCGCGGTAAATACGCCGTCCGCACCGCTCAGAACCATTTCCTCCGTTTTCGCGAGCAGCGAGACCGCAAAAATCCGCGCATCGCCCCGAAGCGGAACGCAGTAGCCGTTCTCTCCCACCTTATTGAGCGCAGTCTGCAGCTCGCAGGCCGCGCCGTCTATCCGCGCAATATACTCCAGATCCACCCACAGCACCATGCGCTCATACGCCGCGTGCTCGTTCGCGATGACGGGCCGGTGCATCTTGCCCGGCGGGATAATCAGCAGGTCGCCCGGGCAAAGCTCGTACACCTGATCCTCAATATAATATGTCACGCTGCCGTCGAGAAACAGATACAGCTCCAGAAAATCATGCGCGTGAAATTCAATCGTCCGGAAATACGGGTCGCGGTTGTGGTGCACCTCAAAATCACCCGCCATCATCATCTGCGATTTGTCCGCCTGCTCCCGCTTCGCATCCATCCGCATCCTCCCCTTCCTTTTCAGCCGCCCGCCTTTCAAACGCCCGCGCGGCCCACACACGGCGAAAGCGCCGGCCTTCGCACTGTTGGGGCCGGCCGCAGGCCCCGCGGCGTAAACCCCGTGTGAAGCGCGCACAAACGCCCGGCTTCCATAAATTTCTATCCGTAGTATAGCACAAAATGAATTTATTTGCAATCTACCCGGCTATATATATCATTTATTTTGCAAATTGATATGCTATACTTACAGTAACAACCTCAGAGAGGAGCTTGGATACCCATGCGGGAGGATTTATTTTTGAAAGGCGGCACGGCAAAGCGCCTGTACGGCGTGGTGCGGGATTTGCCGATCGTCGATTACCATTGTCATTTGCAGCCGAAGGAGATTCTGGAGGATGCGGTCTTTACGGACATCGCGCAGGTCTGGCTCGGCGGCGACCACTACAAATGGCGCCTGATGCGCGCCTGCGGCGTGCCGGAATCCCACATCACCGGCGACGCTTCTCCGCGCGAGAAATTCCGCGCCTATGCGGACTGTCTTGAAACGGCGGCCGGCAACCCGCTGTACGTCTGGTCGCACATGGAGCTTTCGATGTTTTTCGGCATCGAAGACGCGCTTTCCCTTGAAACCGCCGACGATATCTTCGACCGCGCCAACGCCTACATTCGCGCGCATGCGCTCTCACCCCGCAAGCTCATGCTGCAGAGCCGTGTGGAGCTGGTCGCCACGACCGACGACCCGGCCGATTCACTCGAATACCACCGCCTGATCGCGCAGGATAAGGACTTCCCCGTGCGCGTCGTGCCTTCGTTTCGCACCGATGCGGCGCTCAACATCCGCCGCGCCGATTATCCGGAATACATCCGCCGTCTTTCGGACACCTGCGGCTTCGCGGTCGAGTCTATCGCCGATCTGAAGCGCGCGCTTTCGGCACGGCTCGATTTCTTCTGCGAGAACGGCTGCCGCGTCAGCGATATCGGCATCGAGGATTTCCCGAAGGCGGATCCCGCGCTGAGCGCCGCCGAAGCCTTCCGAAAGGCGCTTTCCGGGGAAGCGGTTTCCGCCGCGGAATACCGCAACTTCCTGTTTGACCTCTACGTCTACCTTGCCGCCGAATACAAGCGGCACAGCGTCACGATGCAGCTGCATCTCAACGTCCGCCGCAACGCCTGCACCCGGCTTTTCGAAGCCGTCGGCCCCGACGCGGGCGGCGACTGTGTGGGCGACCCGATTCCTGAACACGACGTGGCCGCGCTGCTCGACGCGATGGACCGCGCAGACGGCCTGCCGCACACGATTCTCTACACGCTGGAGCCTTCCATGTACATGGCGCTCGCGACGACCGCGGGCAGCTTCCGCGGCGTGGTGCCCGGCGCGGCATGGTGGTTCTGCGACCACAAGCGCGGCATGGAGGAGCAGATAAACATCATGGCGGAAACGGGGCATCTCGCACAGTTTACCGGCATGCTGACGGATAGCCGCAGCTTCCTCTCCTATGCACGCCACGATTATTTCCGCCGCGTGCTGTGCAGCCGCATCGCCGAGGAGCTGGATAACGGCACCCTCCTCTCCGAAAAGGCCGCGATGAAGCTCCTCAACCGCCTCTGCGTGGAGAACAGCCGTGCGCTGTTTGCATAAGAGAAGAAAGGAATAGTCAATCCATGAACATTGTAATCACCGGCGCGGGCGGCGTGCTTTGCAGCGCTTTCGCGCGCGCGCTTGCGGCAGACGACCACAAGGTCGCCCTGCTGGACTTAAACTTCGATGCTGCCGAAAAGGTCGCGGCGGAGATCCGCGCGGCAGGCGGCGAGGCGATCGCCGTAGAAGCCAACGTGCTCGACAAGGAAAGCCTTTCGGCCGCCCACGAATCCGTTCTGAACGCTTTCGGCAAATGCGAGGTGCTCATCAACGGCGCCGGCGGCAACAACCCGAAGGGCACCACGACGAGCGAATATTTTAATAAGGCCGACCTGCTGGATGAAAACGCCCGCTCGTTCTTTGACCTGGACAAGGACGGCGTGTCGTTCGTCTTTAACCTGAACTTTCTCGGCACTCTGCTGACGACGCAGGCCTTTGCCCTCGATATGCTCGAAACAGGCGGCAGTATCGTCAACATCTCTTCGATGAACGCCTATACGCCGCTTACTAAAATCCCGGCGTACAGCGGCGCAAAGGCCGCCGTGACGAACTTCACGCAGTGGCTTGCGGTGCACTTTGCAAACTGCGGCATCCGCGTCAACGCGATCGCGCCGGGCTTCTTTGCGACGAACCAGAACCGCACCCTGCTCTTCAATCCGGACGGAAGCCTGACGCCGCGCAGCCACAAGATCATCTCCCAGACGCCGATGGGCCGCTTCGGCGAGCCGGAGGAGCTGCTCGGCACGCTGCGCTTTTTGATCGACGACAGTGCCGCGGGCTTCATCACCGGCGTTACCATCCCCGTGGACGGCGGCTTCTCGGCTTATTCCGGCGTATAACTTTATTTAAAAAGGCTTCCAAAGAAAGGCCCTGCCGGTTTTGAAGGCCAACCGGCATTCTGCGGTGCAGAACGGGCAAAACACACGCCTTCCGCGCAATTTTTTGAAAAGAGGTTTTTTTATCTATGATTATCGGCGCACAGGGCTATACCATCCGCAACTTCGCACAGAACGAGGCCGATCTCCGCGTCACGGCAAAAAAGCTGCATGACATCGGCTTTAAAACGCTGCAGGTCTCCGCGTTCGGCGACATCGACCCGCATATCATCCGCGAGATCTGCGACGAAAACGGGCTCAAAATCATCATCACGCACACAAACCAGCAGTTGATTCTTGAGAATCCCGAGAAGGTTATCGAAAACCACCGCATTTTCGGCTGCGAGCACGTCGGCATCGGCATGATGCCGCAGAAATACACCGGCTCGCTCGAGGGCATGCGCGCATTCTTAAAGGATTATGCGGCCGCCGCCGACAAATTCCACGATGCGGGCCTGAAGCTGCATTACCACAACCACGGCTTCGAATACGAGCAGTTTGAGGGCAAGTGCCTGATCGACTGGATGGCCGAGGAGACCGACCCCGAAAAGTGGGGCTTTATCCTCGACGTGTACTGGACGCAGTTCGGCGGCCGCTCCCCGGCCCGCCAGATCGAGCGCCTTGCCGGGCGCATCGACGTGATCCATTTCAAGGACATGAAGATGCACGGGCATGAGCACCGTTTTGCAGCGGTCATGGACGGCAATCTCGACTTTGACGCAATCCTCGAAGCCTGCGCGGAAACCGGCATCCACTACGCGATGATCGAGCAGGACGACTGCTATGACCGCGATCCGTTTGACGAGCTCGCGCTCAGCGCCAAGAACCTGCTGGAAGCCGGCTGCCGTTTTTGAGAGGGCCGCAGCAATGAAAAAGAACTTTACGCTTTCCGCCTTTGCGGATGAGGCCAACCCGAATTTTGACGCGCAGCTCGCCGCGCTGAAGCGCAACGGCATCCCGCTGCTTGAGATCCGCGGCGTAAACGGCAAGGGCGTCCTTGACCTCACGGATGAGGAGCTGGACGATGTCTGCGAAAAGCTCCGGGCTGCCGGCATCGGCGTTTCCGCCGTCGGCTCTCCGATCGGCAAGATCGGCATCCGGGACGACTTCGCCCCGCATTTTGAAAAATTCAAGCGCGCGGTCGAGATCGCAAAGCGCCTTGGCACAACGCGCATCCGCATGTTCAGCTTCTTTATGCCGAAGGACGAGGACCCCGAAAGCTGTTTTGACGCCGTCGTGGAGCGCGTCAGCCGCATGGTGCAGTACGCCGAGGAAAACGGCGTACATTGCTGCCACGAAAATGAAAAGGGCATTTACGGCGACACGCTGGCCCGCGTGCAGAAGCTGCATGCGGCGGTACCCCGTCTGCGCTGCGTATTCGACCCGGCGAATTACATTCAGTGCGGCGATAAACCGGCGGTGAACTTCAAAGCGCTTGCGCCGATGATCGATTATATGCATATCAAGGATGCCCTGACGGCGGACGGCTCCGTCGTCCCGGCCGGTGAAGGCGATGGCTCCGTGCCCGCTATTTTGCAGGCGCTCGGGGAAACCGGCAAGCCGTACATCCTGACGCTGGAGCCGCATCTGTTTGATTTCAACGGCCTGCAGAGCCTGCAGGATGAAGAACTGACCCACAAGCGTGTTTACCGCACCGGTGACGAGGCGTTTGACGCCGCGGCGGACGCGCTGAAAACCATATTGGATACCATCGAATAAAGCGGAAAGAGGTTATTGAAATGAGCGAAACGGTAAAAATCGGCATTATCGGCATCGGCAACATGGGCTCCGCCCATGCAAAGAGCATCCTCGCCGGAAACATCAACGGCATGGAGCTTGCCGCGGTCTGCGACATCGCGGAATCAAAGCGCCTTTGGGCGGCGGAAAACCTGCCCGGCGTGCCGTGCTTTGCGGACTACAGGGAAATGATCGACAGCGGCCTGTGCACGGCCATTCTGGTCGCTACACCGCACTACCTGCATTCCCCCATCGCGATCTACGGCTTTGAAAAGGGCCTGCACGTGCTCTCGGAGAAGCCCGCGGGCGTTTACACCAAGCAGGTTGAGGAAATGAACGAGGCCGCCGCAAAATCCGGCAAGGTTTTCGGCATTATGTACAACCAGCGCACAAATCCGAAGTTTCAGAAAATGCGCGAGCTTGTGCAGAGCGGCGCGCTCGGCGAGCTGAAGCGCTGCGTGTGGACCCCCACCAACCGGTCCCGTCCGCAGGCGTATTATGACAGCGGCACATGGCGCGCGACATGGGCCGGCGAGGGCGGAGGCGTGCTCATCAACCAGTGCCCGCACAACCTCGACCTCTGGCAGTGGATTTTCGGCATGCCGAACAAGATCAGCGCCCACTGCAAATACGGCCACTGGCACAACATCGAGGTTGAAGACGAAGTGACCGCTTACGCGGAATACCCGAACGGCGCAACCGGCGTGTTCATCACGACGACCGGCGAGTGCCCCGGCACAAACCGTCTGGAGATCACCGGCGACAAGGGCAAGCTCGTCTGGGAGGACGGCAAGCTGACCCATTGGGCGCTTGAGACGCCGGAGCGCGAATTCTGCTTCACCTGCAAGGAAGGCTTTGCCCAGCCGAAGATGACCGTGACGGAAATCGAGACGGAGAACGTTGAGCTCGGCCACAACGGGATTCTCCAGAACTTCACAAACGCCATTCTGCACGGCGAGGCGCTGCTCGCGCCGGGCTATGAGGGCATCAACGGCCTCAGCATCTCAAATGCGATCCACCTTTCCGACTGGACCGGAAAGCCGCAGGAAATCCCGGTGGACAAGGAGCTGTTCCTCTCCCTTCTGAACGAACGCCGCGCAACCTCCCATGTCAAGGAAGCTGTGGACGATGGCAAAATCGCCGACCTCTCCGGCACCTACAACGATCGCTGGAAGGTGCGGTAAGCAAATGCCGCGTAAAGCAAGCCGTTCCTCAACATACTGCGTTTTACAATTCGCATTTGATTTTTGCATTGCGCTAAAATTTTTCTTGCAAAAAGGATTGTCTCATGGTATTCTTAATGTGTAAAATTTTAGGCGAAAGAGAGGCTTGACAGATATGGCAAAAGGCGCGACAGTACCGTTCGTTCGTTCGTTCGTTCGTTCGTTCGTTCGTTCGTTCGTTCTAGTGTAGTTCTGTCTGTTTCCTTTTGTCAAGAGGTAAAGTCTATAGAATTTACAGATGTATTCCGCTCATTTTTCCGTGGGCGGGATGCACCTTGTTTATTTTCTGCCCACAAACAGCAAATAATCAAATGTTGAGAGGGGTCAACGAACATGAAAACCAAAATAAAAAAATGGCCGGCATGCCTGTTAGCGGCTGTCTTGATGCTAACGATGATGCCCAGTACAGTATTTGCTGCGGGGATCACAGAGTATGATGATATTTATACTATGTTTGGTCTGATATCTTATATGGATTCATCTGAACCATATTTCTACTCATCCGAGCAAGTATCTGACAGCGTTGCACATAGCTACGCCACAAGTGGTGGAGGAAGTCGCTTTGCCGATTACTATGACGAAAAAACTCAAAG
>JAHZCM010000002.1:49460-51192 GCA_019422905.1 Oscillospiraceae bacterium
TGACATACGACCAATATATTGCTGTGATTGACAGCCTGTTTGTAAATCACAGTGATATGAAAACATATTTATCTGAAACACCGGGTTACTATGTCCCGAACGAAGACGGCACTTCCACACCTGTGAATTGCTATGACCCGGATACAAATTCCGTATCGTTCGTAACCGGTGGCGCCGGAAGCCCATGGGCTTTCGAGGTCTTAAATGCCTATACAATATACGATAATCATATTTATGTTGAGGGCATATACGTTGAATGCAGCGAAAATATAACAGATGGAGAGCCATACGTTGACTACTACCCTGTTTCCCAACCTGACGGCTCCGTGATAAACGGAAGAATTGTTGCTCAGCCCAGACTTGGACTGCAAAATGTAGATGGCTCTTTAAAAATAGAATCCTATGAAAATATAGGCTTCCATGTTGTAGACGATGTTATGTATAAAGACGGCAGCAAGGGCTACCGCATTACTACGGAATATTACGAATATGATCCTGAGACCGGAAAAAGTGTTCTGTCGGATGGCACCGGAGTTTATTTTGACAGCAGCGGTGGCAAATTCAGTAACCGTGTATGGTATGGCGATACAGTATGGCTCGACATAACGTCTGACCGATATGCAAATCCGGGAGCCGCTCCTGATTTCGATATTCTAAAGGTTACATACGGCGCTACGGGTGCCAATGACGCGGCTTATTCCGAGCTTTCTGTCGTAGAAACTATCGGTTCGAACGGCGATCCGATCCCTCATCATAGAGGTGATGCTATTCAGGTCACCTCGCCTATGACGATTAAGATCTACAAGCAGCACGTCCATACGTACAATACAGAATGGTTGTCTGACAACACAAATCATTGGCATGTGTGCTCCATATGTGGCACAAAACCTGATGTTGCAGCCCATACCTATAGCGCATGGACAATTACAAAAGCGGCTACAGAGACAACTGCGGGTGAGAGATCGCGTACTTGTACCGTCTGCGACTATACCGCGGTGGAGAGCATTCCCGCCATCGGCGAACAGCCCGCAATTGTTACGCCGGAGAGTGATCTTGAGGAGAGAATACTGATTGCGGAGAATGTGACAGAAGATCAGAAAACGGCGTTGAATACGGCTGTAGGAGGCGACTACAAAAGTCAGTTTAACGGTAAAACACTCTGGATGCTGGACGTCAATCTGATTGACATTGCAACATGGGAAACTGTCCATGATGAAAAAGTAACCTTTACGGTTGACTATCCTGCTGGAATTACCGCTGAAAATTATACGGAATATGATTTTGCTGTTCTGCACCAGAAAGAAGATGGTTCCATAGAACCAACTAATTTTCAGGCCACGAAGGATGGCTTGAAAATCACTTCCACACTCAGCCCCTTTGTAATTGGGTACAGCTTAAAGTCGGATTCTTCTAATACCGATAGTACGATAGACCCGTCTGAAAAACCAAATCCGACACCTGACCCAACGGAGTCGCCAAAGGATAACATAAATACGGATATCCCGCAAACTGGGGATGAAAACAGCTTTATACTCCGGCTCGCTCTGCTTCTCTTAGGCGGTGCCGGTCTTGCCGGAGCAGCGATCTGCTCCATCAAAAAGAAGTACAACAAATAAAAACCGAAATCTCAAACGCTCTGCGAAAACCCTGAAAATACAGGCCATGTTGAGATTCCTAATACCACATTTTACAAACCGAACCAGGAGCCGTCCGTTTACTGCGGGCGGCTCCT
>JAHZCM010000201.1 GCA_019422905.1 Oscillospiraceae bacterium
TTTTCCGTGTAAGTGATTTGTATCGTGCCGTCGTCCCAAAGCTCCAAAACGGCAAAGGCGCTGTAGGGCGATTCGGAAAAGACCTCGGCGGCTTTTACGGCGCTGTCGTAATCGGACAGAACCGCCATTTCATCTCCGGCACATACGGCGTCGATCAGGAGATTGTATTCGTTCTGGGCGTCTCCGAGATACACCTTTGCATTGGAGGAAACGGCGTAGCGATATACGGTGAATGTACAGGGCTCCGGTGCGGGTTCCTCAAAGGCTTCGTCCGCCACGGGCAGACCGTCGTCTTCCGCAGGGATTTCCGGGGCGGGCGTGGGTATTAAGTCCTCGTCCGTATTCTGCGCATTGCAGCCTGTAAAGCTGAAAAGCAAAGCTGCGCAGATGAACAGAATCAGAGAAAAGCGTTTCATATAGGTCATCCATTCCTTTCTGCCTGCATGTAAAAGGGGAGATTACCGGCCCTCGAATTTGCGCTTCACGCGAATATCCCTGCCGCGGAAGGGCATCCGGTCGTAAAAGCCGAGAATGCGGGAGACAAAACGCTCATTGTAGCGCTTTTCCAGCTCCTGCATGGAGAGATTCGAGCTGATGATGGTCGGCCTCTGGGTCATGATCCGCGTGTCGATCACGCTGTAGATCATCGCCGTGATATAGGAGGAGGAAATCTCCATGCCGAGGTCGTCGAGAATCAAAAGATCACACGCATTCAGAAGCTCCAGCGTGTCGCCGCCGGCTTCTTCCGTATTGGAAAAGCGCTCGCGCTCCAGGGAAACAGCGAAATTCTGCGCGGAGCCGTAAACCACGCCGAAGCCTTTGTCGATCGCGGCGGAGGCGATGGCGAGGGAGAGATGCGTTTTGCCGAGCCCCGTCGCGCCGGTGAAAAACAGGTTGCCGGATTTCAGCGAGAAGCTGTCAGCATAGCGTTTGCAATAATCGAAAATATAGCGCATCTGCTCGCGGTCGGAGCGCTTGCCGTCCGCCGGCACGTCCGAATAATAGCCGAGCGAAAAATCCTCAAAGGTCGAAAGCGTGAGTGGAGAAATGCGGTTCAGATTTTCATAGGCGATCTGCCGGAGCAGCGCCCGGTGGCAACTGCATATGCGGCCGTCCACATAGCCGGTATCCTCGCACTTTTTGCAGATGTACTGCGGTTCAATGTCGGCGCGGGTGTAGCCGTGGGCGGCCAGAAGATCGGAAAACTGCTGCTGTAGGGCGAGATTTTCCGCCTTGAGCGCCTCCAGAGAAGCGCGGACGTCCGTGCCGCGCAGCACCGCCTTGGCAGCTTGACTGGCCGTGGAGGCGATACGCCTGCGCGTGATTTCGGCTTCGGGGCAGACGGCGTAAAAATCATCCAGCGCGCGCTGCGCCCGGTTGACCGCGTCGCTGTGCCGCTTGTTCAGCTCATTCTCGGCTTCGAGATAGACTTGTCTGGAATATCCCATGTTGCATACCTTTCCGGATTATTTTTCCCCGCTGAAAATATCGTATTTCTCATACTCCTCCAGATCATAGGAGGGGCCGCGCTTTTGCTCGCGGCGCGCGTCGGCGGCCAGCTTTTCGTCCACGGCCTCTTTGAGCGTGCGGATGCCGGCGGCATGCCAGCGCTCCAGAATCGCGTGGATGTATTTCATGCTGACCTTGCCGGTGTTGTCCACACAGCGGTTATACGCCTCGTTCAAAAGCTCGTCCGGCATTTTCCATTCGCAGACCCACCGGTGCGCGTACTGGCCCTCGTTTTTGCTCGGCGCTCGGCGGGAGGTCATACCAAAAGCCTGCTCGCAGCGTTTCCAGGCCATGGCGGTTTCATCGAGCTCGCGCAGCTTTTCTTCCGCGGCCTCGATACTCAGAATGTTTGAATCCGCCCAGTTGCGCACGGTGGATTCGATATAGTTCGTGTTCGCCCGCCCGATTTTGTTCGCGTAGGCCACAAGCATCAGGATGACCTCGCACGGCAGGCCGTAATCCTCGTGCGCCTGAATTAGTGTGCCGGAAAGCGCGGGGGAAAGCGTTTTGCCGAGCATGGCTTCCGCCTCCTCCAACAGCCGGCGAATGGAGGGTGAGGCTTCTACGCGCTCTGAAATGTATATGCCGTCCGGGCGCAGCATACGGCGGGGTGCGGCTGTCCGCGCAGCCTGCGGCGCCGCTTCCGACGCTGGCTGTGCTTCCGGTGCGGCGGGAAGCAGCGTCGTGGAAAGCGGCGCATCCTGCTGCGTAAGCAGGCCGTTCTGCACCCAGAACCGTATGGCGCTTTCGGCTTCCGCACTGCGGATGCCGACGGCCTCCGCGATTTCCTCGGCGGAATAGCTGCGTCCGCTGTTGCGGAGCAGCCAGAGCACGACCTTGAGCTGATTTCCGTCCGCCGTTTTGATATATTGGTCAACAAGCGCGCCGGGTACGGCAAAAACCGAATTCCATGCCCCGAGCTGCAGTGCATATCCCATCAATGCAACCGTCCTTTCCCACAATGGATAAAACTGATCTGTTTACAAAGTATAACACAATTCCCGCGCGCGTACAAGTGCGAACGTCGGTGAGGGGAAGAAGAAAAAAGCCGACAAAATTTTCGGGGAAAATTGAAATAATGTAGGTTTGTCAAACATATTGGACAGCGAACTCTGAGGGAGATAACCAGCCAA
>JAHZCM010000202.1:0-270 GCA_019422905.1 Oscillospiraceae bacterium
GCCGATCGACATCGCATAATCGAAATTCGGCACCCTCTGGCCGCCGGGCATCTCGTTCTGGTTCGCCTGAATCGCGATGCAGGCGAGCGCCGCGTAGCTGCGGATATCCTTCGGCTCGCGCAGATAGCCGTGGCCGGTAGAAAAACCGCCGTCAAACAGCTTGATCAGGTCGATCTGGCAGCAGGTTTCGGTCAGTGTATAAAAATCCTTGTCGTGAATATGGATATCGCCGTCGGCGTGCGCCTTTGCGATCTCCGGCGGGATGACATA
>JAHZCM010000202.1:318-2580 GCA_019422905.1 Oscillospiraceae bacterium
CTCTTCGCGCCCTCGGAGCCGTACTTGAGCATCGTGCCCATCGCAGAATCCGCGTTGATATTCGCGTTTTCGCGCTTCAAATCCGCGTCCTCGGCCGGCTTGAAGGTCAGGTCCTGATAAATTTTCACCAGCTCGTCGTCCATTTCGCGCAGTCGCTGGTGCTCCGCACGGTAGAGGATATATGCTTTCGCCGTCTTTGCATAGTCCGCCGCAATCAGCTTCTCCTCCACGACGTCCTGAATCTGCTCGACCGTCGGCACCGCCTTCGCGCCGTCAAATTCGGCAATCACCGCACCGGTGAGGCCGTCGAGATCCGCGTCGCTCATACGCTCCGCCGCTATGCGGATATTGGCCTTAAAAATTGCGTTTCGGATTTTCTTTGCGTCAAAGGAAACCTTTTCCCCGTTGCGCTTAACAATATACTGAACCATCCTGATGACCCTTTCTGCTTTCCCCGCAGCACTGCCGGCCGCTGTGCCGCGTTTTATTGTGCGATTATGATTATATTCCCTTTGCCCCCGCATGTCAAGAGGCAAATCACAATATATTGTGTTTGTAACCGAAAATTAACCCAAAATATACTGCGTATTCGTGCCTGATAAAAGACGAATACGCAGTATGCCTTATCGGATGACGCCGCCCAGACAGCTCGCGAGATACACCGCGCCGTCCAGATCGATCGCCGTATTCTGCAGCTTCGCATAGCGGATATCGGTGCGGTCCCATTTCACGCGGCGCAGGTCGGCGCCCTTGAGCTGTGCGCCCCGGAAGATCGTTTCCGTAAGGTCGCAGCCGGAGAGATCCGCTTTTTCGAGGTTCGCGTCGCTGAGATTTGCACCGCGCAGGCTCACGCCGGAAAAGTCCTGCTTCTTGAGCATACAGCCGTCGAGCACGCAGTAATCAAGCGCGCCGCCCCGGACCGTCCAGCCGGTGAGATCGGCGCCCGCAAAATTGCAGCCCATGGAGCGGCAGTCCCGGAATTCGGAGACAAACAGGCTTGCCCCGGAAAACGTGCAGTTTTCAAACGCCGAGCCGCGCGCAAGGACATCGTTGAGCCGCGCAAAATCAAAGGTGCAGGCCACAAAGCGGCATTTTTCCAGCAGTGCGCCGGAAAACACCGTGCCGCGGAAGTCACATTTCGTGAAGGTGAGCCCATCGAGCGTTGCATCCGTGAAATCCGTATCGGTGAACCGCTCGCCGGCGCGGACCTTTACATCCCCGGAAAGGCTCATTCTTCCGGTACGACGGCAATATGCAGCTCGTCGAGCTGCGCCTGCGTCACGGCGGAGGGCGCGTCCATCATGATATCCTGCGCGCTCTTGTTCATCGGGAACGCGATGACCTCGCGGATGGATTCCTCGCCGGAAAGCAGCATGACCATACGGTCCACGCCCGGGGCAATGCCCGCGTGCGGCGGCGCGCCGTAGCAGAACGCGCTGTACATGGCGGGGAATTTCGCCTTCACGTCGTCCTCGCCGAGCCGCACCATCTCAAACGCCTTGACCATAATTTCCGGATCGTGGTTCCGCACCGCGCCGGAGGAAAGCTCCACGCCGTTGCAGACGAGGTCGTACTGGTCGGCCAGAATATCGAGCGGGTCGATCTCGCCGCGCTCGGCCTTCAGGAGCGTCTCCATACCGCCGGAGGGCATGGAAAACGGATTGTGGCAGAATTCCAGCTCGCCGGATTCCTCGCCGATCTCATACATCGGGAAATCGACGATCCAGCAGAATTCGTAGCGCTCCTTATCCATATGGCCCTCGCACGCCGCGCCGAGGAGCTTGCGCATGACGCCCGCCGTCTTCTGCGCGTCGGCCAGCTTGCCGGCGGAAAGGAACACCAGCGTATTCGGTTTCAGATCGAGCGCTGCGGTGACTGCCGCGACGGTTTCGGACTTCGCATTGATAAACTTCGCGATGCCACCCGAAATCGCGCCGCTCTCGTCCATCTTGAACCAATACGGCTTCTGGCCGGCCTGCACCTCCACGTCGGCGCAGAGCTTATCGACGGCCTTGCGCGCGAGCTTGCAGCCGGAGACCGGCACCGCTTTCACGATATTGCCCTCAAACGGGCCGAAGCCGCAGCCTGCGAGCAGCGCCGTCACGTCCTGCACGCGCAGGTCGATGCGCAGGTCGGGCTTATCGGAGCCGAATTCCTCCATCGCCTGCCGGTATGGAACGCGGGTGAACGGCGCGGAGGACGCGATGTTATATGTGCCGTATTTGGCAAAAATCGGCGGCAGAACATCTTCGAGAACGGCGA
>JAHZCM010000203.1 GCA_019422905.1 Oscillospiraceae bacterium
CTCCGTGCCGTTTTCCACGCACAGCTCATAGAGGTTCAAAAGCGTATCCGGCGTGTCGGTCAGGTCGTGAACGCAGTACGCATTATCCCACATGATTTTGAAATCCTTCGCAGCCGGATGGAGCGCGGCGAAACGGCGAACGGTCTCATCCGAATATGTGATGCCGGTCGGGTTCGAATATTTTGGAACGCACCAGATCCCCTTGATCGAATCATCCTCCGCAATGAGCGCCTCAATCATATCCATATCCGGACCCGTCGGGTACATCGGGATATTGATCATCTCAAAGCCGTAATACTCCGTGATGCCGAAATGACGGTCATAACCGGGCACCGGGCATAGGAATTTGATCTTATCCAGCTTACACCAGGGTGTGCAACCGTTGTAGCCGTGGGAAAAGCCGCGTGAAATCACTTCAAACATCATATTCAGACTGGAATTGTTGCCGAGGATAATCTGCGAATCGGGAACACCGATCATGTCGGAAAAGATTTTCTTCATTTCCGGAAGGCCATCCCATACGCCGTAGTTGCGGCAGTCGTCGCCGTTGGAATTCGCAAATTCGCTCCGCGCCTTAAGCGCCTCTAAAACACCCAGCGCAAGCTCCAATTGCGCCGCGCTCGGCTTGCCGCGCGCCATATTCAACGAGAGCTTTTTCGATTTCAGCTCCTCATACTGTGCAGTGAGGTCAGCATGGATGCCGCTCAATTCAACTTGACTCAGGTCTGCATATACCATTCAAAACATCTCCATGAAATAAGAATTTGAATAATTAAAGCCACAACTTATGCATCATGTACTCCAAAACTTTTTTCATTGTAATACAAAAGCAAAAAAAATGCAAGACTTATTTTAAAATCCTGCATTTTTCTCATTTTGCACTATTGAACCGCCAAGAAAGCAGCTTTTCCGTTGATTCTGCTCAGTTCCTGTTCTCAGAACTCCGCCGACCCCGTCGTACGCGGGAACGGCAGTACGTCCCGAATGTTGGAAATACCGGTAAGGTACATCACCATGCGCTCAAAGCCGAGGCCAAAGCCCGCATGCTTGTTTCCGCCGAAACGACGGAGGTCAAGATACCACCAGTAGTCCTCCTCCTTCAGGCCAAGCTCACGAATCCGGTCAAGCAGCACATCGTAGCGCTCCTCTCTCTGGCTCGCACCGCACAGCTCGCCGATGCCCGGGACGAGCAAATCAGTGGCGGCAACCGTCTTTCCATCATCGTTCAAACGCATATAAAACGCCTTGATCTCCTTCGGATAATCCGTGACAAACACCGGCTTACCGAATTGCTTTTCCGTGAGATAGCGCTCGTGCTCGGTCTGCAGGTCACAGCCCCACGATACCTTGTACTCGAAGGCATCGTTATTCTTCTCCAGAAGGGCAACCGCATCCGTATAGGAAATGCGAACAAAATCAGAATTTGCAACATGCATGAGGCGCTCCTTGAGGCCCTTGTCGACAAATTGATTGAAGAAATCGATGTCCTGCGGGCAGCGCTCCATAACATCACGGATAATATATTTGATCATGGCTTCCATGAGGTCCATGTCGTCGTTGAGATCCGCAAAGGCAATTTCCGGCTCAACCATCCAGAATTCTGCGGCATGGCGCGGCGTGTAGGAGCGTTCTGCGCGGAAAGTCGGTCCAAAAGTGTACACCTTGCCAAAGGCCATCGCCATACACTCGGCTTCCAACTGGCCAGAAACCGTGAGCGAGGTCTGCTTCCCGAAGAAATCTTTGTCAAAATCCACCTTGCCATCTTCTGTTTTGGGCGGGTTTTCCATATCGAGCGTAGAAATCTGGAACATCTCCCCCGCACCTTCGCAGTCGCTGCCGGTGATAATCGGCGTGTGCACATAGGTAAAGCCGTTTTCGTTAAAGAATTTGTGGATCGCAAACGCCGCTGCGGAACGCACGCGGAATGCAGCGTTAAAAAGATTTGTTCTCGGACGCAGATGCGCAACCGTACGCAAGTATTCTACCGTGTGCCGCTTTTTCTGGAGCGGATATTCCGGCGAGGAGGCGCCCTCTACCGCGATTTCCGTCGCCTGAATTTCAAACGGCTGCTTAGCCTCCGGCGTGAGGATAAAGGTACCTGTCACACGCAGAGCAGCGCCGATATTCTGGGATGCGATCTCTTTGTAATTCCCGATATTCTCAGCAGTAAAAACAATCTGCACACCTTTAAAGCAGCTGCCGTCATTCAGGTCGATAAAGCCGAGCGCTTTGGAATCACGAATCGACCGCGCCCATCCGCAAACCGTAACCGAGCTGTCCTTGAACGCTTCGGGCGATTTGTACAGGGCCATAATTTCTGTTCTCTTCATACGTATGACCTTTCCTTTCTTTGCAGCGCGCTTTAAAGCAAATAGTTCTGTCCTGCACCGCAAATTCATATTGATATTTATCATACTACAGAATGCATTCGGTTATCAAGATAAATTTTTAGGATTTATTGTTTTTTGCTGAAAAACAATAAATCCAAACCCATCCTCAACGAACACAGGATTCGGCTTTTCATTGCAAAAGCCGCAAACC
>JAHZCM010000204.1 GCA_019422905.1 Oscillospiraceae bacterium
AGCGTCCGCTTCCTGACAACCGCCATCGCGGGCGAGATGAGCTACTCAAGCGGTCTGCACCGGCAGGCGCTGTTCTCCGTGGCGCTGATTCTGTACTGCTTCATCATGATCATCAATATGATTCTGAATTTCTTCCTCAAGAAGAAGGGTCAGTGAGGTGAGGAAAATGAAACGATCTTCTTACCGCCGCTTTATGGACGGGCTGCGCAGCACGCTGATGTATATCGCGATTGCGGTCGTCTGCCTGCTCCTTGTCGGTATCATCGGCTATATCTTTGTCCGGGGCGTCCCGCACATCTCCTGGGAATTCCTCTCCACAAAGCCCAGCCCGCGCTCCGGAACGATCGGCATTCTGCCGGATCTCCTGAACACGCTGTATATTATCCTGATGACGCTGGTTGTCGTTCTGCCGCTGGGCGTCGGCGCGGCAATTTACCTGAACGAGTATGCGACCAATAAAAAGCTGGTGCGCGTCATTGAATTTGCGACGGAGACGCTGTCCGGCATTCCGTCCATCATCTTCGGCCTGGTCGGCATGCTGGTTTTTGTCGAGTTTTTCGGCCTGCAGAGCAGCCTGCTTGCCGGCGCGCTGACGCTGGTGATTCTGACGCTGCCCACCGTGGTGCGCACGACGCAGGAAAGCCTCAAGACGGTGCCGCAGAGCTACCGCGAGGGCGCGCTCGGCTTGGGTTCCGGCAAGTGGCACATGATCCGCACCGTCGTGCTGCCCTCCTCCGTGGACGGTATCGTCACCGGCTGCATCCTCGCCGTTGGCCGTATCGTGGGCGAGTCCGCGGCGCTGCTGTATACCGCAGGCGTTGCGCACAACATTTTGAATCTGGTGCAGGCCGTGACGCCCAATACGCCCGGCTCCACGCTGACCGTGGCTTTGTATATGTATGCCAGCGAGCGCGCGGAATTTGATTCCGCGTTTACGATCGCCACAATCCTGCTGATCCTGACATTCATCATCAACCTCGCCGCCAAAATTGCCGGCAAAAGGCTGAAGAAAAACTGAGCACTTAGGAGGCAAATTCAAGATGGGAATTATCGAAACGAAGGACCTGCATCTCTGGTACGGGAATTTTGAAGCGCTCAAGGGCATCACGCTGGACATTCCCGCGCACGAGATCACCGCGCTGATCGGTCCGTCCGGCTGCGGCAAATCGACCTACCTGAAAACGCTGAACCGCATGAACGACCTCGTGGAGGGCTGCCGCGTCGAAGGAGAGGTGAAGCTCGAGGGCGAGGATGTTTACAAGGGCATGGACGTGAACCAGCTCAGAAAGCGCGTCGGCATGGTGTTCCAGAAGGCGAACCCGTTCCCGATGAGCATTTACGACAACGTGGCCTATGGCCCGCGTATCCACGGCGTCCGCAATAAAGCGAAGCTCGATATGATCGTGGAACGTTCCCTGCGGCAGGCCGCGATCTGGGAGGAGGTCAAGGACCGCCTGAAAAAGAATGCGCTCGGCATGTCCGGCGGCCAGCAGCAGCGCCTGTGTATTGCCCGTGCGCTGGCCGTGGAGCCCGAGGTGCTGCTGATGGACGAATCCACTTCGGCGCTCGACCCGATCTCCACAAGCAAAATCGAGGATCTTGCAGTGGAACTGAAAAAGGATTATACTATTATTATGGTAACGCACAATATGCAGCAAGCCGCCCGCATTTCGGACAACACGGCTTTCTTCCTTCTGGGCGATATGATCGAATTCGGGAAAACCGAAACGCTCTTCTCCATGCCGACGGATAAGCGCACGGAGGACTACATCACCGGCCGGTTCGGCTGATACCGCAGAAAGGATGGAGGCAAATTTATGAGAAACCGATTTGATGAGCAGCTTGAAAGGCTGAACGTGGAGCTGATCCGCATGGGCGCCCTGTGCGAGGATGCGATTTCGCAGGCGGCGAAAACGCTGGAAACGCCCACGGACGAATTTCGCCAGATTGTTTACGAAACCGACCATGAAATCGACCGCAAGGAGCGCGAGATCGAATCGCTCTGCATGCGGCTCCTTCTCCGGCAGCAGCCGGTCGCGAGCGACCTGCGCATGATCTCCTCGGCGCTCAAGATGATCTCCGATATGGAGCGCATCGGAGACCAGGCTGCGGACATCGCGGAGATGACGGCGCATCTTGAGGGGGACGGCATGGACAGCCAGCTTCACATTGCCGAGATGGCCTGCGCCACGATCAAGATGGTGACGGACAGCGTCGATTCCTTCGTCCGCCGCGACCTGGAGCTGGCCCGTGCGGTACAGGCGTATGACGACGTGGTTGACAAGCTGTTCAACCGCGTCAAGAAAGAGCTTGTCGAGCTGATTGCACGCGACCACACGAGCGGGGAGGACTGCATAGATCTGATGATGATCGCCAAATACTTTGAGCGCATCGGCGACCATGCAGTCAATATCGCCGAGTGGGTGGAGTTTTCGGTTACAGGCCGGCACGGCTGAGAGAA
>JAHZCM010000205.1 GCA_019422905.1 Oscillospiraceae bacterium
GGTGTATTCGAAGAGGTTTTGGATGTGTTTACCGGATCGGAACCGTTGGTGGAACCAAATCCGCTTTGGAATTTCTCATGATTATCACTCATGATTCCTTACTCCTTTCACATAATACCATATTCCGAAGGATTTTTCAACTATTATTTTTTCCCTTCGTGTTGATTCTATTATCCCGATATTATGTGAATTTCGTGTGAAGCATGTTAGACATTTTTCTGAAAAACAGGAAAATGCGCTCTGATCAAAATTACAGCATCCAAATTCCCGCACAAAGCCGCCTGCGCACGGTTCGTTTTCAGGCTCTCGGTTATCCGACGACCTGCTCGCCGTTCACAAATACGGCCTTCACCGTGGAGGCGACCGCATCCCACGTGCCGTCCATGACGACAAAATCCGCATCCTTGCCAATTTCGATGGAGCCGACGCGCTCCGCAGCGCCGATGTGCTGTGCCGGATGAATCGTGATTGCCTGCAGCGCGTCGAACGGATCCATGCCCGCCTTCACCGCCAATGCCGCGCAAAGCGGCAGATAGCTCTGCGGGATAACCGGCGAATCGGTGATGATGGAAACACGGCAGCCGGCCTTTGCCAGAATGCCCGGCGTAGAAAACGTTTTGTTGCGCAGCTCAAACTTCGTGGCGTGCGTCAGAGACGGGCCGACCGCCACCGGGTAATCCTCCTGCACGAGATCTGCGGCGATCAGATGCCCTTCGGTCACATGCTCCAGCGTGAGCTTCACGCCGAATTCCCTGGCAATGCGGATAGCGGTGAAAATATCGTCCGCCCGGTGCGCGTGCGCTTTCAGCGGCACCTCGCCGTGCAGAACCGGAAGCAGCGCCTCCATTTTCATATCAAAAGCCGGGCGCTTCGAAAGGTCTTCGCCCGCGGCCTGCTTTTTCGCATCGTATTCCTGCGCTTTCAGAAGCGCTTCCCGCAGCTTGGAAGCCGTGGACATGCGCGAATAGTTGTTTTTATCCTTATAGCAGCGCTTCGGATTCTCCCCGAACGCGCATTTCATCGCCGCAAAGGGCTTCACGATCATATCATCGACACGGTGGCCCGCGGTTTTAATCACCGCAAACTGGCCGCCCAGCACATTTGCCGAACCGGGACCCGTGCAGACCGTCGTCACGCCAGCCGCCAGCGCCTCCTGAAACGTCGGATCCATCGGGTAAATGCCGTCGATCGCCCGCAGCTGCGGCGTGAGAATATCCGTCATCTCGTTGCAGTCATCGCCCTCAAAACCGATGCCGCTGCCATCCAGACCGATGTGGCAGTGCGCCTCCACAAAGCCGGGATAAATATTCATCCCCGCGGCGTCAAAAGACGGGCAGTCCGCCGTAAGGTGGGCGCCAATTTCGGCGATCCTTCCGTTCTTGACAAGGATATCCGCCGCATATGGCTCGCGGTGTACGGCATCGTGAATCGTACCATTTTGAATCAAAAGCATAAAATCAACCCTCCACAAATTTTCCAATATACAGGTATTATAGCAAAGAACCACCGGACTTGCAAGGCAGTCCGGCGGTATAACCCTATTTCCGCAACATCCGTTTCGCCGCAATCCGGTGAAAACATACAATTTGATGAAAACGCCGCGAACACGGATAAAGCATCTGCGGTTTTCAAGATTCAAAAGCCGCGCGCATCCCCGCATCCGGTCACGGCCCTGTACCGGTCAGACTGTAAGCTTTGCGCTTTTGAGCGCCTTGCGGACCACAGCCGCCAGCGGCACCGAAATCACAACCGCCAGAACCGCGTTGACGCTGCTCGTCGCGAGTTTTGTGAGCAGGGCGATACCCGCCGCCTCCGGCGCGCTGCCCTCAAGAATCGCCGTAATATACGCTTTCGCAAGGTAGAGGATAATGTACGTCACACTGCCGGAAATCGCCGCGATGAAATAGCGCGGCACGGAAATTCTGCACTCGCCGAGCATACTGCCGGAGAGCTTGCCGCCGTGTGCGATCAGACCGCAGACAAAAGCCAGCAGGAATTTAAAGAGGAACGTGAATGGCGCCGAAGCGACATATGCCGGATTGGTCAGGTCATAGAGCATTGCACCGATACCGGACGCCAGACCGCCGCCGACCGGGCCCATCACAAAACCGGACAGCAGGCAGAACACATTGCCGAGGTGCACGCGCGAGATATCGCCCACCAGCACCGGAATCGGAAAGCTCAGATAGTTTGAAACGAATACGAGCGCGCCGAGTAGGCCCACCGTGACAATCTTGTAGATCGAATTCTTGTTTTTCATTTTTGTACCCCCATTTCTTAAATCATACCGCAGCTTTGCGTTTTGTTCAGTATAACACGCATCTGGACTGCTCTCAATATCCAGTTTTTGCTTATTATTTAAGGTCAGATTTTCGAGTTGCAAACAAGCGGAAAACGCGGTATACTGGAAGTCACGGGAGGCGAGCACCGATGTGACCGAGCTGTACTTTGTCCCCC
>JAHZCM010000206.1 GCA_019422905.1 Oscillospiraceae bacterium
CTTGATCAGCCCGATGCAGCAGACCTGACAGAGGTCGTCCGGGTTTTCGCCGCGGCTTGTGAAGCGCTGGATTACACTGAGTACCAGACGCAGGTTTCCGTAAATGAGCTTGTCCCGGGCGGCTTTGTCGCCGTGACGGCTGCGGTTCAGAAGCTCGCGCATTTCGTCGTTTTTGAGGGTTTGCAGCTTTGCGGTGTTTACGCCGCAGATTTCGACCTTATTTTGTGTATAAGCGTACATAAAATCTACCTCCGAACAAAATATTGTCCGGAGGTAGTATGGACCGAAAACCAAAAACTTATCCTGTTTTTAGAAGCGCTGCCTGAATAATTGCGGCAATCGCGCGCATAGAATTAGCCTGATATCAAAATTACAGACGGAGGATGATGGCATGCTGACAAGAATCGGAGATATGCGCAGCCGCGAGGTGATCAGCGTTAAGGACGGGTCCCGCATCGGGTATCTCGGCGATATCGAGATCGACACGCAGTCCGCAGCCCTTGCGGCGATCGTCGTATACGGCCGCATACGTTTTTTCGGGCTGCTCGGCCATGAAGCGGATTGTGTGATCCCATGGAGCGATATCGCGACGATCGGCGAGGATGCCGTCCTCGTTGACTATGCGCCGCCCAAACGCCCGCAAAAGCGCGGCTTCCTCGCAAATTTTTTTGAAAATGGGTGAACGCAGCGCGCTTTTGGCTCAGAACATGGAGGGTGTGGATAGAAATACAGTTTCATCGCCGCAGACAGCCTTGACGGTAAAGAGCATCTGCACGGAGTCCTCCACCGTGAAGCGGAGGGTACCGGACAGCGTTTCGCCGGGAGCCAGGGTTACGTCATACAGGGAATTGTATTCGCCGCTTTCCTCCGGCTGAAATTCCTGGATCTCGTTTTGAATCAGGGTGATTTGCAAATCCTTTCCCGCGGCATACGGCGTGACAGAGAGGTTTTCGTTGCCTGTGTTCGTGATAGTCATGGTAAAGAAGTGGTACCGGGTCATTTCATAGTCCGGGATGGCTTCGGTATCATGGCCGTCT
This sequence comes from Oscillospiraceae bacterium, assembly GCA_019422905.1. GTDB lineage: Bacteria > Bacillota > Clostridia > Oscillospirales > Acutalibacteraceae > Hominenteromicrobium. The sequence goes on from JAHZCM010000206.1 coordinate 1,038, forward strand.
ATTCGAATTTCCCAAGGGCCGATATGGGCGGTTTCTCCGGACGGCAGGGGATCGCCTGTGACGAGTGATGCTTCGGAAGAGACTTGAATCTGATCAGTTGGGCCGTTTGGATCGGATTGCACGCCATTGCCGCCCGACGGCGTGTCGTTTTCGGATGTGGATGCGCTCGAAGATGTTTTGGAGCTGCTGCTTTCCGGCGCGGCAGCCGGTGGTGGAAGCTCCATATTCCGTGTTTCGCCATCTTTGATGATGCGCAGGGAGAAATCTCCGCTGATGTCCTTCGGCACAGAAAAAACCAGATTCCCGGTACAGGTACTCAACGGATTGACGGATGTGCCGATCAGCACATCCTGTGCGCCGAGAAGATCGGACGGGTCATATTGATATTCGCCGTCGTAAATCAGGTGCGCAGTATTCTGGCTCGTGCGGAACGAGGGGAGAAACTGGCCGCTTTGTTTGCCTAAGTTTTTGACGGACAAATTGACGACGTAATAAATATTCCCCTCGTCCGGCTCATAATACAGGAGGTTATATTCGCTGTCCGACATGGAGTAGTTCTCCTGTGTGGTCAGCGCGTTGACCGTAATCTCCCAATCGCCCAGTGCGGCGGTTTCCCCGGCAGGGACGATCTCGGGAGCGGGCTCGGGCGTTGCAGTGGCCTGCGGCGCCGCAGAGGAAGCGGACGGCGTGTCGCCGGAGGCGCTTTCATGGCCGTCCGCCGGTGCAGAGGCACATGCGGAAAGCACGGCGGAGGCGGTGAGCACGCACAGCATGGAGCACAGCGCAGAGCGAAGCGCGCCGCGCGCGTTTTTTTGAATAGGTAGTTTCATTGACTTCATCTCCTTTATTGTAATTGTAGCATTTTGACACAAAAATGTAAAGAAAAAAAGGAATAGGGGACGCAATGCCCGAAAATGGCGCACGGAGGGAGAAGCACAAAAAATAAGCAGAAAAGGCTTGATTTGGCGCCAAAGCTGTGCTATAATATTTCAGCGATTTGCAGGTTCTGCAAGCAAAAACGCACGTCGAGGGCTTCGGAATGGTGCCGCACAAAGGCGGTTTTTTCTGAAAATAACGGTCCCGGCGGAGGAAAAACCAAGGAGGTATTTTCAAAATGGCAGTTGTATCCATGAAGCAGCTTCTGGAGGCCGGTGTTCATTTCGGCCATCAGACCAGAAGATGGAACCCGAAGATGGCGCAGTACATCTTCACAGAAAGAAACGGTATCTACATCATCGACCTGCAGAAGACCGTCAGAAAGCTCGAGGAAGCGTACAACTTTGTTCGCGATCTCGCAATGGACGGCAAGAACGTTCTGTTTGTCGGCACCAAGAAGCAGGCGCAGGAGTCCGTGAAGGAAGAGGCGCTGCGTGCAGGCGCTTACTATGTAAACGCGCGCTGGCTTG
>JAHZCM010000207.1 GCA_019422905.1 Oscillospiraceae bacterium
AAATTCGCTGTACCCAAATCGATTGCAAGATCTGTACCAATCATCGGCTTATCCTCTCCGTACGTTCTGTTATCCATATTTTACTAGACTTCTGTGCATTTTGCAAGGCTATTGCGTCGAAATCTGTAAGCTATCCGACAATTGCGCAGCAAATACAGGCGACCTCCGCCGCGCCGGCGCGGTACAGCGTTTTCGCACACTCCTGAACGGTTGCGCCGGTCGTCACAATGTCGTCCACGAGCAGGATACGCAGTCCTGCCGCTTCTCCGCTTTGATACGCGCCGCGCACGTTTTCCGCCCGCTCTTTCGCGGAAAGCCTGTGCTGCGTCCGATTGTGGCGCACTTTTTCAAGAAGCGCCCTGCAGGGGATCCCGGTTTCCGCGGACAGCGCCTCGGCCAGCAGCGCAGACTGGTTGTAGCCCCGCTCACGCATGCGCTCCCGGCTGATCGGCACCGGAACGATGCAATCGGGAGCGTTTTCCCTGTCCATTGTCCCCGCCATGCGCTTTGCAAGCGGCGCCGCAAGGCTTGTCTCCTCGCGGAATTTGAAGCGCCAGAGCGTCGTGCGAAACGGTTCCCGATACCGCATCGGCGCCCGGCATTCCAACGTATAGGCCCGCCGCCCAACCTTCAGCGCAAAATGCCGGTAAATGCGCTGTACCGGGCGCTTTGCACAGTCGGCGCACAGAAAATCCTCATTTACCGGCACCGCCCTGCCGCACAGGATGCAATGCGCCGGAAACAGGAAAGCGAGAATCCTTCTGCATATATTCATGCTTACGACTTGCACCCCCTTTTCGCGCCGGCTTTTATGCTGTGCACATCTCCATCTCCGCACCGATTAACTGGTTGCCGGCATAAAGGAACTTTAACCTTCCGTTTCTGCGTCCGCAGGCTCTTCCGTCAGGAATCGCATCAAGCCGGAAAAACGCCGCGTCTTTCTATCGTTTGCGACCATATCCGCAATCGCGCTGCGGCGGCCGACAAGGATCAGCAGCTTTTTTGCCCGCGTAATGCCCGTATAAAGCAGATTCCGGTAGCTCAACTGCGGGGTGCCCGGAAACACGGGCATAATGACTGCCGTGAACTCGTTGCCCTGGCTCTTATGCACCGTCACCGCATAGGCCAGCTCCAGCTCCGCCGCGGCGTGATCAAAATCATAGAGCACCTCGCGGTCGTCGATCTGAACGCGCATGCATCCGGCGGCCTTGTCCACATCCGTCACAATCCCCATGTCGCCGTTGTACACGCCTTCGCCCACCGTGCCATCCGGCCGGCTCCACGGCAGATCGTAGTTGTTCTTGACCTGCATCACCTTGTCGCCCGTGCGGAAAACCGTGCCGTTCACACTGATCTGCGCCTTGCCCTTCGCCTGCGGGTTAATCAGCTCGCGCAAGCGGCGGTTCAGCTCAATCGTTCCCAGCTCGCCCTTCCGGCCCGGGCAGAGCACCTGAATATCCGTCACCGGCGAATACTGATACCGGTTCGGCAGGCGCGTGACCGCGAGCGAGAGGATCGTCTCCGAAACGGCGTGCGCATCGTCCACCGGCACAAAGAAAAAGTCGTTGTCGCGCACGTTGAGCACCGGCATTTCCCCACCCACAATCCTGTGCGCATTCGTCACAATCAGGCTCTCCATGGATTGCCGGAAAATCTCCTTGAGCTGCACCGTTGGAAACACACCGGAAGCGATCAGATCCCCGATCACGTTGCCCGCGCCCACGCTGGGCAACTGGTCGCTGTCGCCGACGAGAATCAGCCTGCAGCCCACCGGCAGCGCGCGCAGGACACTCTCAAAAACATAGCTATCCACCATGGAAAGCTCGTCGATGACCAGCGCGTCACATTCAAGGGGATTGCGCTCGTTGCGCTGAAAAACCGGGTTGTCGTTTTCATCCCAGTCCACTTGCAGGAGCCGGTGAATCGTCTTGGCCTCCACACCGGTCAGCTCGGACATGCGCTTTGCCGCACGCCCGGTCGGCGCGGCGAGAAAAACCGCCTCCCCCTTTTCCATCAGGATACGGATGATCGCATTCAACGTCGTCGTTTTGCCCGTGCCCGGGCCGCCGGTGAGAATCAAAAGGCCCTTATCGAGCGCCGCGCGGATGGCTTCCTTCTGCATCTCCGCATACCGAATGTTCTCCGCGCGCTCAATCTCCCCGATCTCCCGGTCGATCCCCACAATGGACTGCGGCGGGTATTTCAGCATCATCCGGATGCGGTCTGCGCTGTACACTTCGCTGCGGTGCTGCTTGGGCAGGAAAATGAAATCGCGCCCGTCAAAATTCTCGCACACGGCGTCGAAATCCCGGCAGAGGGAAAGCAGCGCGCTCTGCGCGTCCTCCAGCGGTACGCCCAGCATCTTCGCCGCCGCGGCGCACAGCGTGTCGGCGGGCAG
>JAHZCM010000208.1 GCA_019422905.1 Oscillospiraceae bacterium
GCGTACGTGGATTGGTACACCGACGACCAGCCGACGAAGGAACAGGCGTTTTCAAAGCTCCTGCCGCGTATCCACCCCGGTGCCGTGGTGCTGCTGCACAGCACCTCAAGCACGAACGCGCAGATTCTCGACGAGCTTTTGACCGAGTGGGAAAACCTCGGCTATACGTTCGGCGACCTGGAGGCGGTCTGTGCGGGTATGGAAGTGCCGCAAAGTGCGGGCACATCGTGAATTTGTCAATAAAACGTAAGATATAATTCTCAGAGAGAAAAATAATGGTACGGGGATTTAGTATACTTAATCCCATATACGGCTTGAAAATAATGGATGTTGAAAGGAACGATTTCCGAAATGGTTGAAACCCTTGTCAGATTTTTCAGCGAGATTATTCCCGCGGAACTTACGGTGTTCGTGCTTTCCATGATGCCGATCATCGAGCTGCGCGGCGGTATAGTGGCGGCAAAGCTCCTGAACCTTGAGCTGCTGCCGGCGATGGTCATCTGCTTCATCGGCACGATTCTGCCCACGCCGTTCATCCTGCTGTTTATCAACAAAATTTTTGACTGGATGCGCAACACGCGCTTTGTAAAGCTCGTCGACCGCATGGAGAAAAAGGGCAGAAGCAAATTCGCGCAGATTGAAAAATTCAAGACCTTCGGCCTGCTGATTTTTGTCGCAATCCCGCTGCCTGGCACCGGCGCGTGGACGGGTTCTCTTGCGGCAGCGCTGATGAAGATGCCGTTTAAAAACGCGATGATTTCCGTGATCGGCGGCACCTTTGTTGCGGATATCCTCATGTGTCTGTTCTCGTACGGCCTTCTGGGCGCGGTGCTTTAAGGTGCCGGAATGAAGAAAGCGGAGATTGCCATTGTCGGCGGCGGCGCGGCGGGGCTTATGGCTGCGTGTGCCGCCGCACAGGCTTTAAGGAAAAACGGCGCGGTGCTGCTTGTGGAGGGCAACGCCAAGCTGGGACGCAAGCTGCTCGCCACGGGAAACGGGCGCTGCAACCTGACGAATACGGGCGTCGCGCCCGAGCACTATCACGGCGATGTGCAGGTGGCTTTGCCGCTGCTCAGGCAATTTACGCCGGAGGCCATATGCGCCGCGTTCCGGGATATGGGGCTGGTCACGCAGCCCGACGGGGAAGGCCGCGTCTATCCGCGCAGCCGGCAGGCCGCGGCGGTGCTTTCCGCGCTGCGCTGCTGTGCGGAGGAAAGCGGCGCGGTCTGCCGGCTCGGCACGGCGGTGACCGCGGTGGGAAAAGCGAAGCACGGCTTTCTCGTAAAGTGCGCGGACGGTGAGGTGCTGGAGGCTGAAGCCTGCATTCTGGCCTGCGGCGGCGCAGCTTCCCCGAAGCATTCGTGCAGTGCGGACGGCTATGCCTTCGCCAAAGCGCTGGGCCATACGGTCACGCCGCTTTACCCGGTGCTTGCGCCGCTCCAATGCGGCGGCAAGGTTTTCAGGGCGCTGGCGGGTATGCGCTGTGCAGCCCGCGCCGCGCTGCTCGGGGACGGCAAGGAAATCTATGCGGAGAGCGGCGAGGTGCTCTTTTCGGAAACGGGGCTTTCCGGTATCTGCATTTTCGGCCTTTCCGTATATGCGGCGGAGTTTTTTGCCGTCGGCAAAATCGGAGGCAAAACATATAAGCGTCTTTCCGTTGCGCTCGACTGCCTGCCGGAATGGACCTTCCCGGAGCTGTGCGATTATCTGCATGAAATGCGTGCCGCTTATCCGAACCGGACAGCGGGCGACCTGCTCATGGGTGTGCTGAACGTGCGCGTGGGCTATGCGCTCGTGCAGGCGGCGGGAATAGACCCGGCGTGCAGCGCGAAGGACGTCCGTGCGGCGCAGCTTCAAAAGCTGTCGGCGCTTGTGAAGTCTTGGCGTTTCCCGGTGACCGGCACAAAGGGCTGGCAGGATGCACAGGTCACGGCGGGCGGCGTGTCGCTCTCCGAGGTCGATCCGCTGACGATGGAATCGAGAAAAACGCCGGGACTGTATCTCGCGGGCGAGATGCTGAACGTTCACGGCGACTGCGGCGGCTACAACCTGCATTTCGCGTGGTCTACCGGCATGGCGGCCGGCAGAGCTGCGGCGGAGAAGATGAAACGCTTTGAGGGGGGCCGGCCATAATGATTCGCATTGCAGATATTCCGATGCCGCTCGATTATACAGGCGCCGACCTGCGCCGGGCGGCGGCAAAAAAGCTGCGGCTGGAGCCGGAAAGGCTGAAAACCGTAACGCTGATCAAAAAATCGGTGGATGCGCGCAGAAAAAGCGACGTCAGATTCATCGTAACCGTTGACGTGCAGGTGGACGGCAGGGAGGACAGGCTCCTCTCC
>JAHZCM010000209.1 GCA_019422905.1 Oscillospiraceae bacterium
GGGAGCTTCGGCCCTCCACAAAGGCGGTCAGGTCGCCCGGCAGCGCGAAATATTCCATCGTCGTAGCCAGCACAAATTGGCCGGGAAGCAGCAGATAGCGGTCCGTTTGAATGGTTTTGTAGGCGATCTCCCTGTCCATCGTGATGATTCCGGCAGAAGTATCCTCCACGACGCTGAACGTGTTCCCAAGGCGGATATCCACGCTGGCGGGCTGAATCTGGTCGTCGGTAATCGGCGTGATGGTAAGCGTCTGCCCGGCGAGCATCCGGCGAATGGTTTTATCGGATAAAATCATGGCTGTTCCTTTCTGCCCGCCTGCGGTGGGCGTTTGTTTTCATCAGAATGCTTTTTGACGCGGAGAAGAAGCCGCTCCCGGTCGTTTGGAAGCTGTCCGCAGATGACCTCGTCGAGCAAACGGTCCAGTGTTTCGCCGATTTCCCGGCCGCGCAGGCCAAGCGCGTACAGATCTCCGCCTCTGACGGCAAGCTGCCGGAGGGTCAGACAGAAATCGTCTTTCTGCAGCCGTTCGGCCTCCGCCTGTACCGCGCGGAGCGTCTCAAGGCGCGGCGCGACAAATTCCGGGGCGTGTGCGGCGCTGTCCGCGCGGGCAACGTCGAGCAGCTTGTAAAGCAACCCGTAGCCGATCGAGGCGATGAGCCGCCGGAGCTTGACCGGGCGCATGGGGAAGCCGGTGTCGTGCAGACGCACCAGCGTCACAACCTCGCGCAGCGTCTTGTTGTCGCAGCGCAGCGCACGCAGCGCTTTCTCTGTGATCTCGGCGCTTTTGTCCGGATGCCCGTAAAAATGATCGCGGCCGTCCTGGCCGGTGACGCGGCAGGCGGCTTTTCCCACATCATGGAAAAGCACGGCAAGCCGCACGGTGCAGTCTGGCGGGGCGGCTGCAAGCGCATGCAGCGTGTGCTCCCATACGTCGTAGCAGTGATATCGGCTGTTCTGCGGTACATTCCGGAGACAGGCGAGCTGCGGGACTGCGGAAAACAGCAGGTCGGGCGCGGCGCGCAGCGCATCGGCGGCGCACGGCCCGACGAGCATTTTTTTCAGTTCGGAGAAAACGCGCTCCTTTGCCACCTGTGAAAGGACGCTGTGCATCGTGCAGATGGCCGCCAGTGTGTCCGGCTCAATGGTAAAACCGAGCTGCGCGGAAAAGCGCACGGCACGGAGCAGGCGCAGCGCGTCTTCGGAAAAGCGCTGCGCAGCGTTTCCAACGCAGCGGATCGTGCGCCGCTCCAGATCCCGCCGCCCATTAAACGGATCAACCAGTCCTTCCGTCTCGTTGTAGGCCATGGCGTTGACGGTGAAATCCCGCCGGGCAAGGTCGTCCGCGATAGAGGCCGTGAATGTCACACGGTCCGGGTGGCGGCCGTCGGAATACGTGCCGTCCACGCGAAAGGTGGTGATTTCATACGGCTCGCCGTCCATCAGAACCGTTACGGTGCCGTGGCGAAGCCCGGTTGTAAAAGTAGGATGATCCTCAAAAAGCGTGAGAACCGTTTCGGGTAGTGCGTCGGTGGCGATGTCCCAGTCGTGCGGTTCGTGCCCCAAAAGCGTATCGCGCACGCATCCGCCGACGATGTAGGCGCGGCAGCCGTTGCTCTCGAAGCGCTGCAAAATGGCTTTACAGGCTGCGGGAAGCCGTATTTCAAATTCTGTGGATGCCATGGCCGCGTTATTCCACAAAGATCGCCGTATTGCGGGACCATGAACCGAAGGTCAGGCCCAGTCTGGTCGTAAAGGGCATATCCTCGTAGGTCTCAAAGCGCGTCGCGGCGAGAAAATCCCCGGTTGTGTACGTTTTTGTGCCAGAACCCACGCCGGAAACCGTGACCGTGTCGTTTTCGGCGTCCATGGCGGTGACGACTGCGTATTGCAGGCGTATCTGCCCGGCGTTATCTGCGGCGAGCAAAACAATAACCGGCTTGTCGGCGGAAAGGCTTTCGTGAATCCGCATCAGCAGGTCGCGGTTCGTCATGTCGCTTTTCAGTTGGATGTGCTCGGCGGAGATTGCATACTCCATACAGGCGGTGACCTCCGAGGGGAAGAGTGTTTCCGCTTCTTCTTTTGAAAATGCGGCGCTGTCGGTGATCGGACTGCCCAGCTTCGTACAAACCGCCTGCGCCGCGGTATAGCCGCTGGAGGCCGCACGGGTTTCCAGCGAAACGCCGCTGCACTTTACCGCTTCCGAATAGACGGTACTCTGGTAAATTACGGAATAGGTATTGTTTGTCAAAAAGCCGACGGCAAGATCCTTCAGCATGAAGCCGCCGCAGACCAGCAGCACGAAGAGAAGCAAAACGCAAAATTCGCGAATCATG
>JAHZCM010000210.1 GCA_019422905.1 Oscillospiraceae bacterium
TCTGGAAGTAATGTAAGCGTGGGTTTGTGGTGTGGTATCCTAAACTATGGGAAACTCCGTTCTCCCATTTGGAAACAGCCTGAGACGAAACGTGCAGACTGTCCGCCAGTTTCTGCTGGGTAAGCCCCAGCGTCTTGCGCTTGTTCATGATGAAGCTGCCGATTTTGCTGTTGTCCATTGCCATACTCCTTTTCTTTTTCAGGGCCGATCACAGGCGATTGTTTCTATATAATCATAGCCCTGTGCAGAGAAAAAGGCAATAACGGCAGCGTTGAATTTTATCGGTGCGCGCAACTCCGGGTTGTAAAAGCACCGCCGGAAGCACAGGCAAAACCTCCGGCGGCAGCTCGCCATCCGTCCGCACAAGCAGAAGGATCCAATATGCGATTATAAAAGAATCACGCCTTTTTCCGCGCAGACACGGCGGGTCTCCTCATCCCAGAGGGAGGACTGCACCTCGCCGATATGCACCTTGCCGAGCAGCAGCATGCACAGGCGGGACTGCCCGATGCCGCCGCCGATCGTGAGCGGAAGCTCGCCGTTCAGAAGCATTTGGTGGAACGGCAGCGCAGCGCGGTTTTCGCAGCCCGCAATCTTGAGCTGCGCCGCGAGCGAAGCTTCATCCACGCGGATGCCCATGCTGCTGATTTCAAGCGCCATGTTGAGCGGCTCATGCCAGAAAAGCAGGTCGCCGTTCAGGCTCCAGTCGTCGTAGTCGGGGGCTCTGCCGTCGTGCGGCTTACCGCTTTTCAAAGCGCCGCCGATCTGCTCGATAAAAACCGTTCGATGCTCGCGCGCGATTACGTTTTCGCGCTGCTTCGGCGTGAGGTCCGGATAGCGGTCCTCCAGCTCCTGCGCCGTGATAAAAAACACATCGCGGCAAAGCTCTGCCGCAAGGCTTGGAAACTGCCACTTCAGCTCATCGAGCGTGCCGCAGATGGCGCTGACGATGCGGCGCACCGTATCTTCCAGATACGCGGCTGTGCGCATGTCCCGGTCGATCACCTTTTCCCAGTCCCACTGGTCTACATAAATCGAATGCAGATTGTCCAGCTCCTCGTCGCGGCGGATGGCGTTCATATCCGCAACAAGACCGTTGCCCACATAAAAGCCGTAATCGTGCAGCGCGAGGCGCTTCCATTTTGCGAGAGAATGCACCACCTGCGCGTTCATTCCGGCGGCGGGAATATCGAAAGCCACCGGCCGCTCCACGCCGTTGAGATCGTCGTTCAGGCCGGTAGCCGGGTCGACAAACAGGGGTGCCGTCACGCGCTTCAGATGCAGCGCGGCGCAGATTTTGACGAGAAAAACATTCTTGATCAGGCCGATCGCCTTCTGCGTCTCATAGAGGCCGAGGCTCGGCGTATATCCCTCCGGAACGGAAACCATGCTCATAAACAACCATCCTTTGCGAAAATTGATTTTTTCTGCCGTAACCGCAGATGTGCCGGCATTCCCCGCCGCAGGACTGCGGAAAGCCGGATATCTTATTTTACCGCACGCCGGGGAATTTGTAAAGAAAATGCTGCGGCTCCCCGGCTATTATACTGCCGAAGAGCCGCAATTCAGTACTTTTATTTTTCCGCACGGATCACAATTTCACCGAAGTTCGCCGTACCGGCCGTAACCTCCAGCCGAACGACGCCCTCGCCCTCGGCGGCGCCGAAGGTAACCGGCGCGAGTCGGTTTGCGGCAGGCTCATGGGGAAACAGCGGATTTGCGCCCTCCACCGGCGTTTCCGCCGCGGCGGGCAGCACACCCGCAAAAATCTCGCTGCCGTTCAGTGTGACGCGCACAGCCGTCGGCTCCGCAGCGCAGTACGTCGCACCCACGGTGTATTTCCCCTTCGAGCGCACCGTATAAGATGCAAATTCTCCCTGCGACAGGCACAGGTGCATATGGTCGCGCGGGTGCATCAACGGTGCGCCGAAACCCGAAGGCCCGACCGGCGGATGATAACCCTGCTCATAGACGATATGGAAGCGGTCAAACAGGCGGTAGCCCGTATCGTTCGGCAGCTCCGCCATACCGTTGTGCGAACCTGCGGGCAGTGCATTGTAGCCGATAGCGGGGATCTCAAAATCTCCCTCGCGCAGGAGGTATGGGTGGTACTGTGTGTTCTCCACGCAATTTTCGACCTTCAGGCACTCGAGATATTCGTCCCAGATACGCTGTGCATGCTCAAACGACGGACGCGGACCGCCGCGCATGGCATAGTCGGTGATGAGATGCCATTCCTCCGGCACAGTGAAATTCAGCACGGAAGCGCAGCCCGCGCCCTTCACGGTCTTCCAGCACCAGAGATTATAGCCCGCGTGATACTCG
>JAHZCM010000020.1:0-581 GCA_019422905.1 Oscillospiraceae bacterium
CTTCTTGTATACAGGACCTGTACGGTTCTGCGGGATATATAGGACCTGGATGTTTGTATATAAGACCGGTATATCTCTGCGGGGATTAAAACGGGTGGACCGACTGCCCGGATACCGGCCGGCGCTGAAATCGTCCGGGCCGGAGGGCGGCGTCAGGCGAACAGGCCGGCAATCCATTCGAAAACGCCGAGATGCTCCAGAAGGATTTTTAAACCCATCAGGATCAGCACGATACCGCCGATGATCTCCGCGCGAGACTTGTATTTTGCGCCGAAAACATGGCCGATGCGGATGCCGATTGCAGAGAGGATGAATGTCGTCGCGCCGATAAAGCTGACGGCCGGGACGATTTGAACCTGCAAAAAGGCGAACGTTACGCCGACGGCAAGCGCATCGATGCTTGTGGCAACCGCCAGCGGGAGCATCGTCTTAAAAGAAAAGGAATCATTCAGCTCATCCGGACATTCCCGGGCCTCGCGGATCATGCTGATGCCGATCAGCGCGAGAAGCACAAACGCAATCCAGTGGTCGAATTCCTGAATCAAGGACTGAAACTGCACGCCGAGCAGATAGCCGATCAG
>JAHZCM010000020.1:591-3227 GCA_019422905.1 Oscillospiraceae bacterium
CGGCATGAGCGCCTGAAAGCCGCCGAAATAGAGGCCGGCAATCGCCATATGCTTTAGCTTCAGCGTCTTGACGGACAGCCCCTTACATACCGATACCGCAAAGGCGTCCATCGAAAGCCCGACCGCCAGGATAAAGAGTTCCCATAAGCTCATTTCATCAAAACCTTTTCGCTTTTTTCGTGTAAAAGAGTATACGCGCAAGGCAAATAAAAAAGACTTATCCGAAAAGCACAGCGATACTTTTCGGATAAGTCTCGTCATTTCATGCAGAGCCGTGAGGCAGCGCCTCAAGTATGTCGACCGTGCAGCGCAAAGCGCCGACTACTCCCTTAACCGTATACAAATTTAATCACAAAACAGTGGATTTGTCAAGAAAAAAACAAAATTCTCTTGACAGGGCTCACGGTCTGTGGTATAGTGTAACTGTACTAATACAAACAGTACAGTTAATACAGAGGAAGGAGAGAGGAAAGGATGATGCTGTACATCGATTACAAAAGCGGGCTTCCGATTTACGAGCAGGTGTATAACGGGATCCTGCGACTGGCATCGCTGGGCGCCCTGCAGCCGGGGGAGCAGCTACCCAGCGTGCGTTCGGTGGCGGCGAGCGTCGGCGTAAATCCAAACACGGTGCAGAAAGCGTATGCCATGCTGGAGCGGGACGGCGTAATCTGCTCGGTGCCGGGCCGCGGGTCGTTTTTGGCGGATCACGCGGAGCTTCTGGACAACCGCCGGCGCACGGCGCTCGGCAATCTGCAAAACGCCGTGGAGGAGGCTGGACAGGCCGGCGTGCCGGAGGAGGAAATCCTTCGCGCCGTACACGACGTTCTTGAAAAAGGAGAGTTAAAGAGGGAGGGCGAAAGAAAATGATCGAAATCCATGCGCTGACAAGGCGCTTTGGGAACAAAGAGGCATTGGAGAATGTCGATCTCCGCGTGGAAAGCGGCAGCATTATGGGCGTCATCGGCTCCAACGGCGCGGGCAAGAGCACGCTGCTGCGCATTTTATCCGGCATTTACCGGCCGGACGAGGGCTCGGTTTGCATCGACGGGGAGGAGGTCTATGAAAATGTGGCGGTGAAGGGCCGTATATATTTTGTATCGGATCAACCGTATCTGGAAGCGGGCGCCACACTGAAAAGCATGGCCGGCCAGGCAGTGGCGCTGTATCCGCGCTTTTCGCAGGAGAAATACGAGCGGCTCAGCCGGCTTTTCCGGCTGGATGCCAAGCAGAAGCTGTCCACGATGAGCAAGGGGATGCAGCGGCAGGCCGTGCTGGTCACCGCGCTTTCCACCATGCCGGATTACCTGCTGCTCGACGAGGTGTTCGACGGGCTGGACCCCGTGATGCGCAAGCTGGTGAAGCGCGTCCTTGCGGGCGAGGTGGCGGAGCGCCGGATGACGGTGCTGATTGCCTCGCACAACCTGCGGGATATGGAGGATTTCTGCGATACGGTCTGCCTGCTGCATCGGGGAAGCGTCCTGCTGGAGAAGGAGACCGACGAGCTGCGGCTTGACGTACACCGCATTCAGGTCATTTTCCGCACGCCGATGGAGGACGCGCAGTTGCGTGAGCTGTTCAATCCGCTGTCGGTCAGCCGGACCGGCTCCCTGTATACGCTGGTCGTGCGCGGAGCATATACGGAGATCGAGAAGAAGCTCGCATCGGTTGCGCCGCAGTTCAGCGAGTTCCTTCCGATTTCACTGGAGGAGATTTTTATTCGGGAAATGGAGGCGGTCGGTTATGACTTTGAAGAAGCCCTTTACTAAATCCATGGTTTTTACCGTGTTCCGCACACAGCTCTACAGTATGCGCATGGTACTGGTTCTGTTCGGTCTGATTCTGCTCGTAATTCCGGCTGCGACCGCGCAGCTGACTGTTCCGGCGGGACTGGTGGGAGCATACGCGCGGGAATTCATGTTTTCCCGCTTTCAGCAGAGCGCGGTGTTCGGCGGCATGGCGCCGCTGCTCGTGTTTGCGGCCGTATTGGCCGTCTCCCAATTCGGCTATCTGCACAGACGCCAGCGGGTGGATGCCGTCCATGCGATGCCTGCCCGGCGCTCCGCGCTTTATCTCGGCAGAATATTGGTGGGGCTCGCGGCGATCGCCTGCGGTGCGCTGATCGCTGCGCTGGGGCAGACCGCCGTGATGTCCGTGAAGTTTGCGGAATCGCAGCTGCAGTTTTACGGTGCGATATGGGCGGATTTTGTGCTGATGCTTTTTTCCGGCTTTGCTGTTTATCTGTTTGCCGTCCTGATCCTCGTGCTGACGGCAACGCACTGGGAAATGATTTTCTCGTTTCTTGCGGTTTCTGCGGCCTGCCCGATCACGCTGATTTTCGTCGATAAACTTGTGAGCCTTTCGATCCCGATCAACGATCTTCTGGCCTCGATGGCAGGCTGTTTCCTGCTTTCCCCGTTTTTCACCGGCGTTGGCATGATGATCGATTATGGGCTGGATACGGCGATTCTTGCCGGTGCTTTGATTTTACTTGTGCAGGCCGCTGCCTGCGGGGCGCTCGGCTTCCGGTTTTTCTGCCGCAGGCCCAGCGAGCTGGCGGAGAACAGCGCGGCGAAAACCCGGTTCAAAGATGTAATGCGGTTCCTTGTGGCGATGGAGGCTTCCTTTGCTTTTTG
>JAHZCM010000021.1 GCA_019422905.1 Oscillospiraceae bacterium
TATTGCTCTTTCTGACGGATACATATGCCGCTTATCTTTTGGGCGGCGTGCTCGGCGCGGTTTTGGCGTGGCTCGGCATGGAGCTTCTGTACACCCACTCCCTGCGCACCCTCAAAAAGGCGGTGCTGCCGGGTGTTGGCGGGCTGGTTGTCTTCGCGGCGGTCAATCTGCTCGTAGCCTTTGGCCTGATCGGCGTGCCGCAGGTGGTTCCGGCCGATGAAATCAACGCGGTTTCGGTGCGTATGTGGCAGCAGGAGACTTCGGCGGATGGGAGCAGTATGACTTATGAGTATGCAGCGGCCGGAGACATAGGATACACGGTTTATACGGAGCAGGATACGCATGAGGTGTCCGTAGGGTGCTTCGATGCGGCGGTTGTTGAAAAGGGCCGTGCCCTTGCGGAAATGCTGCTGGAAGACCAGCGTGCGGAATTCTATCCGTATCATCCGCAGCAGTGGGAGTCTCCAACGTATCGGTACAGCTTAACCGATGTGCGGGAATACGATATTGAGCTGACGCTGTACATGGAGGGTGGAGCGAAAACGCTGCGCTATCGGAATGCGACGGGGAACGGCAACGCAGACGCTATTTGCGCAAAAGCGGTGGAGATTCTGCAGGACCCCGCATACATGGAAAGCTACACAAGCGCGCGGATGCTGGATATTCTGGAGAGCATCACATATACGGATTTTGAAAACGCAAGCAATGACCTGTACATCCGGATCGATGACCTGCCGGATAAGGCGGCCGTGCTGGAGCGCCTGAAGGCGGCGTACCGTGAAGATCTGAGCAATGCGACAGTAACCTCCACGCCGTTGGAGGGGCGGATGTATTATCTGCGCGTGGATTCGCGGCAGCCGGTCACGCTGCGGGAAGGCGTCGTGGATCGGTATTATCCAGCGGCGGGAATGACCTGCTGGTTTGTGCCGCAGCCGGATACGGAGGCATTCGACGTCTACTATATGTACAATGAGAAACGGGTCGAGCTGGAAATCAATTCCAACGACGCGCCGAACACGATGGCCGTGCTCGACGAGCTGCGCGCCTCCATAGAATAAAAAAGAGAAAAGAGCTTCCCGGCGGGACCGCGTGTCCATGCCGGAAAGCTCTTTTTCAAAAATCAGGACGTTTTTTTCTCGAAATTATGTCCTTGTTTTTCTTTCCACGATTTGCTATCCTAATAAAAAACGGATGAGATTGCCGCAGGCGACGGCGCTGCGGACAGCGATATTTTGAAATGGAAAGGAACAATCGGTATGAAAATTCAAAGAATGAAGACCAACCGTATCGTGAACCCGCTGGGCTTTGATCTGGGAACGCCCACCGTTTCGTGGACGGTCACGGATACCGGGGCGAAAAAGCAGGTGTGGGCGCGCGTGGAGGTTTCGGACAGCGCGGATTTTGCCACGCTCCTGTACGATACCGGCGAATGCCGCACGGCGTCTTCGCTGGGGGTGCCGGTGGAGATGGAGCTGAAGCCGCGCACTCGCTATTTCTGGCGCGTCACGGTTATGGGCGACAACGGCGAGATTGCGACGAGTGAAGCCGCGTGGTTTGAGACGGCGAAGCTCGGCGAGCCGTTTCAGGGCGAGCGGATTTCCCCGTGCCTGCCCGCCGATACGGCGCCCTATATGCGCCGCGCTTTTGAAATCGACGGCGAGGTGCTGAGCGCACGCGCATATTTCACCGGCCTTGGTATCTACGAGCTGTATGTCAACGGCGAGAAGGCCGGCGACGAATATCTGGCGCCGGGCTGCACCGCCTATGACCGCTGGATTCAGTACCAGACCTATGATGTGACCGCGCTTGTGCGCAGCGGCGCCAATGTGATCGGCGCGATTCTCGGCAACGGCTGGGCGAAAGGCCGCTTCGGCTTTGACGGCGGGGCCGGCGACTACGAGACGAACGACCCCGGCGCGCCGCACAACATTTTTACAGATGAATACCTTCTGTTCGGCGAGCTGCACATCACAACGGATAAGGGCGAGACGGTGATCGTGACCGATACGGGCTGGCAATGCGCACCGTCGCCGCTGACCTTCGGCAGTATCTATGACGGCGAGCGCTATGAAGCCGCGCTGGAAATCGAAAACTGGGCCGCGCCGGACTGCGTTTATACGGGCTGGAAGCCGGTCAGGGTCAATACGGAGACGAAGCTCGGCGCGCTCACGGCACGCCTTTCCCTGCCGGTCAAGGCGAAGCATACGATTATCCCGAAGCGGATCACCACGCCGAAAAACGAACTGGTGCTCGATCTCGGCCAGAATATCACGGGTTGGCTGACCTTTACGGCGGATCTGCCCGCCGGCACCGAGGTGCGCGTGCAGGTCGGCGAGCTTTTGCAGGACGACTGCTTCTACCGCGACAACCTGCGCACCGCGCTTGCCGAATACCGCTATATTTCAAGCGGCAAAAAGGCCTTTGTGCGCCCGATCGCGACGTTTTACGGCTTCCGCTATGTGAAATTCTCCGGCATCGATTCTCTGGAGGGCATTTCGGATATTGAGGCATGGTCGATGTATTCCGACCTCGAGCAGACCGGCGAAATCGTCACTGCAAACGAAAAGGTGAACCGCCTGTACTGGAACTCCGTTTGGAGCCAGCGCGATAATTTCCTCGACGTGCCGACGGACTGCCCGCAGCGCGACGAGCGCATGGGCTGGACCGGAGACGCGCAGGCGTTCTGCCCGACGGCAAACTATAATATGGACTGCGCCGCATTTTATGCAAAATACAGCCGCGACCTTCTGGAAGAGCAGAAGCTCGCGGACGGCAAGGTGCCGGATGTCGCGCCGCTGATGGTCAGCCGCAGGGCAGAGGAGCAGCATCCGATGCTCACGAGCGGCGGCGGACGCTGCGGCTGGGCGGACGCCGCTTCCATCGTGCCGTGGGAGACGTATCTCGCGACCGGCGACAGGGCTGCGCTTGAAAGCGGCTATGAGAGCATGAAGCTCTGGGCGGACTGGATCTACCGCTACGATGAGGAGCACGGCGCGACGCGCCTCTGGCTCGGCCTCGAGTTCCACTATGCGGACTGGCTCGCGCTGGACGGCCCGGAATCCGGCTTCAATCCGGAATCGGTGCTCGGCGGTACGGACACAACGTTCCTCTGCTCCGCATACTACTACAGGTCGACGATGTGCGTTGCGAATGCGGCACGTGCGCTCGGAAAGACCGCCGATTATGAAACCTACAGGAAGCGCGCGGACGAGATCCTCGATGCGATCCGCCGCGAATACTATACGCCGGGCGGTCTGTGCGCCGCCGCTACCCAGACCGGCAATGCCATTTCGCTCAGCTTCGGGCTTGCGCCGGAATTCGCGCGCGGGAAGATCGCGAAGAATCTGCGCAGCCTGCTTGCAATGAACAACATGCACCTCAAGACCGGTTTCCTCGGCACGCCGGTGCTCTGCCGCGCACTGTCCGATAACGGCGCGAACGAGGATGCCTACACGCTGTTCCTGAACGAGGACCTTCCGAGCTGGCTGTATGAGGTCAACATGGGCGCGACGACGATTTGGGAGCGCTGGAACTCCGTCAATCCGGACGGCAGAATCAGCGGCATCGGCATGAACTCCATGAATCACTACGCTTACGGCGCGGTGTTCGAATGGGTCTATAAAAACGTCTGCGGCCTGAATCCCGTGCAGGATTACCCGGGCTTCAAGCGCGCGGTGCTGAAGCCGCAGCCGGATAAGCGTCTCGGCGCGGCAAGGGCGATGGTCAATACCGCCGCGGGCTATTATGAAAGCGGCTGGGCATATGACGGCGATACGGTCACGTATACGTTTGTCGTGCCGTTCGACGCCGAGGCAGAGGTCATCCTGACGGACGCAGAGGGCAAAACCGTACGGAAAACTCTGACAGCGGGTACGCATACATTCACAATGTAATCTGTTAACTGTAAATGGGAGACCGGTGCGGCGCTTTTTCGCACCGGTCTTTCCGTATCCTGCCGTCCCTGTGCCCGACAGATATCCATGCGTTCAGGAATCCGGCACTCAACGGCGAGTCCACCGGGGACAACGATGCCGCCGCGCGGGAGCAGACCGGTTTCATGCGGGATACGGCCCGGCGGCTCCGGGCGGCAGACGTGGATATACAGGGCGTCGGTACCGGCTCAATTGCGACCGGCCCGCGGATGGCAAAGACCGGGCCTGTCACCGAGGTGCGGCCCGGCATCTGTACTTTCGGTGGCCGGATGCTGATCCGGCACCTGCGCTTTCGACGGTAGGACGATGACCCGGTACCTGTGCTTTCGGCAACAGGGTGCTGACCGTCAAGCATTGCACCCGGTTTGAGAAAATTGCCATGTGATTTTACGCTATGGCGGTCGGCATGAGCGCTCTGCCGGGCAATTCGCCGGGAAAAACAGAAAGTGCTTTTGAGCTTAAAGCCGAATAAGGCTTGGCCTCAGGCCGGGTATGCTGCATTTTGAACCCTGTTGCGCGTCCCGCAAACAGACATGTTCAGGACGGTTTCCAGAGCTTTTGTATTTTTAGCAGAGGGGGTTATGTGCGCAAAGCCGATCTGCCGTGGCCTTTTGAGTAAAGCGTGTGGATGCGCATTCTCTTAGACGCGGGATTCTTCTTGCAGCGCTGAGCGGAGAATCATTTTGTGGTATCTGTATGGAAAGGGGTTGACAATTTCATGATGGTTAGTTTATACTAACTTACGGAGGTAAGAAACGATGCAAACAAAAAAGCAACATCTGTTTATGGCAATTTTTATTTTGGTACTGTGTGTGCTGCTGTTTCTCCAGCGATTGACCGGCGGAATTTGGCACGCGGTGCTGGGCATCCTTTTGACCGTCATCGTTGTTGTACATCTGTGCCGGCAAAACAGGAGGATGAAATACGGCCCGCCTTCCGGGCGTGTGGTGGATTGGGCTTTGATTGCGCTTCTGTCGGTCCGGTTGGTGAGCGGGATGCTTCTGCATCCTCTGCGGGATGCTCTGGCGCTGAAAATCATACATAAGCTCTCCGCTGTTCTCTTTGTGGCGGGCATTCTCGTGCATATCGTACAGCACAGAAAAAGCATCCAAAAATAGAAGCTGCCGCTTTGCGTATAACATAAAACTGGAAAAGGCAAAGGGGGTTTTGAAAAGACTCGATTTGGGCAGACGGATACCGCCGGAAACGCAGAAAGCACACCTCAAACAAAAGGGTGTGCTTTCTGCATTTTCTGTGTACGCCGTATCCGTAAATGCATGGAGCTCTGAAATGTGGCGTAAAGGGTTCTTTTACAGCATGTGCAAACCGGTGGCCTCCGTCCGGAGGAGTCAAGCCAACGGCTGTTCAGGGCCTGCCCGACGGCAGCGGTTCAGGCGGAATACGGCTCGCCGTTTAAAAGGCGGACGGTGCTGCTCGCGTCTATGGTGTAATCGCCGGTGCAGTCCAGCCGGTCGATCTGGCAGTTTTTTCCGATGGTCACATGCTCGCCGCTGACAACGCCCGCACATACGCCTTCCAGGTTGATCGTCGTCGCTTCAATCAGGTTTGCGCTGCGCGTATCATTGCGCAGGTTGCTGCCGAAGAGGGAATTCAGAAGCCCTGCGGCGAAGCTCGCGATGTCCGCATATTTGATCTCTATGTCGTCGCCGACAATTTCATCCGCCTTGACCATGCCGTACAGGCGGATCGTATCGGCGGAGATCTGCGCGGTGGAGGAGATTTTGCCGTTTGCGCGGATGGACTCCGCTTCCATATTGCCCGTAACGGTCAGCATGCCGTCGACGTCAATGGATTTTGCAAACAGGCCGTTTTGCAGGGAGGCCATGCCGTCGCAGCGGAAGGCGGCGGCAGTTGTGACGCCGCTGCATTTCAAGCGCCCGTCGACCTTTGTATTGCCGGCGGTCAGGCTGCCGTCCACGGTGAGGTTGCCGTCCACGTCCAGCTCTTCGGTGCGCAGGTTTCCGGAAACCGAGGTCATACCGTTGATATTGGTCGAGTCGGCGGCGATTTCATCGCCTGCACTGAGACGGCCGTCTACAGTCAGCTTCTCCACGGTGATGCGCCCGGCGCTCAGAGAACCGTTGACGCGCATATCCAGGCAGACGACAGGCTCCTCACAGCGCGCCGCGCCGTTGATCTGAACCTTGTCATATTCGCCGCCGGAAAAGCTCCCGTGGCCGTCGATGTGAATGTTTCTCAAAGTGAGCCCTCCTTACAGAGCCGGGAACAGCGCCCGGTATTTCATTTTAATGCTGGCTGCCATTTCCGAAACGGAGACGGAGCAGGCGTTTCGGATGGTACTGTCAAATACGAGCGGGGAGTCCATTTTGGAGATTACGGCGTGGAATTCGCCGCCTGCGGTGAAAACCGTCAGAACGGAATCCAACTGGCGCAGGGTGGAAGCGGTAATCGCACGCTCCGTAATGCGTCTGCGGTCGTCTGCGTCGGCGTGAAGCGTCTCCGCCGCCCGGCTGATCGATGCGAACAGGGCGAGGTCGAACAGGTCGTAGCTTTCCTTCTGATCAAAATACAGGATTGCAGGGAGCAGATCGGACGCGATTTCCGTGATCTCCGAAAGCGCTGTGCCGCAGATCAGCGCCGGCGCGGTGTCCGGGGAGAGCATGCGGCTCAGCTCGCTGAGCGAGTATTTATCCTTGTTCTCGAGGATCGACTGGATTCGCGGCAGAATCTGCTCGCGCGGGAAAAAGGTCTCCTGTCCGGTGTACGACGCCTGCTTGATGAACCACGATTCCGGAATCAGCTTTTCGCGCTTCCAGCGATAGAGCTGCCCGTACGAGATGCCGGTCTGCTGCAAAAGCTCCTTTTTGGAGATCAGCGTTACCGCAGGCTTCTGCTTGCTCTGATCCGGCCGTGTCCCGCAATTTTCTTCCATAATAGCGAAAACCTCCTTTTTCAAATGCTGTAATGCGTGTCATTACCGTAACAATGTTTTGTTACAAACATATAATAGCGCAACATTGTTACGTTGTCAAGCGCTTTTACAGCAAAAATTCAAAATCTTTTTGGGAAGCCGGCGGTGAAGCTTGTCGAAAATGCGTGTTGCCACCGGGTGAAAAGAGGATTATAATTAAAAAGAATCGGACACCAGGCAAAGATTGTGCCTTAAGAAGGGAAGTTTGTCGATGTGAATACGGATTTAACAACCGGGAGGCCGGCGCGGAGCCTCGTTCTCTTCACCTTGCCGACGCTTCTGAGCGTTGCGTTTCAGCAGCTTTACAATATATCGGACAGTGTGATCGCCGGAAAGTTTGCGGGCGAGGATGCGCTCGCAGCGGTCGGCGCGTCGTACCCGGTCACGATGATTTTTATGGCGGTTGCTTTTGGCCTGAATATCGGCATCTCCGTGATCATTTCGCAGTTATTTGGCGCAAAGGACTATCAGAAAATGAAAACCGCCGCGTATACGGGCTTTATTGCGGTGGCGGCGGTCGGCGTGGTGCTGACGGTGTGCGGCATCGTGCTCTGCGACCCGATCCTGCGGCTTCTGGGCACGCCGGAGAATATCATGCCGGATACGGCGCTGTATCTGGCGATTTACATTTGGGGCCTTTTGTTCCTGTTTTTCTATAATATTTCATCGGGTATCTTTACATCCCTCGGGGACAGCAAAACGCCGCTTTATTTTTTGATCGCTTCCTCTTTGGGAAATATCGTGCTCGACGCTGTTTTTGTCATCGTCTTCCACTGGGGGGTGGCGGGCGTCGCGTGGGCGACGTTCCTCGCGCAGGGCGTGGCGTCGGTTTGTGCGTTTCTCGCGGTGCTCCGCCGCCTGCGCGCCATGAAAACGCCGAAAAAGCCCGCGCTGTTTTCCGGCGCGATGCTCAAGCGCATTGCGGTTGTGGCCGTGCCGAGCATCCTGCAGCAGAGCTTTGTCTCGGTTGGCAATCTGTGTATTCAGGGCCTCATCAACAGCTTCGGCTCTTCCGCTATTGCGGGCTACTCCGCGGCTGTAAAGCTGAATACCTTTACGATTACCTCGCTCACGGCGCTCGGAAACTCCACCTCCAGCTTTGCCGCGCAGAACATCGGTGCGCGGAAGGTGGACCGTGTGCGCAGCGGCTTCCGTGCGGGCGCCCTGATGTCGCTTGTGATCGCCGTCGTATTCCTTTCGCTCTATGTCTTTTTCAGCGATACCATGCTGCGGCTGTTTATGGATGAAAGCTCCGCGGAAGCGCTTGCCGTCGGCAGCGAATTCCTCCGGATCATTTCACCCTTTTACATTGCGGTGGCGCTCAAGCTCACGGCGGATGCCGTTCTGCGAGGCGCCGGTGCGATGTTCCCCTTTATGATCACGACGTTCCTCGACCTGATTCTGCGCGTTGTGCTGGCTTTCATCCTGGTCACGCCGTTTGGAATCACCGGCATCTGGCTCTCCTGGCCGATCGGCTGGACGATTTCAAGCGCGCTTTCTCTGATCTTCTACCTGAGCGGCATATGGGATGCACAGCGAAAAACGGGACGGGCAAAAGCGTAAAAGCATATCGTAGAAACATGATAAAGGATGCAAGTGATAAAGCTCCCGGCAGGGCCTTACAGGGCTGCCGGGAGCTTGCTTATTGCGTATGCTTTTCTTTCCAGATGAGATAGTCGCCGTATTGCCCGTCGAAGCGCTCGATGCGGCGGTCGTGCAGCAGGGCGAGCCTTGTCGCGATTTTCCCGATGAAAAAGCGGTCGTGGGAAACAAACAGCAGTGTGCCGGGGAATTCCAGCAGCGCTTCCTCAAGCATTTCGCGCGTCTCGATGTCGATGTGGTTCGTCGGCTCGTCCAGAATCAGAAAATTCACTTGATTCTGCAGCAGAATGGCGAGCTTCAAAAAGACCTTCTCACCGCCGGAAAGTGCGGATACGCGCTTGAAAACTGATGTGCCGCAGAAGAAGTAGCGGGCGAGGATGGCCCGCGCCTCACCCTCTGTGCTGACGCAGTCCCGGCGGAAAGCCTCCAGAACGGTGTCGCTTTCTGTCGGAAAGCGGATTTCCTGCGGGATGTAGCCGAGCTGTACGCCGGGGTTAAAGACAACGTTTCCCTCTGCGCCGGCAAGCTCGCCGAGCACAGCCCGCAGCAGGGAGGTTTTTCCCGTGCCGTTTCCGCCCATCAGGCAGACGCGGTCCTTTTCCTCCACGAGCAGCTGCGCGTGCTCCAGCAGGCGGGTCTCGCCGAAGGAAAGCGAAAAATCGGTGATTTTCAGCACCTCGCGTCCGGTGCGCGCGCCGGAGAAGGCGATTGGAAGCCGCGGCTTTTCAAGCTGCGGGCGTTCGAGCTTTTCCATCTTTTCGAGCCGCAGCTCCAGCGTTTTGGCTTTCTGGAAGAATTTCGGGTTGTCCGCCTGCGCGCCCCATTCGCGGAAGCGCTTGATCGCCGCGCGCATCGCCTCCATCTTTTTCTGCTGGTTTTTGTATTGCTCGAATTCCAAAAGCATCAGCCGCTCCTGCTCGCGCATCGCGAAGGAATAGTTGCCGGCAAAGCTCGTGCAGCGGCTGCCCTCCAGCACGATCGTGCGGGTTGCCACGCGGTCAAGAAACCAGCGGTCATGCGAGACGATCAGCACGGCGCCCCGGTATTTGGAAAGAAAGACTTCGAACCATTCCAGTGTTTCCATATCCAGATGGTTTGTCGGCTCGTCCAAAAGGAGAATATCCGGCTCGCGCAGCACGGCTGCCGCCAGATTCACGACGGTTTTCTGCCCGCCGCTGAGCACGTTGTATGCCCGGTCGAGCAGGCCGGTCAGCCGGAAGCCCTGCACGATTTTCTGAAAGCGCGCTTCCATCTCATAACCGCCGAGCGCCGCGTAGCGGTTCTGTGCGTCGTCGTAGCGGGCGGTCAGCGCCTCCCAGTTTTCGGGGTCTGCGGCCATTTTGTTCTCCAGCGTGCGCAGAAGCGATTCCGCTTCGAGAACATCCGCAAAGGCCTCCAGCAGCACGCAGCGCACGTCGCAATCAGCCGCCCGCAGGCGGGGAATCTGCTCGAGCATGGCGACGCTTGCGCCCCGGCGGATGCTGACCTCGCCGGCGTCCGGCGTCTCCATGCCGGCGACGAGCTTTAAAATTGTGGATTTTCCGGTTCCGTTGCGCCCGACCAGAGCGGCGCGCTCACCGGTCATAACCTCAAGGCTCAGCCCGTTGAGCACGGCCTTGAAGCCAAAGTTTTTTCTGATTTGATTTAAACTGAATTCTGTCATTATACGAGGCTCCTGTCCTTTTGAATTTTAAGGGTTCAAAAGGCAAGCCCGCATCACGCAGAATGAAAAGGCGATCCGAAAATCGCTCCGTACAAATGGAAAGCCTGCTTATCCTGCGTCCATCGGGCTTGCACGGAGCACATCGAAGCGGATTCTAAAGCAGAACGCGCGGTATCCGGTCAGAATCATTCCCACCACCATCCTTTCGGGGCCGGCGCGCAGTGCGCCAGCGGCTTTGTGCTGCTTTCAGTATAACGCGCGTTTCAGGAAAACACAATAGAAACGAAGCCTGTTTTTTGCGGCGGGGCGGACGGCGATGCGCCCCTTTAGGTTGATTTTTATTTCCCGATCCGCTATAATAGAAACAAAGACAGTGCCGCGGGCAGCGGCCTGTATCCCAAATGCGGTTCGCCGGCAGATTTTTCGCCAGCCACGTGCGCCGGCGAACGGTTTGCGCGGGGATTTCTGCGTTTCCTGAAAAAACGAACGGGGCGGCATGCCGCCGTATGGGAGAAAAAAGCCCGATGCCCTCTTGAAAGGATGGTAAATTGCTATGCCGGAAATTTATACCCTGCAGCTTTCCAAAATCATTCATGAATTGCAGCTTGAAACGACCTATCTGCCGAAAAGTGCAGACGACATTTTGATCCAGTCCCGCGACGTTGTGCGTCCAGGTCTGGAATTGAGCGGTTATCACGAGTATTTCGATTCCAAGCGCATCGCGGTTCTGGGCCGCGCGGAAATGGCCATGCTGCAGAGCTGGCGTGCCGATAAACGCAGCATCGCGCTGGAAAGCTATTTTTCCATTCAGCCGCCCGCGATCATCTTTGCACGCGGCATCGAGCCGAGCCAGGAAATGCGTTCGCTGGCGAGCCGCTATGCGGTGCCGCTGCTGCGCACCACGGAATCGACCTCGAACGTGGTCGCCTCGCTGGTTGCCTATCTGAATGTGGAGCTGGCCCCCCGCATCACGCGCCACGGCGTGCTCGTGGAGGTTTACGGCGAAGGCATTTTACTCGTCGGCGACAGCGGCGTCGGCAAAAGCGAGACTGCGATCGAGCTGATTAAGCGCGGGCACCGGCTGATTGCGGACGACGCGGTTGAGATCCGGCGCGTGTCCAGCAAGTCGCTCGTCGGCCAGTCTCCGGAGAATATCCGCCACTTTATCGAGCTGCGCGGCATCGGCATCATCAACGCCCGCCGCATTTTCGGTATGGGCGCGGTCAAGCTCTCGGAGAAGATCGACATGTGCATCAACCTTGAAATCTGGGACGCCACAAAGGTGTACGACCGCATGGGTATCGACAGCGAATACACCGAGATCCTCGGCATCAAGGTGCCGGTCATGACGATTCCGGTAAAGCCCGGACGAAACCTGGCGGTCATCATCGAGGTTGCCGCGATGAACAACCGCCAGAAGAAGATGGGCTACAACGCGGCGCACGAGCTGCTTTCGGCGCTCGGTATGGACGCGTCCATGATGCCGCACGAGGAAATCAAGCGCGAGCTGGATATTTAAGACACAGAACAAATTCTCGACTAAGGATGAAAATTATGTACAATATCATTGCAGATCTGCATACACATACGATAGCCTCCACCCATGCGTACAGCACGATTCAGGAAATGGCGGATTCCGCGCGGGAGAAGGGACTTTGCGCGCTGGCGATTACCGACCATGCGCGGACGATGCCCGGCGCGCCCGGCCCGTGGTTTTTCACCTCGCTGCGGGAGCTTCCGCTTTTGTACCGCGGCGTGCTGCTGATCGCCGGCATGGAGGCGAATGTGCTTGACCTCAAGGGGACGCTGGATATCAATAACGACGAGCGGAACAAGCTGGACTGGGTTGTGGCGTCGATTCACAACCTCGGTCTCGAGGGGCTGAAAAACCCGACCGTGGAGAAGTGCACAGAGCTTTGGATGAACATTGCGCACGATCCGAACGTCCATGTGATCGGCCACAGCGGCAGTCCGGAGTTTAAGTACGATTATGAGACGGTGATTCCCGAATTTGGGCGCTGCCACAAGCTCGTGGAAATCAACTCCCATTCGTTTGAGGTGCGCCCGCCTTATGTGCCGAACTGCCGGGAGATCGCGCTTTGCTGCAAAAAGCATGGTGTGCCGATCATCGTAAGCTCCGACGCGCATTTTGAAACGAGCGTGAAGGACCATGCCGCGGCGCTTCGGATGCTCGCGGAGATCGATTTCCCCGAGGAGCTGATCGTGAATGCCGATCAGGCGCGGCTGATCGCGCATCTGCGGCAGCATACGAATATTCTGCGCAACCGGAAAAATGCGGATGAGATTTTAAGGAGTATGGAAAATGCCTGATTATGCCGTTTTGGACGCTGCCCTTGCCGCAGCGGGAATCCCCTGTCAAAAAGAGGAGAAAATGAGCGCGCATACGAGCTTTAAGATCGGCGGACCGGCCGACCGTTTCATCCGCGTGCCGGATACGGCTGCGCTGCAGGCGGCGCTCCATGCGCTGCAGGAATCGGAGCCGCCGTATTTTGTGCTGGGCAACGGCACCAATCTTCTGGTGCCGGACGACGGCCTGCGCGGCGCGGTGCTGCTGCTGGAGGGGGAGTTTAAGCAGGTTCAGCTTCTGGAGGGCGGCGGGCTGCTCTGCGGCGCCGGCGCGTCCCTGATGTCCGTCTGCGCCTTTGCGCGGAGCAATGCGCTTTCCGGCCTCGAATTTGCATGGGGGATTCCGGGGGCTTTGGGCGGCGCGCTGTATATGAACGCGGGCGCCTATGGCGGTGAGATGAAGCAGGTCGTGCAGAAGGTCGATTATCTCGACGAGGCCGGCGTGCCCGGCTCGCTTTCGGGCGAAGCGCTCCGCTTCGGCTATCGGACGAGTGCGTTCACCAATACCAAAAAGGTGATTACAAAGGCTGATCTACGGCTCACGGGCGGCGTGGAGGCGGAAATCTCCGCCAAAATGGAGGACCTGATGCAGCGCCGGAAATCGAAGCAGCCGGTGGAGCTGCCCAGTGCCGGCAGTGTGTTCAAACGCCCGGAGGGCCATTTTGCGGGCGCGCTGATTGAGCAGTGCGGCCTGAAGGGCTGTACGGTCGGCGGCGCGTGTGTCAGCGAAAAGCATGCGGGCTTTATTGTGAATAACGGCGGCGCGACCTGCGCGGACGTCGAGCGCCTGATTGAGAATATTCAGACGACGGTTTTGAGGGAGACGGGCGTCCTTCTGGAGCCGGAGGTCCGGCGCGTCCGCCTGTAAAAGCGCAGGCGGATTGGAATAAAACAGGCTTTGGCTTACACGCTGCGCCGGGCGGCGCAGGCAGCGAGTGTGAGAAAAACGGAAGGGAAAGTGAAAATCAGCATGGAATTTGTAATGGTAACGGGGCGTTCCGGCGCGGGCAAGACCCGCGCGATGCATGCGATGGAGGATATCGGCTTTTACTGCGTCGATAATCTGCCGCCCGCTCTGATCCCGGTTTTTTACGACCTGTGCGATAAATCCGAAGGCATCCAGCGGCGGCTTGCCGTTGTTACGGACACGCGCGGCGGCGAGCTGTTCAAATCGTTTTTCAGCGCGCTCGAAACGCTGAAGGCGCAGGACAAGCCGTATAAGATTCTGTTTCTGGATGCGGCAGACGCCGTTCTTGTCAACCGCTTTCAGGAGACGCGCCGCAAGCACCCGCTCGCCGAGGCTATGCAGGGCTCTCTGGCGCAGGCAGTGCGGCTGGAGCGGGAAATGCTGCGCCCGGTCAAGGAGATTTCGGATTACGTCATCGATACCTCCAATATCCCGGTTGCGCGGCTGAAATCCCGCATTTCGGATTTGTTCCTTCAAAATGACAGCGACGCCATCTCGGTGCACTGCATCAGCTTCGGCTTCAAGTACGGCCTGCCTCTGGAGGCGGACCTCGTCTTTGACGTGCGCTGCCTGCCGAATCCGTTCTATGTGGAGGAGCTGCGCCACCAGACCGGCTTGGACGCACCGGTGCGGGACTACGTGATGCAGTGCAAGGAGACGGAGGGCTTCAAGACCCGCTTCACCGATATGATCGACTATATGCTGCCGCTCTACGTGCAGGAGGGGAAGAGCCAGCTTGTTATCGCGGTCGGCTGCACCGGCGGGCATCACCGCTCGGTCGCGCTGGCGCAGCACATGCACGACCACCTTGCGGAGAAGGGCGTGCATACGAGTGTGACGCACCGCGATATTGCGAAAAACTGACCGGAAGGAGAAGGCGGCATGTCATTTGCATCGGACTGCAAGGAAGAGCTCTGTAAAATCGAGAATAAGCGGACATGCTGCCTGAAAGCGGAATGCTACGGCCTTCTGCTTTTTTCAAAGTGCTTTTCCACGCGGGAGTTGCGCATGATCTGTGAAAATGCGGCGGTGGCGCGCCGGCTTGCCGAGGCGGCCGCGGTTTCCGCGGACGTTTACGCCGAGGTGCGCGCACAGACGCGGCGCAAGAATACAGGCGCATTTTCCATTGAAATTCCCGGTGAGGAGGCCCGTCTGCGCATGATCACGTCCTTCGGGCACACGGGCCGTGAAATACATCTGCGGATTCTGGAAGAAAATTTGCGGCGGGACTGTTGCCTGTCCGCGTTCCTGCGCGGCGTTTTTCTGATCTGCGGAACGGTCACGGACCCGCGAAAGGAATATCATTTGGAGTTTTCCACACCGTATCTGCATCTTGCCGAGGATTTGGCGGCCGTTTTGCAGCGTGTGAAAGCGGCGCAGCTTATGCCGTCGATTGTCCGCCGCAAGAACAGCTATATCGTGTACATAAAGGAGAGCGGCGCGATCGAAGACTTTCTGACGCTGACCGGCGCGGTAAATTCAGCGATGGAGCTGATGCAGATTAAAATGTATAAGGAGACGTACAATAACCTGAACCGCGTTTCAAATTGTGAGACGGCGAATCTCGACAAAACCTTTTCGGCGGCGTCGAAGCAGATTGCCGCGATCGCGCTGATCAGCGATAAGGTGGGGCTCAGCGAGCTGCCTGAGGACCTGCGCGAGGCGGCGCTCCTGCGCCTGCACAACCCGGAGATGTCCCTGCGCGAGATGAGCGAAAAGCTCTCCATCAGCCGTTCCGGCGTGAATCACCGTCTCCGGCGCATTATGGAATTTGCAGAGACGCTCGGAACGCCGGAGGCGGAGGCTGCCAGGCAGCGCATGGAAAAGAGGGAAGAGGATTGAAAAAGCCGAAGAGCTTTAAAGACCTGGTGCTTGGCCTTTTGATGGTCGCGGCGCTGGGATGCGCGGCCTATTTCATTGCCGATCTGCTGAAAGCGGAGATTGTGCCGGGCGATATCGCTGTAAAATCCGGAGAAACGGAGATCACGGCGCTGTGCCGTGTGGTTTCCGAGCAGCAAAACGGCGGCGTGACGGACGGCAGCCGGTTCGATTTGGCGGTGGACGCCGCAGATTTTCCGGTGCTGCATATGGAAAAGGGCATTGTACTGGAAGCGACGCAGGATCCGTACGGCAGCATGTATTATACGGTTTACGCAGAGGATTGCACGGAGCTTTATTATCGCAGCGAATATTTCGGCTATCCGGAGGAAAACGGCACGTATTACATTGTGATCGATACGAAATGGGGAGAAAAGAACCATTTCTTTACCACGCAGCACGGCTTTGCACTGGTGATTGACGAATAGGAAGGACAGACGGTATTCATGGCGTTTACACATCTGCATCTGCATACGGAATATAGCTTGCTCGACGGCGCATGTCGGATTGAAAGGCTGCTCGACAAGGCGAAGGAAATGGGGCAGACAAGCGTCGCCATCACGGATCACGGCGTGATGTACGGCGTGATCGATTTTTATAAGGCCGCCAAGGCGCGTGGAATCAAGCCGATCATCGGCTGCGAAATCTATGTGGCAAAGCGGAAAATGGGCGATAAGGTACACGGCGTCGACAACGAAAACCGCCATCTTGTGCTGCTCTGCAAAAACGAGACGGGCTACCGCAATCTCGTCGCGATCGTCTCCAAGGCGTGGACGGACGGTTTCTACAACAAGCCCCGCGCGGATTTCGACTTGCTGCGCGCACACAGCGAGGGTCTGATCGCGCTTTCGGCCTGCCTTGCGGGTGAAATCCCGCGCGCGCTGTCTATGGGCGCTTACGATACGGCCAAGGAGGCCGCGCTGCGCTATCTGGAGATTTTCGGCCCGGGCAATTTTTATCTGGAGCTGCAGGATCACGGCTTGCAGGATCAGGCTTATGTCAACCCGCAGATCATCCGGCTGTCGCGCGAGACGGGCATCCCGCTCGTCGTCACGAACGACTGCCACTATATCGAAAAAGAAGATACGAAGATGCACCACATTCTCATCTGCATCCAGACGAACCGGACGGTGGAGGATGAGGACGTGCTGGAATTCGGTTCCGACGAATTCTATTTCAAGCGCGAAGCGGAGATGCGCGCGCTGTTTTCGGACTGCCCGGAGGCGGCGGACAACACGCAGGTCATCGCCGATCAATGCAACCTCGAATTTGAATTCGGCCATACGAAGCTGCCGCGCTTCGATACGCCGGATGGCAGCGATAACCGCGAATATTTTCGGCGCCTGTGCTACGAGGGGCTGCACCGCCGCTACGGCGAGCACCCGGAGCAGAGCGCTGTTGACCGGCTGGAATATGAGATTTCCACCATTGACAAGATGGGTTATGTCAACTACTACCTGATTGTCTACGATTTTATCCGGCAGGCGAAGAGCATGGGGATTCCGGTCGGGCCGGGCAGAGGCTCGGGCGCCGGCAGTCTTGCGGCGTACTGCATCGGGATCACCGGCGTCGACCCGCTGCGCTATGACCTGCTTTTCGAACGTTTCCTGAACCCGGAGCGCGTCAGTATGCCGGACTTTGACGTCGATTTCAGCGACGAGCGCCGGCAGGAGATCATCGAATACGTCGTGGAGAAATACGGCGCGGATCATGTGGCGCAGATCGTCACCTTCGGCACCATGGCCGCGCGTCTTGCGATCCGCGACGTTGGCCGCGCGATGGCGATCCCGTACAACGTCTGCGACACGGTGGCGAAGCTGGTGCCGATGGAGCTGAACATGACGCTCGACCACGCGCTGGAGAGCGTGACCGAGCTGCGCGATAAATATGAGGCGGATGAGCAGGTGCACGAGCTGATCGATATGGCCCGAAAGATCGAGGGCATGCCGCGCCACACCTCGACCCATGCGGCGGGCGTTGTCATCACGGACCGTCCGGTCATGGACTACGTGCCGCTGAGCATGAACGACGATTCGGTCGTCACGCAGTATACGATGACCGAGATCGAAGAGCTGGGCCTGCTCAAAATGGATTTCCTCGGCCTGCGCAATCTCTCCGTGATCGACAACGCGGAGAAAATGATTCAAAAGCGCGTGCCGGGCTTTAAGGTGGAGGACGCCCCGGAGGACGATCCGAAGGTTTTCGCCATGATTGCGAGCGGCGCAACCGAAGGCGTGTTCCAGTTTGAATCGTCCGGCATGCGGCGCGTGATCATGCAGTCGGTGCCGGAGAGCATCGAAGATCTGATCGCCGTGATCTCGCTGTACCGCCCCGGCCCGATGAAATTTATCCCCTCCTATGTCGAAAACCGCAAGCATCCCGAGAAAATCACATACCGGCATCCGCGGCTTTCCAAGATTCTCGACGTGACCTACGGCTGCATTATCTATCAGGAGCAGGTCATGCAGATTTTCCGCGAGCTTGCGGGCTATTCGCTGGGCCGCGCGGATATCGTGCGCCGGGCGATGAGCAAGAAAAAGCATAAGGTCATGGAGGAGGAGCGCGAGTATTTCATCCATGGCCTCAGGCGGGAAGACGGCACCGTGGAGATCGAGGGCTGTGTGGCGCGCGGCGTCGACGAGCGCACCGCGGAGATCATTTATGATGAAATGGAGAGCTTTGCGTCGTATGCGTTCAATAAGCCGCATGCGGCCGCGTATGCGGTGGTGGCGTACCGCACGGCATATCTGAAGTATTACTATCCGAAGGAGTATATGGCGGCGCTGCTCTCCAGCGTGCTGGGCTCCTCCGGCAAGGTTGCGGTCTACATGGAGGAATGTGCGCGCATCGGCATTCCCGTGCTGCCGCCCCATGTCAATGAGAGTGAAACCGGTTTTTCCGTTTTTGAGAACAGCATCCGCTTCGGCCTGCTGGCAATCAAAAACCTCGGGCGCGGCGTGATTCAGCGCCTGCTGCTGGAGCGCGAGCGCGGCGGCAGCTTCGAGAGCTTCTATGATTTCTGCAAGCGCATGCAGGGCAAGGACCTGAACCGCCGTGCGGTGGAGAGCCTCGTGCGCTGCGGCGCACTGGACGGTCTCGGCAATAACCGCCGGGAGATGCTTCTGGCGGTGGGACCGGTTCTCGATCAGCTTGATGCCGACAAAAGACGGAATATCGAAGGGCAGATCGGCTTCTTTGACTTTGGCGGCTCCAAGCACACGGACACATACCAGATGCCGCGTGCGGAGGAATTCCCGCAGACAGAGCTGCTTGCCATGGAGAAGGAGGTCACGGGAATGTACCTCTCCGGGCACCCGATGGCCCCTTACGCGGAGGTGTACCGGCAGGACATCGTGGCGCGCATGGATGAAATTGCCCAGAGCGCCGCGGGGGAATCCGATAAATACGCCGACGAGCAGTATGTGGATGTGCTGGCCATTGTATCTGAGGTCCGGAAGAAGGCGACGAAATCCGGCGCCAATATGGCCTTCGTCATATTGGAAGATATTTACGGCTCTATGGAAGCGCTCGTTTTTCCGAAGGTGCTGGAGCGCTATGCGGATCTTCTGGTTGTCGGCGGCGCGGTAAAGGCACATGGGCGCATCAGCTTCACGGAGGAAAAGGATCCGAAGCTCGTCTGCGAATATTTTGCAGCGCCCTTCTCACCGGAAGAAATGCTGGCGCAGGGAAAGCGCGGCGGACAAAACCCGGCGGGCAGCGGGCGAAGCGTGCAGATCAAGGGATACAACACGGCGTACCGCGGGCTGTATCTGCGCGTGCCGGCGATGGAGCATCCGCTCTGCAAAAAGGCGCTGCAGTATATCGAGATTTTCGACGGTGCGACGGACCTGTATCTGTTCTGCACCGAGAAGAACAAGCTCGTGCGCGCGCCTGCGAAATACCGCGTTGCCGTCAATTACGAGCTGATCGCAGCTTTAAAGCGGCTCCTTGGCGAAGAGAATGTGGCGCTGAAGGAATCGTAGAAACAAAATCCGGGAGGAAACACGTTTTTCCTCTTGATTATGACCGCGGAATATACTATAATAATTTCTGACTGAAAAACCTATTTTTTCATTTATATAAAACATTGGAGGAATTAACATGTGTGCAAAGAAAATCGCAGTATTGACGAGCGGCGGTGACGCGCCGGGTATGAACGCTGCGGTTCGATCCGTCGTCCGAACCGCGATCTCTTTCGGCATGGAGGTGTATGGTGTTAAACGCGGCTACAACGGGCTTCTGCACGGTGATGTGGAGAGAATGTACCTGCGCAGTGTTTCCAACATCATCCAGCACGGCGGTACGGCGCTCTTTACGGCGCGCAGCCCGGAATTCAACACGAAAGAGGGCGTGCAGAAAGCGGCGGCACATTGCCGTGAAATGGGGATTGACGGCGTTGTTGTCATCGGCGGCGACGGTTCTTTCCGCGGCGCGCGGGATCTGTCGAATGCAGGCATCCCGTGTATCGGCGTTCCCGGCACGATTGACAACGATATTTCCAGCTCGGAGTATACGATCGGCTATGATACCGCGATGAATACCGCAATGGATATGATTGACCGTATCCGTGACACCACGGAGTCTCACGACCGCTGCAGTGTTGTAGAGGTCATGGGCAGACGCTGCGGCGATATTGCGCTGAACACGGGTATCGCCGTGGGTGCGATCGCAACGCTTGTCCCGGAGGTTGAGATCGATTTTGAACGCGACCTGATCGACCGCATCAAGTTTGCGCAGCAGACCGGTAAGCGTCACTTTATCGTGGTTGTTGCCGAAGGCGTGGGCCATACGGAGGAAATCTGCAAGCGGATTCAGGCGGAAACCGGCATTGAGAGCCGTGCGACGATCCTCGGCCATGTGCAGCGCGGCGGTTCGCCGACGCTCCGCGACCGTGTTGTGGCCAGCCGGATGGGATATCATGCGGTGGAGCTGCTCCGCGACGGCAAGAGCAACCGCGTCGTCGTTATGCAGGGCGAGCGCATCGTGGATTTTGATATCACCGAAGCGCTTGAAATGCCCCGCGTTTTTGACAAGAAGCTGTATGAGGTTTCTCAGAACCTCTCCCGCTGAGCCCCAAAAAGTCATAGGAATTCCGGCACCCGTCCATGCAATAGGACGGGTGCTTTTTCTGTACTCTCTCAAGTGCGTATCCAGCGCGCCGGACGGATTTGACGCATTTTCAGAT
>JAHZCM010000022.1:0-7003 GCA_019422905.1 Oscillospiraceae bacterium
AAGCACATTGGATTGTGGTTTTATTGTACACGCAAAGCCTGCGGTTGTCAACCGGAAAATTTTATAAAAATCACTTTTATGCTTCGGAGTTTTTTATGCCCGCCGCTCAATGTATTCCGGACGGCCGTCCACCAGAACGCGGCGGCAGTCAATGCCGAAAACGCGGGAGATTTCCCCGGAGGCGTACAGCTCCTCCGGTGTGCCCTCGGCAGCAAGCGCGCCTTTTTCCAGCAAAACGGCCCGGTCGCAGTACTTGAGCGCGAGGGGAAGGTCGTGTAAAACAGCGGCCACGGTTTTGCCGCTGTCGCGCATGGCGCGGAGCAGCTCCAATATCTCAAATTTGTGATGCGCATCGAGATATGTCGTGGGCTCGTCCAAAAGCACGATGTCGGCGTCCTGCGCCAGAAGCATCGCGATGTAAACGCGCTGGCGCTCGCCGCCGGAGAGAGACGGCACGCTGCGGCACGCGAAATCGGAGACGCCTGCGCGCTCCATTGCATCCTGCACGATTTGGCGGTCCCGCGCGGTCATTTTCCGGGAGAGACCGAGGTGTGGAAACCGCCCGTGGCCGACGAGCGTTTCCACCGGAATATCCGGCACGGCTCTGACCTGCGGCAGAAAGGCGATGCGGCGGGCAAGCGCCTTGCGGGAAAGCGCGGAAAGCGGCGTGCCGCCGTCCAGCGAAACGGTGCCGCTCTGCGGCTTTAAAAGCCCGCACAGGCATTTGAGCAGCGTTGTTTTGCCGCAGCCATTCGGGCCGATAAAAGCGGTCAGCTTCCCTTTTTCCAGGCGGACGGCAATGCCGCGCAGGGTGTCCGCGCCGGCGTAGGAAAAGCGGACGCCAGTGGCGGAAAGCGCTTCATTTGGCATGGTCAATCGAGCCGCCCTCCCTTCTTCGTCAGGATCAGGAAGATAAAGAACGGGCCGCCCAGAACAGAGAGCACGATGCCGACGGGAATCTCGTAGGGCGCGAACAGCGTGCGGCTCAGCGTGTCGCAGATCAACACAAAAATGCCGCCGCCAAGCGCCGCCAGCGGAACGAGCACACGGTGCCGCTGCCCGGTGAAGCGCCGCAGAATGTGGGGCACGATCAGCCCCACAAAGCCGAGAAGGCCAGAAAAGCTCACGGCGCCGCCCGCAAGCAGGCTGGCGATGGCCAGCAGCGCAAAGCGCAGGGGGCGCACATTGAGGCCGAGAGAATACGCGGTCTCGTCGCCGAGCACCAGCACATCCATGTCTCCGGAAAGCAGCAGCGCCAGCAAAAGGCCGAGAAGAATGACGCCCCATGCGGGAAAGAGGTTTTTCCATGCGACGCCGGAGAATCCGCCGATGAAAAAAGTATTGGCGTTATAAATCGTATCCGGGAAGAAGGTCTTGAGTCCATTGCTGCACGCTGTGAAAACACTGCTGATTGCGACGCCGGCCAGCGTGATCGTCGTCCGCGAGGCGCCGGTGCGCGCGGCAATGGCGTAAATCAAAAGGGAGGCGAACAGCGCGCCCAGAAAGGCGGCGATCGGAATCGCACCGGTCATTGTGGGAAAGAGAGCGATGACGAACAGAACGGCAAAGCCCGCGCCCGCGTTTACGCCGATAATATTCGGTGCCGCGAGCGCGTTGTTCAGCACATTCTGAATCACAACGCCCGAAACGGCGAGCGCCGAGCCGGAAAGCAGCGCCGCGACGGCGCGCGGCAGACGCACATAAAAGAGAATGCGGCAGCCGGGATCGGCAATATTGCCGTCAAGCATTGCGCGGATGCTGTCCCAAATAGAGATATCCGCAGCGCCCACCAGAAGACTCAGGAGAAATGTGAGGACCAATCCAATGAGCATCAGCGGAAAAAGCCACGCGGCGGAAAAGTGCCTATTCTGATTTTCCGAGCAGGCAGTCCGCGAGATACGCATAGCTTTCATCCCATCTGTTCAGTGGTTTATAGTGAAAAAGGTCCTTCGGCAGGTAAATATAGCGCCCGTTCTTTACCGCGGTCAATTCGCTCCAGGCCGGGTTGCTCTCAATGTTTTCCTGCATATAGGCTTTCGCGCTTTCCTCGCTGCCCATGGTGGTGACGAAGAT
This sequence comes from Oscillospiraceae bacterium, assembly GCA_019422905.1. Classification (GTDB taxonomy): domain Bacteria; phylum Bacillota; class Clostridia; order Oscillospirales; family Acutalibacteraceae; genus Hominenteromicrobium. Next base: position 2,074 of record JAHZCM010000022.1, read on the forward strand.
AAAATCCGGATCCTGCACGATGATTTCTTCCGCGCTGAGATCTTCCAGAAGGCTCGGGTTGTCATAGGCGATGTTGTAAGCGCCGAGCTCGTCCAGCATTATGCCCGTCAGGTTATCGCTCGTTTTCGCCTTTACGCCGGTGGAATAGGCGCGCAAAAGCAGTATGCGCGGGGCTTCTTCTGAAAACGCAGCGGTCGTTTCCGCAATCGTGCTTTCAACGTTTTCCTGCAGGGCGGTCACGCATGCTTCGTAACGTGTTCCGGCGCTGTCGTTCAGCGCGCAGAAGGAAGCCATGATCCGGCTGTAATCCTCAAAAGTGTCCATCTGAAAATAGCCGTGCGGGATCTGCATGTCCGTCAGCGACTGGTCAAGATCCATATGCGCGGACAAATCGGCTGAGAGAAGGACATAATCCGGAGAGAGCGCAGCGATTTGCTCCAGACTCGGCTCCTTGACGGTGCCGACCAGCGCGATGTCGCCGCCGGTTTCTATGCCGCGTTCCTCCGTTGCGTCCTCGGTTACGCCGACAAGCGAGCCGCCCGAAAGCAGCCAGCACTGGGCGAAGGAGGCGTAAAGAGAGACCACGCGCGGGTTTTCCGGGATTTCAGCCGTATTGCCGAGCGAATCGGTGATTGTGCGCACCTGCGCTTCGGATGCGGACGGCTGCTGCGCTTCAGAGGATTCGGACGGTTCTGTCTGTGCTTCGGAAGATATGCCGGAAGAGCCGCTTTCCGCAGCGCCGGGCTGGCTGGCGCAGCCCGAGAACAGCATCCATACGGCAAGTATCGGGATGAGGAATCGTTTTGCTTTCATAAAAGGTTGAAATCCTTTCAGAAAATAGGTTTTTGGTGTGATTTACGGTGTCTTGATCGGTTGGGCGATGATTTCATCCTTGCGGTTGAGAAGATCGTCGGAAAATACGGCTTCTTCAAATTTGTCGAAGCCGATGCGGTCAATGGCCTTGCCGAGACGTTCCTTGGAGAAAGCGTTTTCCTTGAACCAGAGCATGGTCTTTTCCAGCAGCGGCTCGATCTCGTCGCGGGAGACAAGACGGCTCAGCGGCGAGCCCATGCGGGTGTGCTTACCCCATGTACCGCCAACGTAGATGCGGTAAAGCGTTTCGCTTTCGTGACGGACCGCCTTGAACGGACATTTTCCGGTACAAACACCGCACTGCAGGCAGTTTTCATCGATGTGCAGCTTGCCGTTTTCAACATGGGCCGCCTTGGAGGGACAGCGTGTTTCCACGACGCAGACCTTGCAGCCGCGGCAATCGTTTACAGCGAAGACCGGCACGCGGCGGCCCTCGATGCCGAAATCGTTCAGCGAAGGCTTCATGCAACTGTTTGGGCATCCGCCGATACCGATTTTAAATTTATGCGGGAGCTTGACGTTTGCCCAGCCGACATAATACTTTTCGTGCAGCTCTTTGCCGAGCGCCTGCGTATCGTAATTGCCGTAGACGCAGGTTGTGCCCTTACATGCCGTAATCGGGCGAATCTTCGCGCCGGTACCGCCGAAATACAGATCATGTGCCTGCGCATATTCGCAGGCGGCGTCGATCTGATCGTAGGGAATGCCGACGATTTCCGCAGCGAGACGGGAGGTAAAGACGACCTTGCCGCTGCCGAATTTTTCGGCGATTTCCGCAATTACACGCAGATCCTCTGCCGAGAAAACAGAACCGGCAGGAACAATTCTGCCGGAAAAATTCTCCGTACCGCGGTTCAGCAGGAAGCCGCGCGCTTTGACGTCGGCGATTTGGTTGAGTTTAAGCATGGGAAATCCTCCAATATTAAAGGTATGTGTTTTTATTTTACAAGAATTACGGAAGAATATCAACTCATCCGCAAAGATTTTGCAAAAGAAATGAAAACCAGGGGAAATCATATTGGATTTTTCACGTAATTGTGCTAGAATAAAAAACAGATAAACAGTAAAGGAACGGTGAGTTTGTGATGAAATGCAGGAAAACCGGCAGATATACATGGAAAGCTTTGATTTTGGCGGCTGCGGCTGCGGCGTTTGTGCTTTGTGCGGCAGGCTGTGGGGGTGGCGGCGGTGAGGCGTCTCCTTCCCCGAGTCCGAGCATTTCGCCGACTCCGTCGGCAACGCCGGCTGTGGAGACGCTCAAGGTCGCCACGGTGTCGAATATTGAAGGCTCGCTCAATATCCGCAGCGCGGCGAACATGGATTCCGAAATTCTAGGCGAGACGTATGCCGGCGATCAGTTTGAGGTGCTGACAGAGAATTTCAGCACAGATTGGCATGAGATTTCCTATAATGGCGGCAAAGCCTATGTTTATGCCGAATTCGTGAAAGTATCGCAGGTGGAGAAGTCCGTGTGGGACGCGGCTTCTACGGCGGGCGGGAACCCGGATACGGCCTCCTCCGAAGAGCCTACCGCAACGCCGGACCCGGACGCGCCGATCGTCGTCAACGGCAGTGGGCGCTCGGATATCGAGTCTTCTGATACAAGCGGCGGCATGACGCCGGAGAGTATTCGCGATACGGAAGATCCGGAACGCCGCTGAGAAGGGAAGCGCATAGAATATGAATGTATTGGTAATCGGCTGCGGGATGCTTGGGCGGAAGATCGCCCGGACGCTCGATGAAAAGGGTTGGGATGTCTCCGTCCTGGATAACCGGGAGAGCGAGCTTATGCTGTTGGACGAGGATTTCGGCGGCGTAACGCTGCGAGGCTTTCCGATGGATCTGCGCAGTCTGCGCGAGGCGGGAATTGAGAGCTGTGATGCGGTGGCGGTCACAACCGCGGACGACAATCTGAATATCACCATAGCGCAGATCGCGCGGGACTATTTCGGCATCCAGAATGTTGTCGCCCGCATTTCCGATCCCGCGCGGGAGTCGATTTTCGAGAATTTTGGCCTGCGCACGGTCTGTCCGACAAATCTGGCCGGGGATACGCTTGTCCGCGTGCTGACCGGAGAAAAAGCTGAGAAGCTGGAATTTGGCACGCACACGGTTTCCTTTACCGCGCGTCCCGTGGAAAAGCAGCAGGTCGGCAAGCTGCTGCGGGATCTGTACGGCTACCCGGGCGAGGAGATTTTCGGCTTGATCCGCAAGAGCGGTGCTTTTCTGCTGAGGGCAAACGGGCTGTGCAGGCCTGAGGCGGGCGACAGCATCGTTTATGCAAAGACTGTGGACTGAAGCCGGAAAGGACAAAGCGATGAATATTGTGATTATGGGCGGCGGCAAGGTGGGCGAGAGCCTTGCGCACCGCATTTTGGAGGGCCGCCACGAGGTGTGCCTGATCGAGCTGGATAAAACGCGCTGCTATCACCTCGCAAACGCGCTGGATATCGAGGTGATCTGCGGCGACGGCACGGACACCGCCACGCTGGAAAAGGCCGGCGTCCGCGAAGCGGATTGCTTCATTGCGATTTCAGGCAACGATGCGGATAACCTTGTCGCGGCGCAGATGGCCAAAAAGCATTTCAATGTAAAAAAAGTGATTGCGCGGGCCAATGATCCGCGCAATTTGGAGACGATGCGCGTGCTGGGCATCGATTATGCCGTGAGCAGTACGGAGATCATCGCGCGGATCATCGAACAGGAGGCCAATCTGCTGGAATTTCGCCTTGTGGCTTCCCTGAATAAGGGCAAGGGGCAGATCTGCTCGGTCACGCTGGGCGAGGATTCGGCCATCGGCGGCAGACCGGTGAAATCCCTTGTGTTTCCCAAAGGGTCGCTGCTGATTTCGGTTGTCCGCGGAGATCAGCTGATTATCCCGAGCGGCGATACGGTGCTGCAGAGCGGCGACGAGATCATTGCCGTTTGCGAAGAGCGCGCCGAAAAGGCGCTGATTAAGCTGCTGGGCAGTACAAAGGAAAATGGATGAGGAAGCCGGCGGCCTGCAATACAGGCCGCCGCTTTTGCTCTATACCGCGGTGTGTAAGGAGGTTCCGGCTGGATATACTGAAAAAATGGGCAATCGGTATGTATAAAATAAGTTTTCCAGGTGATTTGATACGAAGATGGAGTGCTGCAAATTTGGTAAAAATCTCCGAGACAAAAGCGGAGATTCTGTCGATTTGCCGATTTTTATGGATTTAATAAAAAAAGTTGACGGAAAGCGGTGCAAGGAGATAAAATAGATATTTAGAATTGCAATACGGCGCTGTTTTCGGTTTGAGTCCGGGCGCTTCACAGGCAAAGGAGTTCGCAAAATGGGCAGATGGAAGGGAAGAATTCCCGGTTTGATTATTTCTTTGGTGATGGCGGTCATCGTGGCGGTATTTATTGTCGTACTGGCCCGGACGCAGCTTGTTCCCGGGAAAATACTGATTCTCGGCAGTATAGCCGTGGTGATGATTGCGGCGGCGGCAGCCCTGCTTGTCCGGAATACAGCGTATAAAGTGCAGTTTGTTTTCGGTGCGATTTTGGCGGTGCTGCTGGCGGCCGTGCTGGCTGTTGCCACGAATTACCTGCATGTGACGATGAATACCCTCAGCCGTATTTCGGCGACCCGCACGCAGTATACGCCGGTCGGCGTGTATGTGCGCACGGAGGATTCCGCGCAGAATATCGGCGACGCCGCAGACTATGAGTTCGGCATTCTGGCGGCGCTGGACCGCGAGAATACAGACGATACGATCAGCCAGATCAATACGACGCTCGGCAGGTCCGTGCAGACGGAGGAATACGCGGGCATCACGCAGCTGGTGGATGGCCTGCTGGCGGGCGACTGCGATGCGATCGTGCTGAACCTCGCCTACCTGGACGTGATCGCAGAGCTGGAGAATTATGCGGATATTGAATCGGAAATCCGCCAACTGGAGCTTCTGAGCGTCGAATCGGTCGTAGAGGAGCCGCAGCAGACTGTCGATACCGGAAGCGTGAATGTGCAGGAGGTCTATACGCTGTACATCAGCGGCAGCGATTCGCGCGAGGGTCTCCACACGGTTGG
>JAHZCM010000022.1:7013-22221 GCA_019422905.1 Oscillospiraceae bacterium
CGCTACGATCAATACGCAGACGCGGCAGATCCTGCTTGTCACAACGCCGCGCGATTACTATGTGCCGCTTTCCATTTCCGGCGGCGTCCCGGATAAGCTGACGCATGCGGGTATTTACGGCGTCAACGTCTCGATGGAAACGCTTGAAATGCTCTATGATATCGATATAGACTACTATTTCCGTCTGGATTTTACCGGCTTTAAGGGGATTGTGGACGCGCTCGGCGGTATCACGCTTTACAATGACATTGAGTTCAGCCGCGGGCAGTATTATTATCCGGTCGGCACGAACGTGCTGGGCGGCGATGCGGCGCTGCAGTTTGCGCGCGAGCGCTATTCGTTCATCGACGGCGATATTCAGCGCGGCAAGAATCAGCTAAAGGTGATTTCTGCGATCATCGACAAAGCGCTTTCACCGGAAATCCTGGTCAATTATACATCGATCCTTGAAAGCCTTGAGGACTGCTTTGACATGAATGTACCTTATAACGATATTGCGGCGATTGTCCGCCGCCAGCTTTCGGACGGCGGTTCATGGAACATCGTGCAGTACAGCGTGACGGGCTTCGGCGATTCGCAGATCCCATATTCCATGAGCGACTATGCCTATGTCATGCAGCCGGATTATGAGACGGTCAATACGGCGAAGGCGCTGATGCAGAGCGTGCGGGACGGCGAGATTATTTCGGACCCTTCGAAGGCCGATGTGCAGGCAGCTTCGGAGCTGGCTGCGGAGGACGGCAGCAGCGCTTACGCGTATGACGAATAACCAGATTTCCCGGAGTCCCTGCGGCTTCGGGAAGTTTTCTATATCATGGAAACGGCGAAAAAGGAGTGTGGGGCGACATGCAGGTTTCGGCGATGACCCGCGGGCAGCTCGAGGAATATCTGAACTGGCAGTATGCGCCGCCGTTTGAGCGGTACACGATACGCCCGGAAAACCGCGGGGAGGATCGGCAGGAAGCGCTGGGCGGCTTCGAAAACTGGTTTGCCGTCAGCGAGCCCGGGCAGGGCATGGTCGGTATGTATGAATATGAGTTCTGTGCGGACGGCTCGGTGGAAATTGGGCTTGGCATGCGGCCGGATCATGTGGGCTGCGGGAACGGCGCGGCTTTTGTGCGCGGCTGTGTCTTGTTCTGCCGGGAGCATTACGGACACAAGGGCGCAATTACCCTGCATGTTCTGGAGGAAAATGAATGTGCGCGGCACGTCTATGAAAAGGCCGGCTTTCGCGTCTGCGGCAGGGCGGAGGGCAGAGACCACGGCAAGCCGGTTCAGTTCATTTGCATGCGGCTCGAAACGGGAGAGCCGGAGATTCGGACGACGGAGAGCGCGGAGCTGGACGGGATTTATGCGCTTGTGCAGGAAACCATCCGTGCGGTCTACCCGCGCTATTATCCGGCGGGCGCCGTAGATTTCTTTGCGGCGCTTCACAGCAGGGAACGGATCGCCGAGGCGATTCGCCTCGGGCAGGTGTTTTCTCTCTATGCGGGAGGAGAACTCTGCGGTACGGTTACGGTGCATGAAAACGAAATAAGCCGCTTGCTTGTTTTGCCGCAGGAGCAGAAAAAGGGTTATGGAACCGCTCTGCTTCGTTTTGCGGAAAATCGTATTCGCAGGGATTATGATGCGGTGTGCGTGGATGCGTCGCTTCCGGCAAAGTCGATGTACCTGAAATGCGGCTATACCTTTGCGGCCTATCGAACGCTTCGCACGGAAAACGGGGATTATCTCTGTTATGACAGAATGGTGCTAAAAGTAACCGGCAGATTAAAGAGAGGAACACGGGATGACGAAAGAAATATATAAACGGCTCGAAGATTATATGCTGAAGGAAATGGATGACAGCGCACACGACGCGGAGCACATCTACCGTGTGCTGTATACGGCGCTGGACATTGCGCAGACGGAGCCCGGGGCGGATTTGGACGTGCTGATCGCGGCCTGCCTGCTGCATGATATCGGCCGCGCCGAGCAGCTCCGCGATCCGTCGCTCTGCCATGCGCAGGTCGGCGGGGAAAAGGCGTACAGGTTCTTGTGCCGAAACGGCTTTGACGAATCGTTTGCCGGCCATGTGCGCGCCTGCATCCGCACGCATCGCTTCCGCAGCGACGCGCCGCCGCAGAGCCTGGAGGCAAAGATCCTCTTCGATGCGGACAAGCTGGACGCTGCGGGCGCATGCGGCATTGCGCGAACCCTTTTGTATCAGGGCGAGGTATCGGCCCCGCTTTATACCCGGATGGCGGACGGGACGGTTTCGGACGGCGCTGAGGACGGTGCGGAATCGTTCTTCCACGAGTACAGACATAAGCTGGAAAAGATTTACGATGGGTTTTACACCGCAAGGGGCGCGGCGCTTGCCGGGAAACGCCGGAGTACGGCGGAGTCCTTTTACAAGGCGCTGCTCGCCGAGGTACAGGAGCCGGAGCGCGCTGGGCGCGATATTTTGAGAAATACCCTGCGATGAAACTTTTGCTTCCGGAGCCCTTGCAGTTTTCAGGGGAATTTCCTATAATAAATGCGGTGTATAATGGGTGCCGGCTTTCGGGCGGCGCCCGCAGTGGAGGTTTGTAATGGAACAGGTTGAGTTGTTTTTGGAGAATTTTCTGGATTCCTGCGTGGGCATTGCCATTCACGGCTTTGAGCTGATCGGTGTGGTGATCATTATCATTGCGGGTATAAAGGGTGTGATCGGCTATGTTCAAAGGAACCCCTCCGTGCGCTTGCAGCTCGCGAAGGGAATGGCGCTTGGATTGGAATTCAAGCTCGGCAGTGAGATTCTGCGCACGGTTGTCGTGCGGGAACTGTCCGAAGTGGCGCTGGTCGCGGCGATCATCGCCGTTCGCGCGGCGCTGACATTCCTGATCCACTGGGAAATCAAGATCGAGCAGGATACGGAGAGCGGCGTGAAGCGGAAAACGGAAAAGCCGCAGGAATGACGCTTTGCGGCTGTGCACTTTTGTTCCATAAAACGATGAAGGGTGTGTGGTATTCCGATGAAGCGATCGCCGGACATCCCGCCGGACGGTGCCACCGTCGTGGTGCTTGGCGCGCGGGTTTATGAGACGCGGCTCAGTCCCACGCTGCAAAACCGTGTGCAGGCTGCGGCGGACTACCTGCTCGCGCATCCGCAGTCCATGTGCATCACGACCGGCGGACGCGGCGCGGATGAATCCCGCTCGGAGGGTGAGGCCGCCAAAAAGGCGCTTACGGCGCTGGGCGTGGAATCCGGGCGCATCACGGCGGAGACGCGCTCCACCACGACGATGGAAAACCTGCGCTTTGCAAAAGAAATCCTCGTGCGCAGCCACAGAGGCACGGCGGTGCTGATTGCCACACAGCGCTATCACATGTGGCGGGCGTGCGCGATGGCGCGGCAGCTCGGCCTTGCGCCGTATCCGCTTTTTGCCGGGGACCGCCTGCGCGCGCTGCCGAAAAACGCCTGCCGGGAGCTGCTCGCGATTGTGAAATTTCTTCTTCTGCGCGGAAGAGCATAGGCGCTGCGCCTGCTCAGACAATGCCGCGGCGCTTGCAAGGGACTATAGATGATGAAGATATAAATGACCTTTAAAATGCGGAATCAATATTCGATTCAGAGAAAGGAAGGGGATTGACGGATGGAGACCACCCCAAGACGGCTGCTCATCCGCGGCGCGCGGATTCTGAACCCGGCGCGCGGCGAGGATTATGTCGGCAATATCCTGATTGCGGACGACCGCATCAGCGCCGTTTCGGAAAACCTGTACGACGCAGAGGCTGAGGTGATCGAGGCAAAAGGACTTACGGCGGTGCCGGGCTTTGTCGACCTGCACGTGCACCTGCGCGATCCCGGCTTTACCGACAAGGAGGATATCCTTTCGGGCTGCCGCGCGGCTGCGGCGGGCGGTGTGACAAGCCTTCTGTGCATGCCGAATACGAAGCCCGCAGCTGATACGCCGGAAACAGTGCGCTATATTCTCGACAAGGCGAAGGGCGCGGACGCGCACGTTTACGTGGCTGCGGCTATTACGAAGGGCCTTGGCGGCGCAGAGCTGTGCGACCTGAAGGCGCTCCGGGAGGCCGGCGCTACGGCGCTCAGCGACGACGGCCGTCCGGTCGTTGATACGGCCTGCCTTGTGGCGGCCATGCGCCGGGCGCCGGAGCTGAATCTGCTCGTCGCCGCGCATTGTGAGGATTTGTATCTTGCAAAAAAATGGTATCTGAACGAGGGCGAGATTTCGGCGCAGCTCGGCCTGCCCGGCGTATCTCCCGCGGCGGAGGACTGCGGCACGGCCCGCGAGATCGCCGTTGCGGCGGCATACGATGTGCCGGTACACATCTGCCACGTCAGCACGCGCACCTCGGCGGCGATGATCCGCGACGCAAAGGCGCGCGGCGTGAAGGTAACGGCGGAAACCGCGCCGCACTATTTGCTGCTGACCGACCGTGAGCTGCTGAAAAAAGACGCGGACTACCGCATGAACCCGCCGCTTCGCACGGAGCAGGACCGCCTCGCGATGCTCGAAGCGCTGAAGGACGGCACGATCGACGCGGTCGCGACCGACCACGCGCCGCACACGCCGGCGGAGAAGGCGGACTTTCTTACGGCGCCGAACGGCTCCATCGGCATGGAGACGTCGTTTGCGGCGGCTTATACGGCGCTTGTCAAAACCGGCGTTCTGACGCTCGGGGAGCTTGTCGAAAAGATGAGCGTGCGTCCGGCACAGATCCTCGGCATTGAAGCGGGCGCGATCGGCGCCGGCGAGATTGCCGATATTGCGCTGATCGACGAGCGTGAGGAATGGATCGTCGATCCAGACAGGCTGCACGGCAAGAGCCGCAACACGCCGTTTAAGGGCATGACGCTGACTGGAAAGGTCAAGATGACCGTCTGCGGCGGCAGAATCGTATACTCCGAGCTGTGAAACCGCTCGTTACAAAATCATACAGAGAGGAACATCACCATGTCTTTTGACCGCATGATCGAAAAGATCGTTGAAACCCAGAACCCCACTGTGGCAGGGCTTGACCCGAAGCTCTCCTACATCCCGCAGTATATCCGTGACGCGGCCGTCGCGGAGCACGGCAAAACGCTTGAGGGCGCGGCGGCGGCGCTCCTCGCCTACAACAAAGGCCTGATTGACGCGCTGTGCGACATCGTCCCGGCGGTCAAGCCGCAGGCGGCGTATTATGAGATGTACGGCTGGCAGGGCGTGAAAGCGCTCGCAGAAACCATCGCCTATGCGCGTGAAAAGGGCATGTTCGTCATCACGGACGGCAAGCGCAACGACATTGGAACTACGATGGAAGCGTATGCGACGGCGCATCTCGGTACGACGGACGTGTTCGGCGAAACGGCCGACGCGTTCGGCGCGGATGCGCTGACCGTGAACGGCTATCTCGGCACAGACGGCATCAAGCCGCTGCTTGGCGTCTGCGCCGAGAAGGACAAGGGTGTTTTCGTCCTTGTCAAGACCTCGAACCCCTCCTCCGGCGAGCTGCAGGATCAGAAGCTCGAAAGCGGCAGGACCGTTTATGAGACGATGGGCGCGTTCTGCGAGGCGTGGGGCGAAGCGGTCATGGGCCAATACGGTTATTCCGGCGTCGGCGCGGTCGTCGGCGCGACATATCCCGCGCAGCTCGGCGAGATGCGCGAAAAGGCGCCGCACACGTTCTTCCTCGTGCCCGGCTACGGCGCGCAGGGCGGCGGCGCGGACGACGTTGCGCCCGCGTTTGACAAAAACGGTCTCGGCGCGATCATCAACTCCTCGCGCGGCATCCTATGCGCGTGGCAGAAGGAAAACTGCGACGGGCACGACTACGCACAGGCCGCGCGGCGCGAAGCCGTCCGCATGCGCGACGCAATCCGCACGCGCATCGGCGAGATCCGCGTATAATACCGTTCTGCAACAGAAAGGATTTTTCCGCATGAAATATGACGTAAAGCTCTGCGAGATTCTGCGCCGCGCAGAAATCGCAGCCGATACATATGATTTTACGGTGTCCGCACCGGAGCTGGCAGCCGTAGCTAAGCCCGGCCAGTTTGCGCACATCTATGTGCCGGGCAGGACGCTGCGCCGCCCGATTTCGATCTGCGACATCGACCGCGAAAACGGCACGCTGCGCTTTGTGTTTCAGGTGCGCGGCGCGGGCACGGCCGACCTCGCAAAATTTGCAGTCGGCGATCAGCTCGACATTTTGGCCCCGCTCGGAAACGGCTTTTCGGTAGAACCGGATAAAAAAGCACTGTTCGTCGGCGGTGGCATCGGTGTGCCGCCTCTGCTCGGTGCGGCGAAGCGGTACGGCGAAAATGCCACGGTGGCGGTCGGCTTCAGGAGCAAAGACTTTGCAATCCTCACAGCGGATTTTGAAGCGGCCGGCTGCGAGGTGCGCATCGCGACCGACGACGGCAGTCTCGGGTACCGCGGCCTTGTCACCGACCTGATCCGCGATGTGAAGCCGGATATCATCCACGCCTGCGGTCCGATGGTCATGCTGCGCGCCGTGGCAAACTTTGCAAAAGAAAACAACATCCGCTGCGAGATTTCGCTCGAGGAGCGCATGGCGTGCGGTATCGGCGCGTGCCTCGGCTGCGCGGTGGAGCTGTACGATAAAAACGGCGGCACGTATATGGGGCATGTCTGCAAGGACGGCCCGGTTTTTGCCGCGGAAAGGGTGGTGCTCTGATGGCTGATCTGCATGTAAACGTCGCGGGCGTGGAATTTAACAATCCGCTGATCGCCGCGTCCGGCACATTTGGCTTCGGGCGCGAATACGCGGAATTTTATCCGCTCTCTACGCTGGGCGGTATTTCCTCGAAGGGCATCACGCTGAAAGCGCGTCCGGGCAATTCCGCGCCGCGCATCGCGGAAGCACCCGGCGGCATGCTGAACGCCGTCGGTCTGCAAAATCCCGGCGTCGATCACTTCATCGAGCAGGATTTGCCGTGGCTTCGCGGGCAGGGCACGCGCATCATCGCAAATATTGCCGGCAACACGCCGGAGGATTACTGCGCGATGGCGGAAAAGCTGAACGACACGGACGTCGACATGATCGAGCTCAACATTTCCTGCCCAAATGTTAAGCAGGGCGGCGTGCAGTTCGGCACGACCTGTGCCGGGGTTTCCGGCATCACGAAGGCCGTGCGCGCGCACTGTAAAAAGCCGCTGATGGTCAAGCTCTCTCCCAATGTCACGGATATTTCGGAGATGGCGCTTGCAGCCGAAAGCGAGGGCGCGGACGCGGTTTCGATGATCAACACGCTGACCGGCATGCGCATCGATATCCGCACAAAGCGCCCGATCATCCGCAACAACACCGGCGGCTTCTCCGGCCCGGCGCTGCTGCCGATCGCCGTGCGCATGGTGTGGCAGACCTATCAGAAGGTGAAGATCCCGATCGTCGGCCTCGGTGGCATCAGCACATGGCAGGATGCGGTCGAGATGCTGCTCGCGGGCGCTGCGGCGCTGCAGATCGGCACGGTTCTGTTTACCGATCCATACGCCCCGGTGAAGATCCTCGAGGGGCTTGCCGCTTATATGGATGAAAACGGCGTGAAGTCCGTCTCTGAGCTGACGGGAGCGATGAAGCCGTGGTAAAATTGAGGTAAAGAATCCGAATACGCCTCCCTCCAAGAGGGAGGCGGCACGCGGAGCGTGACGGAGGGAGTAAATGTCACTTGAGTACAATAAGGAACTGATCCCACGCGCAAAAGAACTGAGGAAAAATATGACACGGCAGGAAAAGCATCTTTGGTATGATTATCTTTCCGCATACCCGGTTCGGTTCCAGCGTCAGAAGACAATCGGAAGTTTTATTGTGGACTTTTTTTGCGCAAAGGCAAAGCTTGTGGTTGAGCTGGATGGCGGGCCTCATTATACAAGACAAGGAAAAGCCTATGATTTTGAACGTACGTTGGTTTTAATGGCAGATGGGATAGAAGTTCTTCGCTTTTTCGACTCTGATGTTGACCGAAATTTTGAAATGGTATGCCGCTCGATTGATTGTGCTGTACAAAGACGGCTTTTACGCACACTCCCTCAGTCTGCTGCGCAGACAGCTCCCTCAAAGAGAGAGCCTTAACGCAGAAAGGTGTCTGTATGAATAATGTAACCCATTTATATCTCGTCCGCCACTGCCAAAGCATGGGCAATCTCCAGAATATTTTTCAGGGGCAGTCGGATGCGGACGTCAGCGAGACGGGCGAAAAGCAGCTCGCGCTGCTTTCCCTGCGTTTTCGAAATATCCATATTGATGCGATTTATTCCAGCCCGCTGCGCCGCGCACTGAAAACGGCGGAGGCGATCAACACATATCATAATCTGCCGATTGTCCGGCTCGACGATCTCAAGGAAATCGACGTCGGCGAGCTGGAGGGAAGAAAGCTGTCCTCCGTCTTTGACGGTTATCCCGAGCTTGCGGCGGCGTGGAATGAAGCGCCGCAGGACTGCGCGTTTCCGGACGGGGAATCGACTGAGCAGGTGTATATTCGGTCGAAATCCGCGCTGCGCCGCATCCTCGAAGAAAGTGCGGGTAAAACGGCGGTTGTCACATCGCACGGCTTTCTGCTGCGAAATATGGTCTGTGCGCTTTTGAAGGATGACTTGCAAGAGCTGCCGTCCATACGCATCAGCGGCAACACCTCGGTGTCCGAGTTTGAGATTTCGGATGAAGGCGTGCGCGCTGTGCGCATGAACGACCAGAGCCACCTGCCGCCTGAGCTTCTCGGCGACCCGCACCAGTACGACCTGAAAAAATAAGAGATTACGAAAACGGCTGCCCTGCGGCGGCCGTTTTTTCAAAGTGCGGCATGGCTTGCCGGTATATACTGCGCGTTTGGACTTATCGCAGCGGGGCCTGCACGACTGGAAAGGAGAGACAGAGCATGATTATTCTCGGCATAGATCTCGGCAAAGCGCGTACCGGCGTTGCCGTATGCGACAAAGGCGAGCTGCTGGCAAGCCCTGTGGAGGTGATTCACGAGCACAACCGCGAACGGCTTTTGCAGCGCGCGGCGGCGTTGGCGGCGGAGCGCGGAGCGGAGCAGATTGTAGTCGGCCTGCCGCGGAACATGGACGGCAGCGAAGGGGAGAGCGCGCAGAACGCCCGCGCCTTCGGCGCCGAGCTGCATGCGCTTTGCGGCTTACCCGTCGATTTCTGCGATGAGCGCGGGACGACAGTGACGGCGCACAATTTTCTCAATGAGACGAACACACGGGGAAAGAAGCGCAAGGCGGCGGTAGACGCTGTGGCGGCGACGATTATCCTGCAAGATTATCTCGACCTGCGCCGAAATACAAAGGGTTAATCTGCACGAAATTGTGTGGACAAAACCGGCCGTATGCGGTATACTGTATGAAAACAGGCTTTCTTCCTTTAGAAGCCGGAGAAAGTGTTGAAAGGATGAGACCGGATGGGATATAAAATTATCACGGATTCCACGACAGATCTGACCCAGAAGATGATCGACGAGCTGGAGCTGGAGGTGGTTTCGCTCCGCTTCACGATTGACGGAAAGACTTACAGGGACAAGGCGGATCAATCGGAGTTGCCGACCAAGACCTTTTACGCGAAGCTGCGGGAAGGCGGCAGCTCGACGACCTCGCAGATCAACGCCGATGAATTCACATCGGTTTTCGAGCCGGTTCTGGAGAGCGGCGAGGACGTGCTGTACATCGCGTTTTCCAGCGGCCTTTCGGGCACCTATCAGAGCGCCTGCATCGCGCGGGATGATCTGCGGGAAAAATACCCGGAGCGCAAAATCTACGTGTTCGATTCGCTTTGCGCATCTATGGGCGAGGGTCTTCTGGTCTACCATGCGGCGCTTATGAAGCGCGCCGGCACGGATATCGACAGCCTTTATAAGTGGCTTGGCGAGAATGCGCCGAAGCTCTGCCATTGGTTTACGGTGGGCGACCTGAACCATCTGAAGCGCGGCGGGCGCATTTCCACCACGGCGGCGCTGGTCGGCACGATGCTGGGCATCAAGCCGGTGCTGCACGTGGACGACGAGGGCCACCTGATTCCGGTCAGCAAGGTGCGCGGGCGGCGGCAGTCTCTCGACGCACTCGTGCAGAAGATGGAGGAGACGGCGATTCATCCGGGCGAGCAGACCGTTTTTATCAGCCATGGAGACTGCCTGGAGGACGCCGAATACGTGGCCGAGCAGGTGCGGGCAAAATTCGGCGTGAAAAACGTGCAGATCAACTTTGTCGGCCCGGTTATCGGCGCGCATTCCGGCCCCGGCACGGTGGCGCTGTTCTTCTTCGGCACACACCGGTAAAAATAAGGAGCGTTTTATATGCTGTTGGACGGCACGAAAATAGAGCTTGGCGTATGCTATTACCCCGAGCATTGGGACAAAAGCCTCTGGCGCGAAGATCTCCGGCGCATGCAGGAGCACGGCATCCATGTGATCCGCGTGGCGGAATTCGCGTGGAACCTGTTTGAGCCGGAGGAGGGGCGCTTCGACGACAGCTTCTGGGATGAATTTCTGGATCTCGCGGCGGAATGCGGGATGCAGGTGATTTTCTGTACGCCAACGGCGACGCCGCCCGCGTGGCTGACGGAAAAGTATCCGGAGGTGTTAAATTGTGACATTGACGGCCACCCGGTCTATCACGGCATGCGCAAGCACCACAATATGACTTCGCCCGTGTATCTTTCGTTTGTGCGCCGCATCGTGGAGCACATCGGGGCGCATTATGCCGCGCATCCGGCGATCGTCGGATGGCAGATCGACAATGAAGTGAACTGCGAGACGGCGAGCTACCATGCGCCGAGCGACCACGAATCGTTCCGCGCGTATCTCAGGGAGAAATACGGCACGCTGGAAAATCTGAACCGCGCAATGGGCACGGCGTTCTGGAACCAGACGTATACGAGCTGGGAGGAGATCCACCTTTCGCGCCGCACGCTGGGGAATTCCTCAAATCCGCATCTGATGCTGGAGGAACGCCGGTTTACCTCCGAAACGGCAATCCGCTATATCGGCATGCAGGCGGATATCCTGAAAAAACACAGGCGGCCGGAGCAGTTCATCACGACGAACGGCATTTTCGGCGTGCTTGACAACCACCGGTTGACCCGCGAACACCTCGATTTCATGACATATGACAGCTATCCGAATTTTGCGTTCGGTCTCGATACGGGCAAGCTCGCGCCGCGCTCCCTCAGGGACAGGGAGACGGCCTTCAATCTGATTAAAACGCGGAGCATTTCTCCGCGCTTTGGCATCATGGAGCAGCAGTCCGGCCCTGGCGGCTGGAATACCCGTATGATTCAGCCTGCGCCGAAGCCCGGCCAACTGCGGCTGTGGACGTTCCAGTCCATCGCGCACGGCGCGGACTTTGTCAGCTATTTCCGGTGGCGCACCTGTGCGTTCGGCACCGAAATGTATTGGCACGGCCTTTTGAATTATGACAACCGCGATAACCGCCGCTTGGCGGAGCTGGAGCGTACACATGCGGACATCGAAAAGCTCCAAGGGGTTGCCGGCTCGGAATACCGCGCAAAGGTCGCCGTACTCTGCGATTACGACAACGAGTGGGACGGCATGGAGGATAAATGGCACGGCCCGCTGCGGAATCAGAGCATGGACGGCTGGTTTAAGGCGTTACAGCGCGCGCACATTCCGTTCGATTTTGTTTACATTGAGGATAGCGGAACCTCCGCACCGCTCGGCCGTTACGATACGGTCGTTTATCCGCATCCGACGATCATCACCGAGGCGCGCGCGGTACAGCTCGCTGCGTTCGCGGAGGCGGGCGGCACGTTGATTTTCGGCTGCCGCGCGGGGTATAAGGACATAGACGGGCATTGCCCGATGCAGCCGATGCCGGGGCCGCTTGCGGCGCTTACCGGCTGCACGGTGGAGGATTTCACCTTTATCGGCCCGGCGGACGAGCCGGAATATATGGTGTGGAAGGATGAACGGGTTCCCGCGCCGTCCTTCAATGATGTGCTTTACCCGGAAAAACCGGACTGCGAGGTGCTGGCCTCCTATCAGGGAAATTATTATGACGGCAGACCCGCGCTGACGCGGCGCCGTGTCGGAAGCGGCTGTGTCTACACATACGGCGCGGTTTTCGCGGAGGAAACCGCCGGCGCGTTCATCCGGAATATTCTGGACGGCGAAGCGGGATGCCCGGTGTGGGGCAGCCTGCGGCTGCCGGAGGCGGTGGAGCTTGCGGTTCGCGAGCAGGAGGACGGTACGCGGTATATCTTCCTGCTGAATTATACGGACCGGCCGCAGAAAATCCGCGTGCTGCACGGCCTGCGGGATCTCCTGACAGCGGATACGCTCGAGGGAGAGTGCACCATGGAGCCGTACGGCGTTCTGGTGTTTGAAAGCAAAAGCGAAGGGGAGCCTTGCGGATCGAAAAACTGAACGGCCTGCGCCGCTTTCCGCGCCCCTGTCGCCCCATTATGAACAGCAAAGAAGGTTTTTTTCATGACAGAAGAAGAGAGAATTTTTGCCGGGCAGGTTTATCGGCCCGGACATCCGGATCTCGTTGCGATCAAGCTGCGCTCGCACAATTTGTGCTCGGAATATAACCGTACCTTTGAGGATGAAAAGGAAAAACGCGCGCAGATCGTGAAGCAGCTCTTCGCCGATTTCGGCGAGGGTTCCTTTGTGCAGGGGCCGATCCAGATCCACTATGGCACACACACGCATATCGGAAAGACTTTCTTCGGCAATTTCAACCTGACGATTCAGGACGACGCGCCGGTGACGATCGGCGACCGCTGCAACTTCGGGCCGAATGTGACGATTGTGACGCCGCAGCATCCGCTCCTGCCGGACGAACGCCGCGCGCTCAAGACGAAGGACGGCGGGGAAATGCGCGTCTGTTATGCGGAGCCGGTTAAAATCGGCGACGACTGCTGGTTCGGCGCGAATGTGGTCGTTTGCCCCGGCGTGACAATCGGCGACAATTGCGTGATCGGCGCGGGCAGCGTCGTGACGAAGGATATCCCGGCGAACAGCATCGCGGTCGGCAATCCGTGCCGTGTGCTGCGTACACTCAGCGAGGCGGACAGCATGAAGCACAGGCCGGAACGCTTTGGCGACGAGGAATTTGTGTTTGAATGAGCGCTGCGTATCACTGCATATAAATGTAGAACGAAGCATAAAACGAAGCGGCGGACGTATAAATACGTCCGCCGCCGGTGTTTTTGTTCAGTTGTGAGCCATACCGCGGTTGTACGCGGCATGGGCTTCCAAGCGTTCTTTCCTGCCGTCGATGTAAGGGCGATCAGGTACTTCCGTGTGCTTGCCGCCGAATGTTGCTGCGTCGGCCGCAAGGGTCACACGAGCTGCGGCGGGCGGAAGGTGCGTGCCGCACGACTTCTTCCCGCTCCGTCTCGGTGGTATCCCAAACCGGAAGGAATTTCAAAATCGCCGCCTATAGGCGGACGGAAAACGGTTTAGAAGTAAACGACCTGGTTCTTTTCCGCGCTCTCGAAGATCGCCTCCATCAGGCGCATCAGCTCGCGCTGCTGGTCGTGGGTGACGATTGCTTCCGCTTCGCCGTTGACAACGGCCGCGATGTTGCGGTAATAGTCGTGAATGTCGGAATCGATGCGCTCCAGCGGATACTCCTTGATCGTTTCCGGGGTGCGGGGCGCCATGGTCTTGGTCAGGCCGGCCGCGGTGACGCTCGGCACTGCGTCATGCTTTTCGTCGCTTGTTGCGACGACGATCTTGCCGTTGATATCCCAGTCCTCAATGACGGCGGAGCCGTTCAGACCGAGAATATACCAGCGCGGCAGGTTGATGAAGTTGCTGGTGCCGACCTCGACGGTGAATTTTACGCCGTTGTCATAGGTGAAAATCGCGGTAAAGCCGTCGTCCACCTCTTCGTTTGTGACGTTCGAAAGTGTCGCGTAGACAGAAACAGGCATTTTGCCCATCATCATATTCATCTGGTCGAGCAGATGAACGCCCCAGTCGAGCACCATGCCGCCGCCCTGCGCCTTCGTGTTGCGCCAGTCGCCCGGGATGCCGCGCGAACCGTGCACGCGGGACTCAATGCTGAAAATGCGGCCCATCCTGTCGGACTCGTAGATGGCCTTTGCAATGCGGAAATCCTCGTCCCAGCGGCGGTTCTGATGTACCGTGAAGCAGACGCCGCAGCGGTTTGCAGCCGCGATCATTTCCTCAAGATCGGCGGTGCAGAGCGTGACGGGCTTCTCGCTGATGACGAGCTTTCCGGCCTCCATGGCCTGAATGCAGACGGGCTTGTGCTGATCGTTCGGAATGGCGACAGTGACGGCGTCGATGGTTTCGTCGGCCAGAAGCTCCTCAAGGGAGGCATAGGCCTTGATGCCGTTCTCCTCTGC
Source organism: Oscillospiraceae bacterium (assembly GCA_019422905.1). Lineage (GTDB taxonomy): Bacteria > Bacillota > Clostridia > Oscillospirales > Acutalibacteraceae > Hominenteromicrobium. Next base: position 21,336 of record JAHZCM010000022.1, read on the forward strand.
CGCGGCATTGCGCTCGGGCAGGATGTCATACACACCGGCGAGCTCCACAACGCCCGGAATCTCCCGGAGACGCTTTGTGTGCCAGCCACCCATACCGCCGTAACCGATGACGGCGACTCTTACAACTTTGGACATAATGATGTACTCCTCTCTGAAATAAACACACGCGGCACAATTGCCGACGGAATCTGAGTCCATTATAACGAATCGGCACCAAAATGCAAGGGGTTTTTCTTTTGTTTTCTATCATTATTTTTGTTTTTTAATGGATTTTCGTTTGATGCGCCGCAAAAACCCGGAGATATGGGGATTTTTGCTTATCCGTTTGCAAATCTTTCCGAAGGGCGGATATGCCCTTGCGTTTTGATGGGCGGTATGATACGATAAACGTAAAGCGCGGACAAACCGGCGCAGGGAAGGAAGAAAAGCATATGAAAATGTCATTTCGCTGGTATGGTAGCGACGATCCGGTAACGCTGGAGAAAATCCGGCAGATTCCGGGCATGGAGGCGATTGTCACCGCGGTGTACGATGTGCCGGTGGGGGAGGTCTGGAGCCGGGAGAGCATCGGCGCGCTGAAAAAGCAGGTGGAGGATGCTGGCCTTAAGTTTGAGGTGATCGAGAGCGTTCCGGTGCACGAGGACATCAAGCTCGGCAAGCCCACGCGCGACCGGTATATTGAGAACTACTGCGAGAATATCCGCCGCCTGGCGGAAGCCGGCATCCGGTGTATCTGCTATAACTTCATGCCGGTGTTCGACTGGACGCGCACACAGCTCGACCATGCGCTGCCCGACGGCTCGACAAGCCTTGTCTACTATCAGGAGCAGGTAGAGGCGGTGAACCCGCTCCAAAGCGACAGCGACCTGGCGCTGCCCGGATGGGA
>JAHZCM010000022.1:22231-23498 GCA_019422905.1 Oscillospiraceae bacterium
CGGGCTATACGCGCGGGGAGCTGAAGGCGGTCGTCGCCGAATACAACGCGATGACGGAGGAAGACCTCTGGGCAAACCTCGCGTATTTCCTGGAGCGCATCATTCCGGTGGCGGCACAGTGCGATGTGAACATGGCGATCCATGAGGATGATCCCTGCTGGAGTATTTTCGGCCTGCCGCGCATCATCACCTGCGAAAAGAATCTCGACCGGTTCCTGAAAATCGTCGATGACCGGCACAACGGCCTCACGCTCTGCACCGGCTCGCTCGGCTGCAGCGCGGAAAACGACGTGGCGCATATGGCTGCGAAATACGCGGCGATGGGACGCATCCATTTCGTCCATGCGCGAAACGTCGCGGTGCTCGAAAATGGTTTTGAGGAGCGCGCGCACCTTTCAAAGTGCGGCTCTCTCGATATGTACGCGATTTTGAACGCGCTGTATAAAAACGGCTTTGACGGCTATATCCGTCCGGACCACGGCAGAATGATCTGGGGCGAAACTGGACGCGCCGGCTACGGCCTCTACGACCGTGCCCTCGGCGCCGCGTACCTCAACGGCCTGTGGGAGGCGATCACAAAGCGCAATTCCACATCGGAGCGATAAGCGCACGGCATAGAAAACACCTTGTCACACAAATCGGTGCGGCAAGGTGTTTTTCAGCTTATTCGATGTCTATATATTCTGCTGAGAACTGTGGAATTGTAACGGAAGCGCCGAGGACGGTCTCATAGGTTTTTGTTCCCTCGAGTGTTCCGTACATTGTAATGATGTCGTCCTCCAAAAGCCGCCCCTGATCGGAGCCGGAAGATTGATAATATGTAACATAGACGGTATCCTTCCACGTATAGGCGCCTCTGGTGACATTGACGCGAAGGACATAAGCGGTGCTGGTCAGAACTTTCTGCTCGATCACCTGAATGATTTCACCACGGAAATAAGCCTTTTCGCCTTCATATTTGCTTGGATTTCTGGAAATTTCCTCGTAGCTTTTGCAGCTATCTTTGTACGCTTGCTCAATTTCTTCCGGGCTCATTTCAAATTCCTCTATAGCGAGCGTTTCTCCGCAGACGGTGCAAGATTGCGTCCTTTCTCCGGGACTGCCGGCGGTTGCTTCCTTCGTCACGACCCATTCTCCCGGTTCGTGCGGGAGCTTCTCGACCGGTTGGGTAAAGGTCTTGCCGCAGACGGTACAGATGGCGTCAGATTCACCTTCAGCGGTGCACGTCGGCTCTTTAGTAATTTTCACTTCACCGGCTTGATGGCCT
>JAHZCM010000211.1 GCA_019422905.1 Oscillospiraceae bacterium
GCAGAATTCCATTCGTGCCGGCGCGTCTCTGACGACGATCCGGGTGGACGAATCGGTTCCCGGCGATACGCTCTCCATCACGGTGACGGATAACGGCTGCGGGATGAGCGAGGAACAGGTAAAGCATGTGATCGATCCTTTCTTTACCACGCGCACGACTCGAAAGGTGGGCCTCGGCGTGCCGCTGTTCAAAATGGAAGCGGAAATGACGGGCGGTTCCTTTACGATCGATTCAAAGCTCGGAAGCGGTACGACGCTGACGGCGGTTTTCCGCCCCTCGCACGTCGATATGATCCCACTGGGCGATATCGGTTCCGTCATGCATCTTTTGATCACCTGCAACCCCGAAATTGATTTTCTGTATATCCGTACGAGAATCCGCGCGGACGGCACGGAAAAGAGCGCAACGCTGGACACCCGGGAGCTTCGGGAGCAGCTGGGGGAGATTCCTTTCAGCGAGCCGGAGGTTTCCGCATGGATCCGCGATTATATCACAGAGATGGACGGAGAGCTGGTCTCCTGAGCCGCGCGGCTGCGGCGCCATCCACAGAACCACCAATGCGCACTGCGCAGAAAGGAACAGGCTATTATGAAATCGTTAGCTGAACTTCAGGCAATCCGAGATAGAGCAAGAGCATCGGTCAACATCCGCGAGAATTCGGAAGCGAAGACCCGCGTGCTTGTCGGCATGGCGACCTGCGGTATCGCAGCGGGCGCGAGACCCGTTCTCACCACGATCGTCGATGAAGTCGCAAAGCGCGAGCTCAGCGATGTTATGGTCACCCAGACCGGCTGTATCGGCATCTGTCAGTACGAGCCGGTTGTCGAGGTCATCGACGCAAAGGGTGAGAAGACTACATACGTAAAGATGACCGCCGAAAAGGCGCTGCGTGTTGTCAACGACCATCTGGTCAACGGCAACGTCGTCACAGAATACACCATCGGTGCAAATCAGAAATAAGGAGGTAAAACTATGTTTCGTTCCAATGTTCTGGTCTGCGGCGGCACAGGCTGCACCTCTTCGAACAGTGAAAAAATCATCGAGAAGCTGCATGAGGAAATTAACGCCAAGGGCCTTGAAAAGGAAGTCAACGTTGTGAGAACGGGCTGCTTCGGTCTCTGCGCGCTCGGTCCGATCATGATCGTTTATCCCGAAGGCGCGTTCTACAACAGAGTCACGCCGGAGGATGTCCCGGAGATCGTGGAAGAGCATCTTCTGAAGGGCCGTATTGTCAAGCGCCTGCTCTATAAAGAGACCGTCGTCGACGACACGACCACAAAGTCCCTCAACGAGACGAAATTCTACGAGAAGCAGATGCGCGTTGCGCTGCGCAACTGCGGCGTTATCAACCCGGAGGTTATCGATGAATACATCGCGCTGGACGGCTATCAGGCTGTCGGCAAGATCCTTTCCGAGAAAATCCCGCCGGAGCAGGTCGTTCAGACCATGCTTGATTCCGGTCTGCGCGGCCGCGGCGGCGCCGGCTTCCCGACGGGCCTCAAGTGGAAATTCGCGGCGGCCAATGCGGCCGACCAGAAATATGTGTGCTGCAACGCCGACGAGGGCGACCCGGGCGCGTTCATGGATCGCTCCATCCTTGAGGGCGATCCGCACAGCGTCATCGAAGCGATGACGATTGCCGGCTATGCAATCGGCGCAACACAGGGCTATATCTACATTCGTGCCGAGTATCCGATCGCCGTCAAGCGTCTGCAGATCGCAATCGGCCAGGCGAGAGAGTACGGCCTGCTCGGCAAGAACATCTTTGATTCCGGCTTTGATTTCGATATCGAGCTCCGTCTCGGCGCGGGCGCGTTCGTCTGCGGCGAGGAAACGGCGCTGATGACCTCCATCGAGGGCAAGCGCGGCGAGCCGAGATGCCGTCCGCCGTTCCCGGCGCTCAAGGGCCTGTTCCAGAAGCCGACGGTTCTCAACAACGTCGAAACCTATGCGAATAGCCCCCAGATCTTCCTGAAGGGCCCCGAAGGTTTCCGCCGCATCGGCCCCGAGAAGAGCCCCGGCACAAAGGTCTTCGCGCTCGGCGGCAAGATCAACAATACCGGCCTTGTTGAGGTCCCGATGGGCACCACGCTCCGCGAGGTTGTCGAGGATATCGGCGGCGGTATTC
>JAHZCM010000212.1:0-995 GCA_019422905.1 Oscillospiraceae bacterium
GACTGCACGCTGACCTTCGAGGAGCTGCAGGCATTGTTTGACAGCCGCAACATTGATCTCACGACGTTGCCGGAGGGCGTGCTCGATAACGCCTCCTACTACGGCCGCATTTTCGCCCGCAGCGGCGGCTTATCCGACGCGGTCACGCAGGCTCTGAAGGAGCAGGACAACACCGAGTTTAAGCTCAATGCAATTGCCTGCGACGGCATTGAAGACTGCAAGACGGCATTGCTGCGCGCTTCCAAGAATGTCCTGCCGAATAACTTTATTGAGGGCATGGCGTGCAACGGCGGTTGTATCGGTGGCGCAGGCTGCCTGACACACGGCGAGAAAAACAAGGCGGACGTCGATAAGTACGGCCGTGAGGCGATGGAAAAATCCATTCTCGACGCGCTCTCGGTTACCGATGTCGGCCCGACGGCTGTGAAGTAACTTTGGTTTTAAATTCGGCCCGTATGTTGCGATATGGGCCGAATTTCTGCTATGTAAAATCATTCATACAGGAGCGAGCTATTATGAAAGCTACATGCTTTATGGGCAATAAGACATTTGAAGTGCGGGAATGCCCAGTTCCCAAAGCGGAGCCCGGCACTGTCGTTGTAAAGAATTATGCCTGCGGTGTCTGCGGCACGGATGTCCATATCTATCACGGCGAGCCGGGCAGTGCAGAGGTGCATCCGCCGGTTGTGCTCGGCCACGAGTATTCCGGCGTTGTGACAGAGATCGGCGAAGGTGTCAGCGGACTTCGGATCGGCGACCATGTGACGATCGATCCGAATATCTACTGCGGTGAATGCGAATACTGCCGCAACGGGAAAAAGCAGATGTGCCGTCATATGGAGGCGGTCGGCGTAACTATGAATGGCGGCTTCGCCGAATACAGCGTGGTTCCGGCGAAGCAGGCGCTGCGGCTGAACCCGGAGGTTCCGCTGGAATACGGCGCCATGAGCGAGCCGCTCGCATGCTGCATTCACGGCATCGACCGCGCGGAAATC
>JAHZCM010000212.1:1005-2009 GCA_019422905.1 Oscillospiraceae bacterium
GATACGGTTTGCGTGGTTGGCGGCGGTGCAATCGGTCTGCTGCTCGTGCAGCTCGCAAGGCTTTCCGGCGCGGCGAAGGTCGTGCTCAGCGAGCCGAACGCTGTGCGCCGCAAAAAAGCACTGGAGCTTGGCGCGGATCTGTGCATCAATCCGTTGGAAGACGGTCATTATCAGGAGTATACCGATTTTATCGGCGATGACGGTGCGGACGTTGTAATCGAGTGTGCGGGCAACCGGGCTGCCGTTCAAAGCGCTTTCCGGTTTGCAAAGCGCGGCACAACGATCCTGCTGTTCAGCGTGCCTTCTGTCGGGACAACCTATGACCTGCCGCTTTTCGATGTGTTCCAAAAGGAGCTGACCATTCGCGGCACCTTTGTCAACCCGGACACACATCTGCGCGCGGTGGAGCTGATTAACAGCGGCCGGATTCAGATTGGGCCAATCCTTACGCATACGTTTTCGCTTGAGGAGCTGCCCGAAGCCATTGCCATGCAGATGAGCGCGGAGTCGATCAAGGTCGTTGTGAAGGCGTGATCCGATTTTACCAAAACTTAGCGGATTCCCGGAATTTTTTCTGCGGATACGCAGATTTTTCTGGTTTTGATTGTACTTTTGGAGTAATCGCGGTATAATTAAAAAAATTGCAAATGTTGCAGCGGGGGATAAGAAGATGCGTACAAATCTCTGCAATGATCAGGTCAATCTGACGATGCTGACCGATTTCTATGAAATCACGATGGCGAACGGCTATTTTGCGAGCGGATTCAAGGATACGATCGGCTATTTCGATATGTTTTTCAGAAAAGTGCCGGATGGCGGCGGTTTTGCCATTATGGCGGGCGTAGAGCAGCTCGTGGATTATTTGAATAATCTTTCTTTTTCAGAAGAGGACATCGACTATCTGCGTTCCAAGCATATTTTCCGCGAGGAATTCCTGGATTATCTCAAGAATTTCAAATTCTGCTGCGATGTATGGGCTGTGCCGGAGGGCACGCCGATTTTTC
>JAHZCM010000213.1 GCA_019422905.1 Oscillospiraceae bacterium
CATTTCATCCGCTCATCATATTTCGCACGGTCAAATTTATACATTCTGATCGCATCCTTCACAATAGAGTGTTTTGCAGCACCCGGCCTGTACAGCTTTTCTTTCACGGGTTGATCCAAACCGGTGCCGCTCTGCTTTTAGTAATTGTAACATTTTACCATAAGTTTGTAAATAGCGAATCGCCCTTTACACTGGTGTACGCACGAAAAATACCCTGCCAGCGTATTCAAAAACCAGACAGGGTACAATTCTTATTGTATTTTCTCATGCGGGCAATCAGAAATTGCCGTTTGTGAGATCCTCAACATAGAGCGTTCTCGGGCCATTGTTTGCGGCCGGAGCAGCCGGGGCCGCCGCGGGCGCCGCAGCCGGAGCAGGCTCGTCTTTATGCGGATTGTCGCGCCACTCAAAGAACTTCGTGGCGACAGCCGGGAACAGCGCGTAGGAGAGAACATCCTCTTCGCTCTTCGCACGGTCGCCGAGCTCCGCCTTATACTTCTCCAGCTCGGGCTCGATGAGATCCGCCGGACGGCAGGTGATCACCTCGTCGTCGCCGATGCACTTCTTGCGGACTTCCTCGTTGACCTTGCCGGGCAACTGGCCGTATTCGCCGCGGAGAATGCCCTTGCTTTCCTTCGTGACCATCTTGTAGCGCTCGCCGACAAGAACGTTCATGACGGCCTGCGTGCCGACGATCTGGCTCGTCGGGGTGACGAGCGGCGGGTAACCGAAGTCCTCGCGGACGCGCGGAACCTCTGCCAGTACATCGTAATATTTATCCTCGGCATTCGCCTGCTTGAGCTGGGAAATCAGGTTGGAAAGCATGCCGCCCGGAACCTGATACAGCAGCGTATTGGTATCGACCTTCAGAACCTTCGGGTTGATCTCCAGCTTATCCCCAACCTTTCTGAAGTGCGCGGCAATTTCGCTGAGCTTTTCAAGATCCAGACCGGTATCGCGGCTTGTGCCCTTGAGCGTCGCGACGAGCGATTCGGTCGCAGGCTGCGAGGTACCGTTGGCAAGCGGGGACAGCGCGCAATCCACGATATCGACGCCAGCCTGCGCCGCCATCAGGTTCGTCATGTCGCCGGTGCCGCTTGTGTTGTGCGTATGCAGATGGATCGGCACGCCGACGTTCGCCTTGAGCTTCTTGACGAGAGAATACGCGTCATACGGCAAAAGCAGGTTTGCCATATCCTTGATGCAGATCGTATCCGCACCCATCTTCTCAAGCTGCATGGCGAGCTTTACGAAGTAATCCTCGTTGTGCACCGGGCTCTGCGTATAGCTGATCGCAGCCTCCACCTTGCCGCCGTACTCCTTGACGAACTTCATCGCCGCTTCCATATTGCGGGGGTCGTTCAGCGCGTCGAAAATACGGACGACGTCGATGCCGTTTTCAATGGACTTCTTGCAGAACGCCTCGACGACGTCGTCCGCATAGTGCTTGTAGCCGAGAAGGTTCTGGCCGCGCAGAAGCATCTGCAGCGGGGTTTTCGGCATTGCTTTCTTGAGCGTTCTCAAACGCTCCCACGGATCCTCGTTGAGGAAACGCATGCAGACGTCAAACGTCGCGCCGCCCCAGCATTCGAGAGACCAATATCCCATGTTGTCCAGCATTTCACAGGCCGGCAGCATGTCCTCGATGCGCATACGCGTCGCAGCCTGAGACTGGTGCGCGTCGCGCAGGATGGTATCCGTTATCTTAAGGGGATTCATAGCCATAATCTATTCTTCCTTTCCAAAGCGTTATCAAGCGCCAAACAGCGCAAGGAACACACCGGCCGCAACCGCGGAACCAATGACGCCTGCCACGTTCGGACCCATCGCGTGCATCAGCAGGAAGTTGCGCGGGTTCTCTTTCTGGCCAACGGTCTGCGATACACGGGCAGCCATCGGGACGGCGGAAACACCGGCGGAGCCGATCAGCGGAT
>JAHZCM010000214.1 GCA_019422905.1 Oscillospiraceae bacterium
ACCCACTCCTCCTTTGCGAACGAAAGCCGCAGCAAGGTGCAGAGCTACGAGCGGCTGGAATTTCTGGGCGATTCCATTCTGGGCTTTATCACGGCGGAATACCTCTACAAAACATTTCCGGAGCTGCCGGAGGGGAAGTTGACAAAGAAGCGGGCCTCCCTGGTCTGCGAAAAGTCGCTCTGCGGGTTTACGCGCAGCCTCGGCGCGGGCGAGCTTTTGCGGCTGAGCCACGGCGAGCAGCATTCCGGCGGCCGGGAGCGCCCCAGCATTCTGGCCGACGTTTTTGAGTCGATTACGGCGGCGATCTATCTGGATTCCGGCAGTCTGGAGGAGGCGAAGCGCTTTGTGCTCCGTTATATCGCGCCCGCGGCGAAGTCGGCGGGGGAGCGCCCGTTTAAGGACCACAAAACCATGCTGCAGGAGATCATCCAGCAGAATCCCGGCGAACGCCTCGAATACGTGCTCACCGGCGAGCATGGCCCCGATCACGACAAGCATTTCACGGTGGAGGTACACCTGAACAGCAATGTGATCGGCAAGGGCGGCGGCCGGAGCAAGAAAGAGGCGGAGCAGCAGGCTGCCCGGGAGGCCTTGGAGCTGATGGGCTATTAAGCACGCGAATATCTCGATTTTTATCCCGCATAACGGCTGCCCGCAGCAGTGCAGCTTCTGCAACCAGCGGCGCATCACGGGGCAGACCGCTCAGCCTTCTCCGGAAGAGGTGGAACGCATACTTGAACGCGCGGCGGCGCAGCTCGGCGAACGCGTGCAGAATGCGGAGGTCGCCTTTTTCGGCGGCAGCTTTACGGCGATCGACGCCGCATACAGGGAGGCGCTTTTGCAGACGGCGTCGGCCGCCTGCGCACGGTACGGCTTTTTCGGCATCCGCTGCTCCACGCGGCCGGACGCCGTCGACCCGGAGCGCTTGGCGGTTTTGAAGCGATACGGCGTGACGGCCGTGGAGCTGGGCGCACAGTCGATGGACGACGCGGTGCTCCGCCTGAACCGGCGCGGGCATACGGCGGCGGATGTGGAGCGGGCATCCGCGCTGATCCGCGCGCACGGCATCGAGCTGGGCTTGCAGATGATGACCGGCCTGCCCGGCGATACGGACGAAAAGGCTGTGCGGACAGCGCGCGCCCTGTTGGCCTTGAAGCCGGACACGATGCGGATTTACCCGACAGTCGTGCTGGAAAACACGCAGCTTTGCGAGTGGTACCGCGCGGGCCGCTATGCGCCGCAGACGCTGGAAGCGGCCGTGGCGCTCTGCGCGCGGCTCATTCCGATGATCGAGCGTGCCGGCGTGCGGCTGATCCGCGTCGGCCTGCATGCAAGCGGGGAGCTGGAAAACCGCGTGGCCGGGCCGTACCACCCGGCGTTTATGGAGCTTTGCCGCAGCCAAATTTTTCTGGAGACGCTTACGGCAGAGCTGGATGCGAAGGGAATCCAGCGTGCAGCCGTCGCGGTAAGCCCCGAAATGCTTTCCATCGCGCTGGGCCAGAAAAGGCAGAATCTTAGCTGTCTGCGGGCAATGGGCTACGAAATTGAAATCAGGCAGGAGACGTCGCTCTCCGGCAGAACATACAGAATCCTTGAGGAAGGCAGGTGAACCGATGCTGTTAAAATCTCTGGAGCTGCAGGGCTTCAAAACGTTTCCGGACAAAACGCTCCTGAAATTTGAGGAGGGAATCACGGCGGTCGTAGGGCCGAATGGAAGCGGAAAGAGCAATATCAGCGACGCGATGCGGTGGGTGCTCGGCGAGCAGTCCACGCGCGCTTTGCGATGCTCAAAAATGGAAGATGTGATCTTCAGCGGCACGCCCCAGCGCAAGGCGCAGGGCTTCGCGGAGGTGACGGTCACGATCGACAACGCCGACAGACGGCTGAATTTTGACGGTGATACCGTGGCGATCACGCGCCGCTATTACCGGTC
>JAHZCM010000215.1 GCA_019422905.1 Oscillospiraceae bacterium
CGTGGATGAATCCCATGTGACGCCGCCGCAGGTGCGCTCGATGTTTGCGGGTGACCATGCCCGGAAGGAAAGCCTGATCGATTACGGCTTCCGGCTGCCGTCGGCCTACGACAACCGCCCGCTGAATTTCGATGAATTCTATAAGCATGTCAATCAGGCGGTGTTTGTCAGCGCTACGCCGGGCGATCTGGAGTTGAAAATGTCTGCCGCGGTTGTGGAGCAGGTGATCCGTCCGACCGGCCTGCTGGATCCGAAAATCACGGTGAAGCCCACGGACGGGCAGATCGACGACCTGATCTCGGAAATCAACGAGCGAACGGCGAGAAAAGAGCGCGTGCTTGTCACGACGCTGACAAAGAAGATGGCAGAGGATTTGACGGGCTTCCTTGAAAATTATGGCATCCGGGTGCGCTACATGCACCATGATATCGACACCGTGGAGCGCATGGAGATCATCCGCGACCTGCGTCTGGGAGAATTCGACGTGCTGGTTGGCATTAACCTTTTGCGCGAAGGTCTGGATATTCCAGAGGTTTCGCTGGTTGCGATTCTGGATGCGGACAAGGAGGGCTTCCTGCGCAGCGGGCGTAGCCTAGTCCAGACGATCGGCCGCGCGGCGCGCAATGCGAACGGTGAGGTCATCATGTACGGCGATTCCGTCACGCCGTCCATGGAATATGCGATCCGCGAGACGGAGCGCCGCCGCGGCATTCAGGAGCGGTATAATGCGGAGCACGGCATCGTCCCGAAAACAATTATCAAGAGCGTTTCCGAAATCCTTGAGATTTCCACAAAGGCGGATGACGGAAAATCAAAGAAGAAGCATAGATATACACCGGCTGAAAAACGCCTGATGATCGAGAAGCTGACAAAGGAGATGAAAGCGGCGGCGAAGCTGCTGGAGTTCGAGCACGCGGCCTATCTGCGCGACCGCATCAAGGAGCTGGAAAGATGACAACCGGAGAAAGGGACAGAAAGCAAGCATATTTTGCGCGCGCTGTCCGGCAGCTCGCGCTGGAATACGATACCCGGCCGGAAGCGTTCACTGTGCCCGGGCTGACCGTGACATCTCCGGCAAAGCCAGAAGGGGCGCGGCTTTACACACATGAGGCGCCGTTTTTTTCGATGGCGATGACGGGAAACAGCGTCGTTGTAATGGCGGACGAGCGGCTGCACGCATATGTCCGCATGCTTGCCGGAGAAGTGAACGGCCTGCACCGGCTCTTTGAATTTCCGGCGCTGCGGAAGCTCGATGCGAAGCTGCGTGAATACGGCTATGCGCTCTGGGGTACGGAGCATATGTTTCTGCCCGGCAGATCGTTTCCGGAAATTTCTATGCCGCCTGGCTTTGCGTACAAATGGTTTGAGGGAGAGGATGCGATTCGGGCCTTTTACCCGAACGAGCGGTTTCGCATGGCGCTCAGCGCAGACTATAATCCGGACCGTCCGGACGTGCTTGCCCTTGCGGCGATGGATGGGGAGCGGATTGTCGCCCTGTCAGGCGCGTCCGCGAACACGAGGGATATGTGGCAGGTCGGCATCGACGTACTGCCGGCATACCGCGGACATGGCCTCGGCACGGCGCTTGTTCATGCGCTCAGCCGCCGGATTGAAGAGAAGGGCTGTCTGCCGTTTTATGGAACCGCTGTGGCAAACCTTCATTCACAGAATATTGCGGTGCGCTGCGGATTCTATCCGGCGTGGGTCGAAGCCGACGCCTATAAGCTGTAAGAAAGAAATTTGAAAAATATGGGGAGCAAAAGCAAATGAGTTCGAAAAATCTTGTTGTGTCGGGTGCGCGCGAGCACAACCTGAAAAATATCAGCGTAGAGCTGCCGCGCGATAAGCTGGTGGTGCTCACCGGCCTGTCCGGCTCGGGCAAATCCTCGCTGGCGTTCGATACGATCTA
>JAHZCM010000216.1:0-1078 GCA_019422905.1 Oscillospiraceae bacterium
AATATTATATTAGGAATTCTCATTTTGACTTGTACTATTTATATTCTAGCACCAAACACGCTCAGGCTGGAAAAGCCAAAGAGGCTGTTCTTCATGCTGAGGAAAATCTGTGTGACCGGCTTTGCCACGTTCTTTATCGACGTGGCGATGGGCATTCTCACCATGCTGTTCAACCGCCAGATCCTGAAGTATCTGGGGACGGACGCGCTGTCGGTTTACGGCATCATCATCAACATCAGCACCTTTGTCCAGTGCTGCGCATACAGCATCGGTCAGGCGTCGCAGCCGATGATTTCGACAAACTACGGTGCGGGCAAGGGGAAGCGTATCAGCCGGATCCTGCGGTATGCGCTGGGCACCGCCGCTGTATTCGGATTGGTCTGGACGGCGCTCGCCGAATTTGCCCCGACTCTTTTTGTCCGCATCTTCATGACGCCGACGGACGGGATTCTGGCCATCGCGCCGGGCATTATCCGCAGCAATGGGATTTCTTTCCTGCTGCTTCCGTTCAATATTTTCTCCACGTATTACTTTCAGGCGCTGATGAAGCCCTCCACATCCTTTGTCGTTTCGGTATCCAGGGGCGCGCTGATCAGCGGCATTCTGATCTTTCTTCTGCCCGCCGCGGCGGGAGCGGACGCGATCTGGTTCGCTATGCCGCTCACGGAGCTGATCGTCGCCGTCTATGTCGCGGTGATGATGCTCAAATACACAAGGCAGCTTCCCGGAAAAACGGCGGAGGTATCCGAATAGAAAGAACTCTCCGGGCTCCTGCGGCTTGACCGACCGGTATGCGCTGGCCTGCTGAAAAAGCGCGCTGAGCGAAAAAATTTGTTGACAAACAAAAAATCCGGTGCTATAATCAGCTATAAATAAATGAAAACACGGTGAAGTGGAATAGTAAATGATTCCTCAAACCCGTTCAGAGAGATGCCGGCCAGTGCGAGGCATCGGGCGGAATGATTGAACTCACCATGGAGTGGCTGCAACGAAAGCGCGGGCGAGTAGATGCAGACGGGTACTCCCGTAACAGGGTTAGGAGGTATTGGCCTCTAAAGAGTGCATCCTGATTCCCAGG
>JAHZCM010000216.1:1088-1878 GCA_019422905.1 Oscillospiraceae bacterium
AAAGGATTTTCGGCTCTTTCGTCTCTTATCGTTATCCAAGGATAACAGGGAGACGAAGGAGCTTTTTTGTTTCCCAACACAGATTTGGAGGTATCGTATGGAAACACAGAACGGCGTGAAGATGACGGGCGCACAGATCGTCATTGAAACGCTCATTGAACAGGGCGTAACGGACGTGTTCGGCTATCCCGGCGGCCAGGTGCTCAATATTTATGATGAGCTTTACAAGGCGAGCGACCGCATTAACCATGTGCTCACCGCACACGAGCAGGGCGCGTCTCACGCGGCGGACGGCTATTCGAGAGTGACCGGCAAGGTCGGCGTCGTCATTGCGACGTCCGGCCCGGGCGCGACCAATCTGGTTACGGGCATTGCGACGGCCATGCTGGATTCGATCCCGATGGTTGCCATTACGGGCAATGTGCCGACCTCCCTGATCGGCCGGGACAGCTTTCAGGAAATCAATATTACCGGCGTAACGCTGCCGATTACAAAACACAATTACTTTGTCAGCGATGTGAACGAGCTTGCGGATACGATCCGCGAGGCGTTTCAGATTGCGAAGTCCGGCAGGCCGGGCCCCGTGCTCATCGACATCCCGAAGGATGTGCAGATTGCTGAGGGTGTGTTTGTCCGCAAGGGCGTCGTGGATTACGAGCCGGAGGAGCTTGCCGAAGATGCCGATATCGATCGCGCTGTGGAGCTGATCGACGCGGCGCAGCGGCCGTATATTTACATCGGCATCGGCGTGCGGTTCAGCGACCGTGCCACGGGCAATGTGGCGAAATAT
>JAHZCM010000217.1 GCA_019422905.1 Oscillospiraceae bacterium
ATAGGCTGTGTTACCATATTTTTGGGCTACCGCAAGGTGGTCTGTTTTCGTGCGCTCTTTTCGCGATGCTGCTTAAATTACAATGTTTCAAACTTATGCCTCCCCAAAAACAAGGATGTGAGCAGGCCAAAGACGGCGCAGCCAATGATGACGGGAAGCACATCGACCTGCAAAAACGCCACGAGCACGAATGCGGCGGCCATGACGATATAGGCGATCAGGTTTTTGGGACACTGCTTATACATGGACCAAAGCGCCTTGAGAATCAGCGCCAGAACGCCTGCGCGAATGCCGGAAAAGGCGTATTGTACGGCCTGGATGCTTTCGAATTCCCGAAGCACGAAGGAAATTGCGAGGATGATGCAAAACGACGGCAGCACGACGCCGAGCGTCGCCAGCAACGCGCCGAAGAAGCCGCAGGTGCGAAAGCCGACGAATGTGGCGGCATTGATCGCAACCGGCCCCGGCGTGGATTCGGCGATGGCCACGATTTCGAGAATGTCGTCGTCCGTAATCCACTTCTTTTTTTCCACAACCTCCCGCTGGATCAAGGGGATCATGGCGTAGCCGCCGCCGAAGGTGAACGCGCCGATTTTCAAAAAGGCGAGAAACAGCCCCGGAAGGCGGGATTTTGGAGTCTGCGCTGCTTTTTTCTGCATGGTGTAGCTTCCTTTCCTTGAATTCAATTTTCATTATAAAGGGAGGCATTGACATAAATCAATGCACATGTTACTATTATAAATATAAGTAAATGCTTATGAAAGGAGAGGGCTGCATGACCTTGCGGCATTTACAGGTGTTTGAGATGGTATGCGCCAAGCTGAGCGTTACGGCGGCTGCGGAGGCGCTCAACATGACGCAGCCGGCCGTCAGCATTGCGATCCGGGAGCTGGAGAGCTTTTACCGCACAAGGCTTTTTGACCGCATCGGGCGGCGGATCTATCTGACGGAGCAGGGGCGGCGGCTGCGGGAGGATGCGCGCGCGATCCTCAGCCGGTTTGACGAATCGGTTCGGGTGCTCCGGGACGAAGCCGGCTTTGCGGTGTGCCGGATTGGCGCGAACGTCACAGTCGGCGAATGCTTTTTGCCCGCGCTGCTCGGCGCGCTGCAAAAGCGGATGCCGGAGCTTCAGATGAGCGTGTTTATCGGCAATTCCCGGGAGATCGAACGGCGGCTTCAGGACAATGCGATCGATTTTGCGCTGCTGGATACGCTGGACGACGCCCCGAACCGGACTGTGCTGGAGCTTTTCAGCGAAGAAATGGATGTTGTCTGCGCGCCGGAATTTGACTGTCCGGGGCGCATGACGGTGCAGGCTCTGGCGGCGCAGCCCCTTTTGCTCAGAGAGAAGGGCAGCGGCAGCCGTAGCTGTATCGATGCGGTGCTGCAGACGCACGACTGCGCCGCGCATCCCAAGGTGGAGGGCGCGACGAACTTCGGCCTTTTAAAGCTCGCGGAGAGCGGCGCCGGCATTGCCGTACTGCCCGCCGCGCTGGCGGCGCCGGCGGTGAAGGAGGGCTGCCTGAAACGGCTGGAAATCCTGGATGGCGCATTCCTGCGCCAGTATTACCTCGCTTTCCTGACAAAGAAGTATATTTCGCCGGCGCTTCACCGCACAATGGCGGAAATCCGCGCCTTTTATGCCGGCCGATGAAGGGAGAATGTGAGGAAATAATGTGAAAACGACGAAAAAACCGATGGAAAAAAGGCGCTTTGTGCTCTCAATGCGAAAAATTCAAAGATAATTCATAATATACGAAAAAACGGTTGACAAATCTCGACTTTTTCCGTAAACTTGGCTCATTGCGTTTGCATCTAAAA
>JAHZCM010000218.1 GCA_019422905.1 Oscillospiraceae bacterium
CGCCATGCAGCTTTTGATGGACGAACGGGTTGTCTGCATGTTTCCGGAGGGGACGCGCTCCAAAACAGGAGAGCCGCTGAATCCCAAAACCGGCGTGGCTATGCTGGCCTATAAAACGCAGTGCACCATTGTTCCGGTCTGTATTATCGGCGAGGGTGGCACGCCGCCGAAGATTTTCAAAAAAATGGTGGTCAATATCGGAAAACCGATCCCGTTTGAGGCGCTTGGCCTCACGGAAGAATCCAGTATGCAGTACAGGCGTGCTTCAAGAGAAATTTTCGAGCATGTCAAGGCACTTCGTGCAGAAAGCCTTGATATCATGGAGAACAGGTGGAAGTCTGTATGATTCGAATCGCAAAAACGGCAGGCTTTTGCTTTGGCGTAAACCGCGCGGTGGAAACCGTGTACGGGCTTTTGGACAAGGGCATGCGGGTCTGCACGCTCGGGCCGATCATTCACAATCCACAGTTGGTCGAAAGCCTTGCCCGGCGCGGTGTTCGGGTGATTGAAGGTCCGGAGCAGGCGCTGGAAGAGGAGACGGTTGTGATCCGCTCCCATGGCGTGCCGCCGTCCGTGCTTAAAGAGCTGGAGCGGCGGCATATCTCGTATGTGGATGCCACGTGCCCGTTTGTGAATAAAATACACAATCTGGTTTCGGAAAATTCTGCGGCGGGCCGCCATTTGATGCTTGCCGGAGACGCCGGGCATCCGGAGGTTAAGGGAATCCTCGGCTGCTGCAAGGGAACATATGATACATTTTTAACGGCTGAATCTCTCGAAAAAATGTTTTGTGAGCGGCCTGAACTCGCAAAAACGCCCATTTTCTTCTGTCAGCAGACCACTTTTAACGTAGAAGAATGGGAAAAATGTTTGTTTTTCATCAAAAAGGTATGTACAAACGCTTCCGTTTTTGATACAATATGTAATGCGACCGCGAATCGTCAGCAGGAGGCGAGAGCACTTTCTGCGGAAAGCGACCTGATGCTTGTTGTTGGCGGCCGGCACAGCTCGAATACCGCGAAGCTGCGCGATGTTTGCGCGGCAGCTTGTGAGACGTATCTGATTGAAACCGCGGACGAGCTGAAGGATTTGCCTGTTTCGGGCAAGCGCAAAATTGGCATAACTGCCGGAGCTTCAACACCGGCAAGCATAATAAAGGAGGTACTTGTTACCATGACAGACATCAATGAAACAAATGAGCTTAATTTTGAGGAGATGCTTGAGGAATCACTCAAGAGCTTAAATACAGACGAAAAGGTGCACGGTGTTGTAGTTGGCATTTCTCCCACCGAAGTGTATGTTGACGTCGGCAGAAAGCAGGCCGGATTTATTCCGGCGGCTGAGCTCTCCTCGGATCCGAACGCGAAGCCGGAGGATCTTGTCAAGATCGGCGATGAAATGGATCTTCTGATTATGAAGACCAACGATCAGGAAGGCACCATCATGCTTTCCAAGAAGCGCATTGACGCGATCAAGGGCTGGGAGGATATCGCTGCGGCTATGGACGCAGAAGAGATCCTGACCGGCAAGGTTACGGAAATCGTCAAGGGCGGCGTAATCATCGCCTACAACGGAATCCGTGTCTTTATCCCGGCATCGCAGGCTACCGCGAACCGTGGCGACGATCTCGAGGCGCTTAAGAACACCGAGGTCCAGTTCCGTATCATCGAGGTGAACCGTCAGCGCAGACGTGCGGTCGGCTCCATTCGCTCCGTGCTCCGCGAGCAGAGGAAGGCTGCGCAGGC
>JAHZCM010000219.1 GCA_019422905.1 Oscillospiraceae bacterium
AAAACGCCGCCGTTCGCGAGAATCGCTTTTTCGCTGGCGGGGTTTTCTCGGCTGCAGGTGATCATCACGCGGTCCAGGCCTCTTGCCCGGCAATTTTGAAGATTCAGCCGGAGCATTTCTTTGGCATAGCCCCTGCCACGCTCGGAGGGGCGCACGGAATAGCCCATATGCCCGCCCCATACGCCCAGAACCGGGTGATCGATGTGGTGCCGCAGATCGATGATGCCGACAATCCGGTTGTCCGGGACGCGCACGGCGATATAGGTGCTGGAGGGAACGCTGCCGGGAGGACAGGTATCGGCATGCTCGTAACGCGCAAGCAGCTCCAAATACGCCTCAATCGACGTACACTCCCGCAGGCTGCCGCAGCCCGCAAAGGAATCCGCGTCGTTTGCATCGAGCAGCTCCTGCCGGAAGCGCATGAGATCGCCGCCGTATTCCACCGACGGCGCGATCAGTCTGATTTCATCCATAAAGCTACCTCCAAAATCAACCGTGTTCTGCCGGGCATGCACACAGGCAGCGCCGCGCGCTACAGCAGGCGCGTGTCGTTGATCATCAGCTCAAAGGTGAGGCCGAGAAAATCCGCGGCCTTGCGGCAGAGCACCATGCGGTCAAGAAAAATCTCGAAGTACTCCATCACCGGGCAGACTTCAGTATCAATCGTGATGCTGAAAACGCAGAGCTTGTTGTCCTTATCGATCTTCAGCGAAGAGTTGACGACAGCGAAGTTTACGCGGTCGTGAATATCGTTTGCGATGATCGCATTTTTTCGCACGCGCGTGCGCCGGACATCGCTTTTATCGGAGAGGATCAGCGCGGCGGATACCGCGTTGACCGGAAAGGCGGTCTTTTCATCGTGGTGGCCGATGGCGGAACAGATTGTGGCGATTTCCTCCGGCGGCATGTTGAGGCGCGTCAGCAAAGTGAACGCCATGATCGCGCCGCTGTGGGCGTGGTCCACACGGTTTACCGTGTTGCCGATATCGTGCAGGTAGCCCGCAATCGCAGCAAGCTCGCATGTGCGCGCGTCGTAGTCCAGCGCGGCGAGAATGTCGCGGGCGTAATTGCTGCAGCGCTTGGCATGCGGGCGCCCGTGCTCCGTGAAGCCGAGCGCGCCGAGACAACTGTTGCCGGCCTCCACGTACACTTTTGCCTCCGGGTTTGAAAAGATGTCATCCGGCGTGATGTGTGCGTATTTGATCATAAAATGGCCTTTTCCTTTCTGTAAGGCATACGTTTTAAAGAACGGCCCGTATTCTGTCCGCCAAAAGACAGGCAGGGTACGGGCCGCTACGGGTGAATTTACAATTTTGTTTTATTCCGTGGTGTGCATTTTATTCCGCGGTAAACATGCGGTACATGGCTTCCAGGCAAATCTGCGCGTGTTTTTTGTAATGCTCGAGATTAAGGCTTTCGTTGCAGTTGTGCGCATTGGTGTCGTCGCCCGCAAAGGACGCGCCGAAGGCGACGCCCTTGCCGTTCATCTGGCGCGCATAGGTTCCGCCGCCCATCGCAAAAACATCGCACTTTTCGCCGGTCATATCCTCGTAAGCGCCGGAAAGCAGCTGCACGAGCGGGCCGTCCTTCGGCAAATAGAGGGGCTCCTCGTCGGAGCAGAGGATGTAGGTCAGGCCGGCGCCTTCAATCTGCCCGCGGAGAACCGCGTCGATGTCCGCACCTTTTTTAAGCGCAGGATAG